>CAYMWO010000067.1:0-14199 GCA_964393905.1 uncultured Bdellovibrionales bacterium | reverse complement strand
CTTAGGGCCTTGCGAGTTGTTTTGACTCAATCCGCTCAGGATTTTCTGCGATTTGAACTTGTGGCGGTGCCGACAGAGGCACTGCAGAGCTACGCCGATGAACTTCAAAACGCACCCTACTCCGCACAAAGCAATCAGAGCTTAGGATTGCTGAATCTGACAGGGCTGGAGCGTCACGGCTCACTCCTCTTCCTCCCGCCAGCGATTGGAATGCTCGGATTTTTTGTTATTGAAACTATAACTGAGAACAATCTGCTGGCGTCATTGCTGGCCGTTTTATTCCTGTTTGTCACGGCGGTTTCAACGCTAAGCCTCTCCTCGGAGCGCTACCGACGGGCCACATTCTACAACGCTCTTGTCAGAGAGATCATGCGCCGCCGAGGAATTGATGTCGGAGGTGGCGAGGTGGTCGGGGTGCCGCAGTTGAAACCGCTCAACTAGCTACTGCCAGACTAACTACTGCCCTACCGCTCGCTGCATACCCCACCACTTCTGCGTTTTAATTGCATCACGCGGAGGCATCTTCTGGACGCGGGATATCACACGGTACGGATCGATATCTAGCTGCAAACATACCCAGGAGAATGAAAACGGAGTGTCCCCTTCGTCGAGATCAAAGAGCCAGTCCTCGGCCTCAACACGCTCATCGTTGCGATCGCCAAAGTAATCAAATAGCGCCCGCTGAAGCATTGAGACCAATAATTTCCTCTCCGGGGTGTTGGTAAGGGTCATAATTTTTGGGGCACTTTTGGCCCCGTAATTCTGTGTTTTTGGTTAGTCCTAGGAACAGCATTTTTATCAATAATGCACCCCCTACAGCCGCCAGAGGCTATCTATAAGGGGCCACACTGAGACGACCAATCAGGGGCTTTAGTTCAAATGGTTTTTGAAAAACAATGATTTTCAAAAACTAGCCGACTAGGATACTTGGAGAAGACATAGAGAATTAATCGTTTAACTATTCTGGCTCATTAAATTAAAGGGCCTTTGAACAAGGATAACGCTGTGCACCAGCTGAGATATCTCCTCATATTATCGATTGCTGTCGTTTGTGGGCCTGCACTGCATGAGGTGCAAGCAGCCGACCCAAAAGCTGATAAGAAGGCCACTCCAGCCGAAGCCGCGGCGCCAACTGAGGCGCCTGCAGTGCTCGAGTTCGTTTGCGAGTCGGATATCTTCTACAGTTGGGAACGTAAGCCCGAACCCTCTCCCGCACCACTTCCAGGAGCTGCTAAAGCCACAGCGCCGAAGACTCCGGAAGAGGAGATTAAACCAGTAGAAACATTTTTCTCTCGCATTTCAGAACATGATTCCAATGAAGATGCCGCCAAGGAGAAATTAACCAGGCGGATGTCCGCCGCACAAGCTGAGGCCATCCGCGCCTGTCAGGCGGAACATCACAACCGCTCGCGCTGCGTCGGTCAGCGCCTTACAGCCGCCAGCGATGAATACGCTTTTGCCGATTATTCAACGAGAAAAGCCCTACTCGACGCAATCACAGAGGATTGCGCAAACGCCGCTGGCCGATGCATCGGGACTCGTTCGGGGGAGATTTCCTGTTACAAGTCGGAGGTTAAGAAGGCTACGGCACCTGAAGGCGCTGCAACTGAGGCCGGCACTGCGCCTCCGGCCAAAGAGACCAAAGGAAAGAAAAAATAAGGGCTTGTGATTCATCCAAGCACAAGCCTTTTATGCTCTTTTATTTGTGAGACTTCGGTGCGAAGCTGAGAATCATCCTCTGGCCGATTAGGGGTGAACGTTCATCCACCGTCCCTATATCCTCAAGTCGCTTAACAATTTCGTCGAAAATATCTCGCCCGAGATTCTGATAGACAACCTCACGACCACGAAATCGCATCTGGAAGCGGACACGATCTCCGCTTTCAAGAAACTTTCTTGCAGCACGCACCTTTGTATCAAGGTCATGCTCATCAGTGCTGTAGCGCACCCGCAACTCTTTAACGGCCTGCTGCGCACTACGCTTACGCGTCTCTGCGGCCTTTTTTTGTTCTTTATATTTTAGTTTGCCGTAATCCAATAAGCGGCAGACCGGTGGGTTGGCCTCGGGAGCGACTTCTACAACATCGACCCCTAATTCCTCCGCCATCTTAATGGCGTCAACCGTAGCTAGAACCCCAAGCTGGGCTCCGTCCACACCAATGACCCGCACCTCCCGTGCGGTGATGTCCTCGTTAACGTTATACTTGTCGTCTTTCTTTGGTGATCTATTCGCAAAACTCCTTTCTCGCATGAAAATCTTCTTAGAATCCTCCGGTACAGATTAATCTCAAATTCCATAGAATCTTGCCCCTCAGGCCCAGATGCCGCGGAAGCCAACCCGGCACAAGCTAGCAAGAAACTTAGGAAATTAAAACTACATACGGAGTTTAGGGCAAATTCATCGACATCGTGATAATCGCTTTAAACCCATCACTGAAAATGCATCCCGCACTGTTTGATTTTCCCTTAACCTGTGGTAGGTTATCTCGCTTCTCCGAGTAACTTACTGCGTCTTTCTACGTTTCTCGCGTATACAATATTTATCGTTCTGTTTGGGAGTGCAGGGAATTAGTCATGACAAATAACGGCCAGCAATCAAGTGTTCATGGTTTGGATATTCACGGTATTAGCGAAACCGGTGCCGTGCACTGGAACCTCACCGCTGACACCCTGCTAGAACTAGCGGTAAGTCGGAACGAAGGGCGACTGACCAATACACGAGCATTAGCCTGCACTACCGGTGAATTCACAGGCCGCTCCCCAAACGACAAATTCATCGTTAAGGACAGCACCACAGCCGCAAACGTCGATTGGGGGAAAGTTAATCAACCACTATCACCAGAACATTTTGCCCAATTAAGACGCGACCAATTGCAGTATCTAAAAGGCAAAGAACTTTTCGTGCTAGATGCCTTTGGCGGCGCTGACAAAAATTTCCGCTTACCGATTAGAGTCATAAACGAAAGTGCCTGGGCTAATCTCTTTGCCAAGCATCTCTTTGTTCGTCCCTTAGCTGAAGAGCTCAAGCAACACCTGCCACAGTTTACTATTATCCACACTCCGGGTTTCTCGGCTAATCCAGCCATCCATGGCACGCGCACCGGCACATTCATCGTCGTAAATTTCTCCGAAGGATTAATCCTTATTGGGGGCACGAGCTACGCTGGCGAGATAAAAAAATCGATTTTCTCAATTCTAAACTACATCTATCCGCTCCGCGGAATCTTCCCGATGCACTGCTCGGCTAACATGAGCAAGTCTGCAGCTAAAGATACCGCCCTGTTCTTTGGACTCTCGGGCACAGGCAAGACCACCATTTCGGCCGATCCTGAAAGATTGCTTATCGGTGACGATGAGCATGGCTGGAGCGATAATGGCATCTTCAACTTCGAAGGGGGGTGCTATGCCAAGTGCATCAACCTGACAAAGGAACAAGAGCCGCAAATTTTTAATGCCATCCGTGACGGCGCTATTTTAGAAAACGTCGTCTTGGACGCAAACGGTGTGCCGGACTACACAAATGTCTCGCTTACGGAAAACACCCGCGCCGCGTACCCGGTTGAGTATATCGAGGGTGCACTCCTGGAAGGCGTCGGCGGACACCCGAAAAATATTGTGTTCTTAACCTGCGATGCCTTCGGTGTGATGCCGCCGATATCGAAGCTCACACCAGCGCAGGCGATGTATCACTTCCTAAGTGGCTACACCGCCAAAGTCGCGGGCACCGAAAAAGGCATGGGGAACTCTCCTAAGGCGACCTTTAGCGCCTGCTTTGGCTCACCGTTCTTGCCATTACATCCAACACGCTACGCTGAGATGTTGGGCGCAAGAATGACCGAACACAAAGTCGATTGCTGGTTGGTAAATACCGGCTGGGTTGGAGGCGGCGTCGGAGTGGGCGAGCGCATTAAGCTGCGCTACACCCGCAGCATGGTTGAGGCCGCGATTAACGGCCAGCTAAAGAGCGCTTCATATAAGAATGATCCAATCTTTGGCCTAGCGATTCCAACCGCGGTGCCGAATGTGCCGGCAGAGGTCTTAAACCCACGGCAAATGTGGAAGGACACAGCGGCCTACGACAAAGCAGCGCGTGAATTGGCGCAGATGTTTCACGATAACTTCAAAAAGTTCGATAGTCAGTCGCAGGAGATTGCGGCGGCAGGGCCGGCAGCGCTGTAGCTGTGAAAACTCAGAGTAGAATCTGAGTAGAAGCGGAGTAGAAGCTGAACTAACCTTTCTTGCCTGGGCCATGATTTGAGATTGAATTGACTTGGCTTTTGGCGGCCGGGAAGGTGCAAACCCAGGGACTCCCCCGAGGCACCTTCCCGGCCAACGTGTTCTCCTTAGAGTAGAGCACCATGTCGAGCGAGAGCTTTTCGAGCCGATTGAGCTACCCTCCAGTTGCCACAAGTTGCGGCTCTGCCCATACCCGCAAGCATCTTCTCCCGTAAATCGTCCGGCACTCGACCCAGCCTACCGAGGCACTTGAGAACAGTCCGAGTGACCTGCGGGGAGCTGATCCTTCGACACCATTCATCCTCGGAATTCATCCAGAGCAGGGCGCTGGCCAGGGTCTCCAAGTACGCCAAGGTCGCTGCGACGAGAACTACCCGGGAGACCCTTTCGCCCGAAACGAGTCCCGAGAGAGCAGCGGCTGCTTCACAGCGCACAGCTGGATGGCGCGTCTCGTTCATCTGCCGAGCGAGGAACTTGAGTGAGATGGGACCAAGATATCCGATTGCTCGAACCAGGTGTGCCAGCGGAGTCGCGGGGGGAGTGCTCGCCTGACGACTCAAGCATACGAACTTGGCCGTTAGCAGCTCCAACTCCGACTGATTGCCATATCCCATCTGGCCAATCGTCTCTGCCGCTTCTTGTCTCAGGGCACGGCTCTCAACGAAGAGCAGTGGGAGAATCTGCGAGATGTAGGGTGCGGCCGCACCCCCAAACTGCCTGAGCAGCCGCATGGCGGCCCGACGCTGGCCTCCGAAATTGGCGACAGCTACCGGGACGAGTGCCTCGGCTAGCTGATTCTGAGGGAAACCCCCTGCTCGTAGCCGCGCGATTGATTCCACGACGGCGACATTTCGCGGCAGCAAGAGGGGCTTACCCTGCACATCGTTCATAACTACCCGAAGTGACGAGTTGACATTCCGTCCGATGCGCAGCAGCAGATGAGCCGCCGCGAGGCGCAACGGGCGCTTGGGCGCGTCCAGCACCTGGGACAACATCGACGATGCCGCTTCTTCAGCGATTCTCCCACCCTCCAGAATCTCCCGCAGGATAGTTGCTACAAGTTTGGGAAACTCCTCCGTTGTCGCATCCACCAACTGCCCGACAAGCGTTCCGAAGAACTGCTGCGAACTAGCTTTGTCGTCTTGAGACACGGCATTCTCCAAACCGGAGAAACTTCAAGGGCCGCGAGAACGTCTCGCTACCCAGTCCGCCTACAAAACCTCATCAGCTTCTACCCGTTTGCTAACTCTCGTTAGAAAACGGGTGAGAAATTTCATCTACTGTATTTTTTTTAGAGAGATCAAAGCCGACAATTAGTCAGTATCACACCCTAGAGTCCGTGTCAGAAAGTCGAGATATTGCAGCTGGTCTTCAAAAAGGATTTGACCGCGCGTTCCCCAGCTACCAGAAGCTCGGAAGCCAAGCCAATAAACAGTCCGGTTTCAACCACCCCCGGAATGGCTTTGATCTGAGCGTCCAGCACATTGGAAATATTCTCGAATTTGGCATCCAAAAGCAGATTACCGGACTCGGTAATCACAGGAAACTGCCGCTCAAGCGCCGTCCCAATACGAAGAGTCACGCTCCTCGCACCCAGTCTTGGCAGTTCACGCTCCACAACAAACCGGGCCTGCGGAAGCACTTCAATTGGCACAGAACATTTTTGCGCGATGTTTTTTACTAGCTTAGTGTCATCCACAATAATGACATTAGATTTACACCGTGTCGCGAGAACCTTCTCCCGAAGAAGCGCCCCGCCGCGTCCTTTAATCAGCCGAAACTCCTCATCTACCGCATCCGCCCCATCAAACCCCCAAGAGAGCTCGCCATTATATTCTGCCCCCAAAACTCTAAGCCCAATTTCCTGACACCGCCAAGCACTCTGATAGGAACTAGTAACCACATGCACATCCAGCTTCTCCCGCTTAATCCGCTCCCCAATAGCCACCAAAGCCGCATCCACTGTAGTCCCAGTCCCTACCCCAAGCACATCCCCATCCTGCACCCGCTTAGCCAACTCCGCCGCCACGCGCTCTTTCATGTCAGACATATTCGGACCTCTTGGATTTATACGAACCCCCACCCCTCGCAGAATTACTTTTAGAGCTCAAGGGTGAGTCAAATTTCGAGAAACGGGAATTCGAGGACCGGAGTTTGCTACTGCAAATGAGGACCAGAGAATCTCCCGTTTCGCAAAATTTGGCCGCCCTTGAGTTCTAAAAGTAATTCTGGTGCGCCCTGAGGGATTCGAACCCCCGACCTACTGGTTCGAAGCCAGTTGCTCTATCCAGCTGAGCTAAGGACGCGCGCGGCCTCAATTTCGCCTTTATAATCGGTGGCTGTCAAGACGAGTACGTAAGGAGCTACCTCCCTATCCCTATCTCCCCTAGCATGCGGAACATCTCCCGCGCATCTCCGGCTAAGGCCGAGAGCACCTGAGCGCGACGAAGGTAAAGGTGTAAGTCGTATTCATAGGTGAAACCAATTCCACCATGGGCCTGGATTGCCCCCTCGATAATCTTTGGCGCGAGCTCGCTAGCAAAACCCTTCGCAGCTATTGCCGCTGAGTGAAATTGACTCTTGTCAGTGGCGGAACAGGCTGCCGCGAATCGGACAAGCTTGGCCATCTGTTCAAGCCCCAGATGCATATCAGCTAGCTGATGCTGAATCGCCTGAAAGGTCCCGATAGGTTTTCCGAACTGTTGCCGGGTTTTAACGTAATCAACCGTCATCTCCAGCGCTCGGCTTGAGACACCAACCAACTCTGCCGCGATAAGCACCGC
Source organism: uncultured Bdellovibrionales bacterium (assembly GCA_964393905.1). Lineage (GTDB taxonomy): Bacteria > Bdellovibrionota_C > UBA2361 > SZUA-149 > CAYMWO01 > CAYMWO01. The sequence goes on along the minus strand of CAYMWO010000067.1, from coordinate 7,180 downwards.
CACCTGTTCACGGAGCTCGGCCAAAGCTTCTGCTGCTAATGCCCCCTGACTTAATAATTTGGCTGGGACATTTTCCAATTTGATTTTGCTAAATGATCTTATCAGATCGAGAGTTGCAATAGATTCAGCGATTATGCCCGTGGCCTGCTTATCAACAAGGAATAACCCCGGCGCCTGCCCCTTTGAGTCTCTAGCAATAACCACCAGCGCATCAGCCAATGCAAAGGAGGGTACAAAGGCCATCTCTCCTGCTAGAGTCACCCCCAGCTTCGGGTCTTTTGTCGTAACTACCTTCGATAACGTCCCCAATAGCGGACCAGTAAGCCGCAATTCTCCAGCGCCGATGCGCGGCAAAAGCTCACTTTTAGCCCCCTCAGACCCTAATGCCAGAATCGGCAACGCCCCGAGAGCCAGTGTTTCAAAAAGCGGAAGCGACGAGAGCGCGGCTGCGCTTTTCGTCAACAGTATCTCAAATGCCAACAAACCAAACCCCAACCCTGAGGCATCCTCCGGTAGACCAGCGACAAGCGCTCCCAGCTCAACAATCTTTTTCCACTTCTCCACTTCAAAACCGGACAGCGCCCCGCGCGCCCCCATCTGATCCAACATCGCACCCCGCACCGACCCCGCGGGAAACTCCTCGGCAAAAAACTTGCCTAACACTTCATCGAATTCTGCTAAGTCCGGAGAAAGTAGGAAACTCACTCAGATAATTCCCATCATCGCTTTTAGCTCCTCAGTAGGCTCCCAGGGCGGGGTAAAAACGACCTCGACATTTGTTTTTTGAATGTCCGACAGATTTTGACACTTCTCCTTAATCTCGCCCACAAGTTGCGGGCCCGCCGGACAGGCCATCGAGGTAAAGGTCATTTTTATATCAACGGTGCAATCTTGAACTTTAATGTCGTAGATCAGTCCCAGAGTCCAGATATCGATATAGAGCTCTGGGTCGATAATCGACTTCATTATTTCAATGACGTCTTCTCTTGTAGTCATGGCTAAAGATTACCTCACTTGCCCTTATAAAGCGCCACGACCTCACGAGCAGCCGAGGCGGGATCCTTAGAGCGAGATAATAGCTCCTTAAGGATTTTTGATAATATTCCGCTAGATTCTGCGGTTTTAAGCACATCCTCCAATAAGACAGAGGAGATCTGTCGATTAAAGGACTCTCTCAAAAATACCTCGCGCCGGGCACTTGCCGCCCCAGACCCTTCGGCCCAAGCCAGATATTCAAAGACCGCATCCATCAATTCCTGAATGCCTTTGCGCTCAGTAGCAACCGTTTCAACTATCTTTGGTTTACGCGCCTGCTTATCACTCAAGCTAAGAAGTGTAAGCAGCTCGCGTTTCAATCTATCAGCGCCACTATGATCAGCTTTGTTAATGACAAAGACATCGGCGATTTCAAGTATGCCAGCCTTCAACGCCTGAACTTCATCGCCCATTCCGGGGACTGAAACTACCAGCACCACATCGCAGGTCTTAACAATCTCCACCTCTGCTTGGCCGACACCGACGGTCTCGACCACTACAAAATCGAATCCGGCTGCATCAAGAGCAAAAATTGCCTCGGCTGTTCGGGGAGCAAGTCCGCCGAGAGCACCTCGTGTGGCCATCGAACGGATAAATACTCCGGGAATTTCAATTGAGTTAGTCATCCTGATGCGATCCCCAAGCAGAGCACCGCCACTAAAGGGACTTGTCGGGTCAACCGCCAGGACCGCAACCCGTTTTCCTAGCTTAGAAAGTGTAATAACAATTTGGTCTACAAGCGTGGACTTTCCTGCTCCGGGTGAGCCGGTAACGCCAATTACCTGGCATTTTCCCGTGTGCGGATAGAGTTTTTCAAGAGCCACTTGCGCTAACGGATGCGAGTCTTCAATAAGAGAGATGATGCGCGCCAGGGCGCGAGTCTCCCCGGCCAGTAGTCGCTCTACAAGTATATTGGGGTCGTTCGGCATCGGCTTTGGGTAGGCTACTAAATTTACTGCCTAATTGGCGGTGAACTTTAAACGGATGAAACTTGCTGACTATAAACTCTCAAGCCCTGCTCAGGCTATCGCAACTATATAAAAAGAAAAACCGCCAAGTCGATAAAATATCAACTTAGCGGTCATAAAAAGCGAGGGGACCAAAGTCCCCTCTACAAGAGTACGACTCTTAGCGAGAAGCGCGCTTCTTAGCGGCCTTCTTTGCTGGAGCCTTCTTTCGTGCAGCTGAACGAGCTGGCTTCTTGCGCTTAACAGCTGCCTTGCGAGCAGTTGACTTCTTCGCTTTCTTTGCCGGAGCTTTCTTCGCTGCTGGTTTTTTCTTTTTTGTAGCCATTATCTTCATCCCATGTTTCGTGTTTAACAATTCAACACTTCCAGATTCGGCACTTTTATTTTACTGCTTAAAGCGCTGATTGGCGTGTCCTAAGTGGGCTGCACATCCACGAAGTTTTTATCCCACAACTCTTCCCACTGCAGCCACCCTAGCACAAACCTCGCTATTCCCAAATAGGAATTCTGCAAGAAACGGACTTTTGGTAACTGGTGCAGACCACCTGCCCAACATCACATCATTAGACATCGCTACTTCTGATGTCATCGAACTGCAAATCGAATGCAAAAATCTAAAACTACTATCGAGGTTTCTCTAGAGTACTTTTGATTCTCTAACAACAATAAATTTGAGTTGAGCAGCGCAGCGCTACACGCCTGCGCGCATTTTTAGCGCAACAAAACGCAATAAAGCGCGCCACAGCCCGTCATGCCGGGGCGCTTTATGCGTTTCAGATTAACAACGTAAATGGCTAGAAATACTATATAAACGGACTAGACATTAAAGCGGAAATGCACGACATCTCCGTCTTGCATCTCGTATGTCTTCCCCTCGATGCGTAACTTTCCCTTTTCCTTCGCACCAAGTTCCCCGGCGCACGATATATAGTCTGCATATGAGATGATTTCAGCTCGGATAAATCCCTTAGCGAAGTCTGTATGGATGACTCCGGCTGCATCTGGTGCCAGGGTTCCCTGCTTACAGGTCCAGGCATGCGCCTCCTTCGGCCCCACTGTAAAGAATGTCATCAGTTTCAGTAAGCGATACCCCTGATAGGCTAAACGGTCCAAACCGGAGCTTTGTAACCCAATATCAGCCAGGAAAGGACGCCGTTCCTCGGGCTTTAGCTGTGAGATTTCGGCCTCAACAAGCCCTGAGATCACAACCACCTCAGAACCCTGAGCGTGGGCCAACCGGACCAACGCCCCGACATGTCCTGGAGCATCTTCCGTAGGTTCCATAGCGACATCGGACTCTAATACGTTGGCTACATATAATAGAGGTTTGGCTGTGATTAACTCCAGCCGTTGAAAGGACCCCTCCGGGTCCTCCGCCAATCTAAGCGGCCGACCTTCATCGAGTATCGCCTTGGCTCGTTCAAGCGCCTCAAGCTCTGCCTTGGCCTCTTTATCCCCACCCTTAGCGATTCGAAACACCCTATCGATACGCTTTTCCACAGAGGCCATATCACTAAGCATAAGCTCGGTTTCAATGACTTCTACGTCCCTTTTCGGGTCTGGTGCGCCATCAACATGCACGACATTTGAGTCCTCAAAACAGCGAACTACGTGGGCAATCGCATCAACGCTGCGAATGTGTCCGAGAAACTGGTTTCCCAGCCCTTCTCCTTTGGAGGCGCCGCGCACAAGGCCTGCGATATCCACAAACTCAATTGTCGTAGGAATTAGTTTTGCTGAACCGGCAACCTTTGAAAGCGCCTCTAGTCTAGAGTCCGGCACCGGAACAATCCCAGTGTTGGGCTCAATGGTGCAAAATGGATAGTTCGCAGCAGCGGCAAGCTGGGTGGCGGTCAGAGCATTAAAGATGGTGGACTTGCCAACATTCGGTAGTCCAACAATTCCGCAGTTAAATCCCATGTAAATATTTCCTCACTTCTCTGTTAATCACTATAACTCTCTATCTCTGACTTAATTTTCAGCTTCGAGGACCTTAATTACACGACCCTTAAGGCTAAACACTAATCCGTTTAGTTAATTTCGCGCGAAAAATTCATAACCTTGAACGGTCAAGCGCGCCGTCCTCTCCCAAGAAAACTCCCCTGCCGACACTATGCCTTTCTCTGCCAGAGCCAGCTGCCTCTCGGAAGACGCAAGTAGCGCCTCTATCTCCTTAACCCAAACAGCAAGCTCGTTATCGGGGAGCAATACCGCTCCACCTCCGCCAACTTCTGGCATCGATGAATTATTCCCCGCTATCACCGGAACTCCAGAGGCCATCGACTCGAGCACTGGAAAGCCAAACCCCTCATAAAGGCTAGGAAAAACACTTAATGTGGCGGCTTGGTAATATTTAGGCAGAAGCGCATCCGAGACAAACCCAGCTAGCTTAATGTCATTTTCTAACCCCAGCTCTTTAATAGTTGAGAGCACCAATGGAAAGTTATCATCCGCAGAGTATTTTCCAACCAATACCAAAAATGGCTTCTCGGTCGTATTATCGGCGCTGCTTCGAAGCACCTCCGAGAACGCTTTTAGAAGAAATGGAACATTTTTCCGCGGGTCAACGCCGCCCACATAAAGCAACATCGGCCTATTCTGTGGCAGCTCAAGTTCCAACTTTAGCCGACTTTTCATCTCCAATAGGGCCGTTCCGACATTTGTCGCAGCTCTAAACTCCGGCCCAACCGCTAATGGGGTCACAACAATACGCTCTTCAGGCACGCCTAATAGCTCTACCAAGTCCCGCTTCGTCGCCTGACTAATCGCAAAAATCCCTGCCGCGCTCTTAACCGCCCGGTTCTCCAGATAACGGGCCAGGCGAAAACGCCAATTTGGTCGATTGGCGCGATACAGCTCCGGAAAGCGGAGTGGGATTAGGTCTAGAACCGTTACCAAATACGGAACAGGGCTCCAGGCTGGAGCGTCCCCATGCGAAAAGAAGTGCACAAAGCTCTTGTGAGTTGTCCACAGCTGATATGGAAGAAGCAACTGTGTCTCAACTGTCATCCGCCCAAACGGAAGCGCCTGAACGAACTTTCGCACCCCAGTGTGCCCTCTTAGGGCATCACCCTTTAACCCCTGCAGCTGTATGCCCCCCGTAACCCCGTCAACTTGCAGCCTAAGCAGGGCCCGCACAAGCTCTTCCGTATAGCGCCCCGTGCCTCTTCCGTAATGCGCCTTAAAGTCAGGCTCAGTCGCCCGCAGGTCCAACCCAATTGTAACTTGAGCCGCAGCTCTCTCGGAGGGGACCAAATTGGTGTTGACTCTAGCGGCCCTCATGAGACGCAACTCGCTTTTGAGGAATGTCTTGGGTCAGTCGGTCAATTAGTTCGCGCTTTAGTGCTGCGGCAAACATCCGCGTATTAAAGCCCAAAACCCGCTTGCGCCCTGATTCGATAAGCTGGCTTCTGAGCGTGGCATCATTCACGATGATGTTCATCAGCTCGGCTATCGCAGCGGGAAGCTTTTTCTCAACCAATACCCCAGCCCCGCCCAGCGTATCCTTCACGGCGCAAGAATCAAACGCGATAATCGGAAGGCCAAAATGCATGGCCTCCAATAACGGCACACAGAACCCCTCATGCTCGCTCATACAGAGGTAGAGGTCGGAATTCTCATAAAAGGACCTAAGTTCGCTATCGGCAACGGATCCAACAAAGGTCACCGCCTCTTTTAATCGCAGCTCCGTTACCAATCGGCGCAGCTCAAAGGAGTAAATCTCGGTGTCGATATCCCCACCGATAAGCCAAAGACGACTCTGTTTATCAATCTTGTGGTGGTAGAAATAAAAAGCCTTAATGATATCTTCTAAGCGTTTGTTCGGCGCTAGTCGCCCAACATGAAGGAAATTTCGCCCGCCATGACCGCTTAGAACCCCTTTAATCCCAGGGTTTGCCGGCACCTGCCACTTCTCTTCATCGAGCAATAGCGGCAAGACAAATCCCTCTGCCACCCCCATCTCGCGCAGCTCGCTGAGATTATACTCAGAGTCCGCAAGCGCTAGATCGGACACCGCTAAAAGCGCTGGCAACTCCTTACGCCCAGAGATCAGATCTTGAGTAACTCGGTAGTTGTAACTCTCAAACCAACGCTCCGGTGTGAGGTTATGATAGATTATGGCGCGCCTGGTTCCCGATAGATTTAGATAAAGTCCGTTAAGTGGCGAGCCAAGGGAATAGTGATGAACCACCGAGACATCTTTACTGTGCGCGATGTCGCCTTCAAGTTTACGCCAATCAACTGCAAACTCACGCACCTTCTCATGGGCGTTGACCACATAAATCCGGCTGGGGATTCCCATCTCCGTCAAAATGCGACGAATCGCCAACGCTTCGCCTGAAATTGCGTCGCCGTAGTTTAATGTATGGACTAGCTGATGAATCTCCATCAGATTAACTCCGCAAAGCCCTCTCGATAGCGGTTAAACAACATATTCCCAGCTAGAAATGCCAAGCAGGCAACAGCACCCGCAAACAGCAAGTGCTCTCCAGCCGGGAAGCGACCTTCAAGAAATATACCCTGATACATCTCCGTAAACATCGCTACGGGATTTAAAATTAGGGTGAATTTAAACCGTTCGGGAACATTCTTAGCCGGGTAGATAATCGGACAGAGAAAAAACCAGAGGGTCATTAAATTACCAAGAATGTGCTGAATATCCCGATAATGCACATTTAATGCTGCCAACCCCAAGCCGAGCCCGAGCATGAAAACCAGCTGAATAAGAATCACAACCGGCAATAAGACAAAAGCCGGGCCGGGAGCGATTCCCGCTATCAGCATAAATCCTAGTAGCAGTGGAACGGCAAAGAGAAAATTCGCCAAATTCGTCAACACCGAAACCGTCGGAAGGATATGCGGGGGGAAAAGCGCCTTTGTGATTAAACTCCCACCACTGCTAATCGCGCTCGTAGCTTCCAAGATACCGCTCGAAAACCAGATCCACGGCAGTAACCCGGCAAACATAAACAGGGTGTAATGCTCAACATCGTTAAAGCGGATGTAATAGCGAAATACGAGCGAATAGACCCCAATCAGGCACAGTGGATTAAGAAACGACCAAACAAACCCCAGAATCGATCCCCGGTAACGGGCGTTAAGATGCCGACAGACGAGAGCCCAAACCAGAGCACGGTATCGCCAAAGCTCGATTAAGTTACGCTTCATTTAAAACC
>CAYMWO010000066.1:0-14203 GCA_964393905.1 uncultured Bdellovibrionales bacterium | reverse complement strand
GACGCTCGTCACCGCGCCGATGCTGTGGCCGGGCGCGGGCATATTATCGCAAGTTTAAGCTTTGCAGACTTTGTCTTCGACAGCGAGCAAACCGCGGAGAGATTCCGGGCATGACCAAGGCCAGTTGGTAGGTCTGTTAGTCATATAGAATGAGAAAATAAAAGATGAATACCGATCCAATAGCAGACCTTTTAACAAGAATTCGTAACGCGACAGCCTCGGGCCATCCGACAGTTTCAGTTCCAGCCTCTAAGACCAAGGAGCAGATTCTCCATGTGCTTAAGGATGAGGGCTATATCGACATGTTTGAAATCGTGGAAAAGGAAGCCGGAAAGAAGAACTTAAAAATCTTCCTTAAATACGACACGCACGGCAAACCTGTAATCCGCGAAATTAAGCGAATCTCAAGCCCTGGTCGCCGTGTGCACGTTGCCACTGCGGAGATTCCCGTGACCAAGGGTGGGCTCGGTTTAGTGGTCGTATCCACGTCGAGTGGCATGCTTAGTGATCGAGAGGCGCGTCGGCAGGGTGTCGGCGGAGAGCTGATTTGCTCGGTGTTCTAGAGCTGAACTAGGGAAAATTTAAGGAACTTTAAAATGTCTCGTATAGGAAAACAGCCGATTAACGTGCCCAAGGGAACTAAGGTAGAAGTTAAAGACGGCGTTGTTAAAGTTGAAGGACCAAAGGGGAAGCTTGAGCGTAAGCTTCGTCCGGAGATTACCGCCACTCTTAAAGATGGTGTATTGGAGCTTGCTCGCGTAGGCGACTCAAAAACAGACCGTGCTTATCACGGGATGGAGCGCGCTCTTGTCAGCAACATGGTCCACGGAGTGTCCGAGGGATTTTCAAAAGTTTTGGATGTAATTGGAGTTGGTTACCGAGCTGACATTACGGGTAACACTTTAAACTTAGCGCTCGGATATTCGCACCCTATTGATTTTCCATTGCCTGCCGGAATCAAGGGCTCGGTAATTAAGGAAGGTCGAGATATCGCAATTAAGTTAGAAGGCGTTGACCGCCAGCTTATTGGGCAGGTCGCCGCGCAGATTCGCAGTCTACGTGCTCCCGAGCCATATAAGGGCAAAGGGGTTCGTTATCAGGGTGAAGTTATTAAACTCAAGGCCGGTAAGGCTGGTAAGAAGTAGGGAAGTTTTAAGGAGCTTCGGAGTCCGTTATGTCTAACGCAACAGCAACATCACGCAAATATCGCCGCGAACTTCGACAGAAACGAGTTCGGCGAGTTGTTAAGGGAACTGTGCAGAAGCCGCGTCTGTGCGTCTATCGCAGTTTGAAATACACATACGCGCAGCTTATCGCTGATGACTCTGGGCAGGTGATCGCCTCGGCTTCATCGAAAGGGCTTCAGGCGCCAGGCAAGTCTACTCGTCACGTAGATAGCGCAAAGTTAGTGGGTAGCAAGATTGCAGAGCTCGCCAAAGAGAAGCAGATCGACTCTGTAGTTTTTGACCGCAATGGGTATCTTTATCACGGACGTGTCGCTGCGGTTGCAGAAGGTGCACGTGCGGCCGGACTTAAATTTTAATTAGGGGTTTAGAGTGATGGGAAAGGAATTAACAAAAGGCATTAAGCGTCGAGTGAAGGCTGCGGATTGCGGTGAGCTCACAGAAAAAGTGGTGTTCATCAATCGCGTAGCCAAGGTTGTTAAGGGTGGTCGTCGCTTTAGCTTTAGTGCGTTGGTAGTGCTCGGTGACGAGCGTGGCAACGTTGGCTATGGCTTGGGAAAGGCCAATGAGGTCCCGGATGCCATTCGCAAGGGTGGAGACGCGGCCCGTAAAAATCTTGTGCGTGTACCGCTGATGGGCACAACTATCCCATTTGAAGTTATCGGTCGCTTTGGTGCCGCCACTGTGTTGCTAAAGCCCGCTTCTCCCGGAACTGGCGTTATCGCCGGGGGAACAGTCCGGAGCGTTCTCGAGCGCGTCGGAGTCCATGATATTCTTTCTAAGTCCTTCGGTTCGCAGAACCCGCACAACGTTTTGGGCGCTGTATTTGATGGGCTAATGCAGCTCGAGTCTCCGGAGAATATTGCCCTACGTCGTGGCAAATCGCTGGAAGAGCTCGGATATAAAGTTTACGGTTAAAAACCAGCAAGCAGGTAAAGATGGCTAAGAAGATTCTCGTAACACAAACCGGTAGCACAGCTCGTCGCCCGCCTAAGCAGCTTTTGACACTTAAGGCCTTAGGTCTTGGTCGCATTGGTAAGAGCTGCGAGCATGAGGCGACTGCTTCAACAGTCGGCATGCTTAAGGCAGTTGCCCATTTGGTAAATATTGAAGAGCTTAAAGGCTCATCGAAGTCAGCGAAGTAAGTAACAGCAAAGTATTAAAGAGATTTGGTGTCTCATGGCCAAGAAAAAGGAAATTGAAACAGAGGTTGTGGTGATGAATCTAGCGATTCTCGCACCCGTTCCTGGTTCCAAGCGTAAGCGCAAGCGTATCGGATTCGGTGAAGGCTCGGGTAACGGTAAGACCTGCGGTAAGGGTCAGAAAGGTCAAACTTCACGTTCTGGTTATAACTACCGGCGTGGCTTTGAAGGCGGTCAGATGCCACTTCATCGTCGGTTACCGAAGGTGGGCTTTACCTCACGTAAGAAAATCGCTGGGGTAAATGACTTTGTCACTATCTCGCTTGAGCAGCTTGCGAAAGTGGGCGCCACTGGCGAGGTTACGTTGCAGAAGCTTTCAGAATTGGGACTAGTTCGTTCTCTTCGTCGTCCGGTGAAGATTCTCGGCGGGTCTGAGTGTAAATCTAAGCTTATTATTGAGGCGCATGCGTTTACTGCTTCTGCAAAAGCAGCAATCGAGAGCGCTGGCGGGGAAGCCCGCGTAGTGAGTTAATTCGCGGGCGTACGCGAAATTCCCTAACGTTTTTTCTACTAAGGCCCTGTCGCGATTTAAACAATCATCATTTTTCTGATTGGGGCCCGTAAGGTCGTTGTAGTTTTGAAAATTACCAGCGGGCTTTGAGCCCGCCTATCGTGGAGGGTGATTGTGATCGGAGGATTTCAGGACGCAGCAAAAATTCCGGAACTTAGAAAGCGCATCTTTTTTACACTCGGGATGCTGGTCATATACCGCATCGGAGTGTTTGTTCCGACTCCCGGAATCGACGCGGAAAAATTAAAGAGCCTATTCAATCAAGCTTCCAGCACCCTCTTTGGTATCGTCAATATGTTCTCCGGCGGTGCGCTGGAGCATTTTTCGGTATTTGCTCTAGGTATCGCCCCTTACATTAGTGTTTCGATTATTCTGCAGCTGATGACTTCATTGGTCCCTCGCTTAGAGGAGCTTTCAAAAGAAGGTGAGGCAGGAAAGAGAGTAATTACCCGCTACACGCGAATTGGAACGGTTCTCTTAGCGTTAGCGCAAGGGACGATGATTAGTATCGGACTAGAGTCTCAGGGAGTAGTGGCTGCTCCGGGCTGGCACTTCAGAATTATGACCGCCATGACTCTCTGTGCTGGAACGGCGTTTGTGATGTGGCTCGGTGAGCAGATTACCGAGCGCGGGATTGGTAACGGAATTAGCGTTATCATCATGGCCGGTATCGTAGCCCGTATGCCTTCGACTCTCGCTGGAACGTTCAAGCTCATGGAGACAGGCGAAGTTGCTCCGTTATCTCTGCTTTTAGTGCTGGGCTTTGGTATCCTGACAATGGCTTTTATAGTTTTTGTTGAAAGGTGTCAGCGGCGGATTCCAGTGCAATATCCTCGACGGGCTGTCGGTAGGCGGATGACGCAGGCCACAACGCAGCATCTGCCGTTAAAATTAAATACGACAGGGGTTATTCCCCCGATTTTCGCCTCTGCCCTATTGGTTCTTCCTGCGACATTAGCGCAGTTTAGTAATATCGAGGCATTGAAGGAGCTGGTTCCTTATCTAACTCCACCTTCGCTGGTCTACGAATCAATTTTTGCAGTGTTGATAATTTTCTTCTGTTATTTTTACACGGCGATAGTTTTTGATCCTAATCAGATTGCCGAAAACCTGAAGAAGCAAGGGGGATTTGTTCCAACAGTGCGTCCAGGTAAGGACACGGCTGATTTCCTGAGCCGTGTTTTGAGTCGGCTAACAATTTGGGGTGCATTGTATATCTGCGCGGTTTGTATTTTGCCTTCGATGTTTTATTTGAAGATGGGCGTGCAGAGTTTTGCTTACTTTTTTGGCGGAACGGCAATTCTGATTGTGGTTGGTGTAGTTCTCGATACGGCGAATCAGATTGAATCGCATGTAGTCGCACGCAACTATGAGGGCTTTATGAATAAGGGCCCGGGTAAGATTCGTGGTGCAGGTCGTGGCATGCAACTTCACGGAAGACTAATTCAGAGATAAACTTATGAAACTAATTTTTCTCGGACCTCCAGGCGCGGGCAAGGGGACTCAGGCTAAGATTCTGGCGGAGAAGCATGGGCTGGCTCACATCAGCACCGGTGAGATGCTGCGGCAAGCCGTAGCGGCAGGCACGAAGCTTGGAAAGCAGGTGAAGGAGGTAATGGACTCCGGCCAGCTAGTGCCGGATGAACTGATTATCGATCTTATCCGTGAACGAATCTCAGGGGATGATTGCAAAAAGGGGTATATCCTCGACGGCTTTCCGCGGACCCTGCCGCAAGGTAAGGCTTTTGATACCATGCTGGCTGAGCGCGGCGAAGAGCTCTCGGCGGTTGTTTATTTTCATGTCCCAAGTGGTGATCTTTCAAACAGACTTATGCATCGCCGCAGCGCCGAATCGCGTGCCGACGACATGGCGGACACTCAGGCGGAGCGCTTGAAGGTATATCTCGAACAGACCGAGCCGCTGATTGATTTTTTTGAGAATCAAGGAGTGCTAATTCGTGTGGACGGGTCCGGTTCAATTGACGAGGTCCAGTCGGAATTAGAGGAAGCCCTCGCCCTCTAAGATGTCTATCCAGCTTAAGTCAAAAGCCGAAATAGAGATCATGCGGAAGGCCGGCATGATTGTCTATGAAGTGCTCCAAGTATTACGGGAGATGGTCGCTCCGGGTGTCACAACTTTAGACCTCGATAGGAAGGCGCTGGAGTTAACGGAAAAAGCTGGAGCAAAGCCTGCTTTTTTAAATTACCCAGCATCAAACCGCAAAGCGCCGCCATTTCCTGGAGTAATTTGTGCTTCTAAGAACGATGCCATCGTCCATGGCATTCCGGATTCAGTGCCGCTTAAAGAGGGTGACATCATTAGCATTGATTACGGGTGTACCTTTGAAGGATTTTACGGGGACTCGGCGACCACAGTGCCCGTTGGAAAAATTGAGCCGCTTCACGAGAAACTTTTGCAGGTTACTGAACAAAGTTTGCAGGATGCGATAACACAGTGCCAGGCTGGAAATCGGATTGGTGATATTGGTTACGCAGTGCAAAGTCGCGTGGAGAAACACGGCTTCGGAATTGTGCGTGAGTTTGTTGGGCATGGGATTGGGCGCGCAATGCATGAACCACCACATGTGCCGAACTTCGGTGCGGCAGGGCAGGGTCGGATTTTAAAGCCTGGATTGGTGATTGCAATTGAGCCGATGATTACAACGGGCTCATTTGAGACGAAATTACTAGAAGATGGGTGGACAGCAGTTACTCGAGATGGTAGCTTTGCCGCCCATTTCGAACATACGGTGGCGATTACCGATTCGGGCCCGTACGTGCTTAGTCGGCCATAGTTTTGGAACTTTACCTATGGGTAAGGGTATCTCCAGTAATTCTAGGCGGTTATCTGGGTTTGGAGGGGTAAAATATCGATCGCTTCAAAAGGTCGATAGTCCCGTTTTCTGGATAGAAATCGGGAGTTTGTTTTTATTATTAGTTTCAGCTATTAAGGGTGCGCCATGAAAGTTAGGGCCTCTGTAAAAAAAATCTGCGAACACTGTCGCGTAGTTAGGCGGCGAGGGGTGGTTTATGTTCTCTGCTCCCGCAGCGCGAAGCACAAACAGCGCCAAGGCTAATACGGCAGACTCGTTTCGGCGGGTTTATCCTCAGGTGTAACCACTGGTGTACTTGAGACTTTGCTCTTGATTGCGGGGAGTTTGGATTAACAGACTGCCCGTCGGAGTTATTATTGTTTAATTGAGTTTGGAGTTTGAAACCTAAATGGCTCGAATAGCCGGTATCGATTTACCGCGTAATAAGCGGATGGAGATTGCGCTGACCTATATCGTTGGGATTGGGCCGAGCACATCACTTAAAATTTTAAAAGAGGCTGACATCAGCCCGAATACTCGCACTGACAGTCTGACAGAAGAGCAGGTTGGACGTATTCGAAAAATCCTCGATGCGAGCTATGCAGTCGAAGGAGATATTCGGCGTGAGACATCCGCAAATATCAAGCGTTTGATGGATTTGGGAACATACCGCGGACTTCGTCACCGTCGCGGACTTCCTGTTCGTGGCCAGCGCACGAGAACAAATTCACGCACGCGGAAAGGGCCACGTAAGGGCCAAATTCCAGGCAAGAAGAAAGTCACAAAGAAGTAAACTCTCTTAGAAACGGAAATCACAATTTAAGTTATGGCTGAGAAACAAGAGACAACTGGAAAGGGCGGCGCTGCGGCGATTGCTGGAAAAAAGAAGAAAGGCAAGAAGCGTAATGTCCCAAGCGGCGTTGTGCATATTCATGCCACTTTCAACAATACGATTGTAACAATCACAGATCTTTCCGGACAGGTTGTCAGCTGGTCGAGCTCTGGGTGTCACGGATTCAAGGGCTCACGTAAGTCTACTCCATTCGCAGCTCAGGTTGCCGCTCAGACAGCAGCACAGAGTGCGGTTGAGCAGGGGATGCGCACAGCGCAGGTATTTCTTAAAGGCCCGGGCTCTGGACGTGAGTCCGCTTTAAGAGCGCTGCAGGCAGCGGGGCTTGGTATCTCAGTAATTCGTGACGTCACTCCGATTCCGCATAACGGATGTCGTCCAGAGAAAAGACGAAGAGTGTAGAGACGCAGAGTTTAGTTCGATTTTTTAGTTTTTGTTTTAACGGTGTAATTTTTAGAGGGTGGAGGGTCTAATATAAATGGCACGCTATACTGGGCCATCGTGTCGACTTTGTCGGAGAGAAGGCGAAAAGCTTTTTCTTAAGGGCGACCGCTGCTTTTCAAGTAAATGCGCAGTAGAGAGAAGAGAGGGGCCTCCAGGGGTGCACTCCAAGCTCCGCGGCCGATTTTCGGAATTTAAGCTTCAGCTTCGTGAGAAGCAGAAGGTAAAGCGCATGTACGGTCTGCTTGAGCGTCAGTTTCGTCTGATGTTCCATAAGGCGGATTCCACCAAGGGTGTTACCGGAACGACTCTGCTTCAGAGTCTTGAAGGACGGCTTGATAACATGGTCCACAGAGCTGGCTTTGCGGCTTCTCGAAAAGAGGGTCGGCAGTTTGTCTCTCACGGGCATATCTTGGTTAACGGTCATCGAGTAAACATTCCGTCTTATCAGGTTAAGCCGGGGGATGTGATCACCGTTCAGCCAAAGTCACAGAAGAACCCAAGAATCAACGAATCACTGGTTGCAGCAGAAGCGCGCAAGATTCCTGATTGGTTGGAGTTGGATCGCTCGAACTTCCAAGTTCGTGTTAAGGCGCTTCCGACACGTGATCAGATTACGCATCCGATTAAAGAGCAGCTGATAGTTGAGCTTTACTCTAAGTAGCCCCGGAATGCGGGACAAACTGAAATTTTTGGAACATGCGAATTTTTTGGCCGAAAGTTAAATGGCCGTTTTGGGATAGGTAGGAGATATGCATCGAAATATAGTTCGGGATTTTATTAAGCCACGTCGTCTTGAGTTCGAAGGTGTAACTTCTGGGCGTTACGGCAAGTTCGTTGCTGAGCCTCTAGAGCGCGGATACGGCACAACTATTGGCAACAGTCTGCGGCGCATTTTGCTCTCTTCCCTTCCGGGTGGAGCTATTACTGCTGTGCGCATGGACAACGTGAAGCACGAGTTTTCAACTATTCCAGGCTGCATCGAAGATGTGACCGAGATTATCCTAAATCTTAAAGATGTCGTGCTCGATCTTGGGGATAAGGACGAAGCAATTCTTCGACTGGATATCAAGGGCCCGGCAGAGGTTAAGGCGGGGATGATTACCGGTGAGCCAAACGCACGGGTTATTAACCCGGACCATCATATCGCTTCTTTAAATGAGGAAGGGCGGTTGTCGATGGAGATTAAGGCAAAGGTTGGTCGGGGCTATGTTGTCGCTGAGGCTAACAAAGAAGAGGAAGCGCCAGTGGGCACAATCGCCCTGGATGCGATTTTCTCTCCAGTGCGGAAGGTCAATTTGATAGTTACCAACGCCCGTGTTGGTCAGCGCACAGATTACGACAAACTGACTCTTGAAGTCTGGACAGATGGCAGCATTAATCCAGAAGAGGCTCTTCGTGGGGCGGCTTACATTTTACGCGACCAATTAAACGTCTTCGTTGGCGCTGAAGAGATTGTCGAAGAAGTTCAGCAGGTGGTTACTGAAGAGAAGCCCCGTATGAACGAGAACCTCTACCGTCGTATCGATGAGCTAGAGCTTAGTGTTCGTTCCTCTAACTGTCTTGAGAACGCTGATATCAAGTATATCGGAGAGCTAGTTCAGCGGAGTGAGGCAGAGATGTTGCGCACGAAGAACTTCGGCCGTAAGTCGCTTAACGAAATTAAAGAAATTCTGACTGAGATGGGTCTAGGGTTGGGGATTCGTTTAGAGAATTTCCCATCACGCCCAGAGCTTGATCGGATGAATGAGCAGAACGCTAGCTCGATGAATCACTAAGTTTGGTTTGAGATAATTTGCCATGAATCATAAAAACGCATTCAGAAAGCTTGGAAGAAACCCCGCTCACAGGCGGGCACTTCTTCGGAATTTGGCAACAGCGCTTATTCTGAACAACAGAATTGAGACTACGCTGCCTAAGGCTAAAGAGATGCGCCGTGTTGCGGATGGGCTAGTCACCTTAGGTAAGAAGAACACCCTGCATGCCAGACGCCAGGCTATGAGCTTCCTTTTCGCTGTAAGCCGCGAAGAAGAGGGTAACGCTCTTAAGTGGACAGCTGTGCATAAACTTTTTACCGAAATTGCGCCCCGCTTCGCAGGTCGTGATGGCGGTTATACCCGGGTGATTCGCACCCGAAAGCGAGACGGAGATAAGGCACAGATGGCCTTTATCGAGTTCGTAGAAGCAACTGTTGAGAAGAAAGACGCACCGAAGAAGCGCCGCGTTGTTAAGAAGTCCGCCGAGAAAAAGGCCGAGACTCCTGCAGAGGCTGCGGCTTAGTTCTTCGTTTTGAACGGAATTTTAAGGCTCTATAGATGAAGCTCCTTCAGGGCAAGAAAGGACTGGTCTTTGGGGTAGCAAACGAGCGCAGCATCGCTTGGGGCATCGCTGAAGCTGCCCACGCTCAGGGTGCCAAGCTCGCCTTTACCTATTTAAATGAAGCCTTAGAAAAACGTGTTAGGCCACTGGCTGAGTCTGTCGGCTCCGAGCTTATTCTCCAGGCCGATGTCCAAGACGATGCGGGACTGGATTCCGTTTTTGCTCAGGTTAAAGCCCAATGGGGTGACCTGGATTTCGTAATCCACTCAGTCGCCTATGCAAATGGCGACGACCTAAAAAAACGATTTAATCAGACCTCCCGTGAAGGGTTTAAGCTTGCGCTGGATGTAAGCGCCTATTCACTTGTGGCAGTCACTGCCCGGGCATTGCCGTTGATGAAGCCCGGCGGTTCTATCCTTACCCTAAGCTATTATGGCGCTGAGAAAGTTGTTCCGCACTACCGGGTGATGGGAGTCGCAAAAGCCGCGCTTGAGTGCTGCGTGCGAGAGTTAGCGGTGGATTTAGGCGCCGATGGAGTGCGAGTAAACTGCATCTCAGCTGGTCCGATTAAGACCTTGGCAGCTTCAGGCATCGCAGACTTTAGAAAGTTACTCAGTGATTTTGAAGCACGGGCGCCGCTTCGTCGCCTAACGACAATTCAAGACGTAGGGCAGTCAGCTCTGTTTCTCTTAAGCGATCTCTCCTCGGCAGTTACCGGAGAGGTGATGTATGTTGACTGCGGGTTTAATGTTACTGCCGCCTAGTTGTCTGACCTGAATCTGATCTGAAATTCCTAAAACTTTTTACCTAGCTATGGAACGAAAAGCCTTTGCAATTCTCGTCGGCGGCGGTCCCGCTCCGGGTATTAACGGTGTCATCTCTGCGGCGACAATCGAAGCCATTAACCGTGGGCATAAAGTCTTCGGCATTCGGAAGGGGTTTGAGCTGATTTCGAATGGGGATTTGAGTTCGGCGGTGGAGCTGACAATTCCGGATGTAAGCTGGATTCAGAATGATGGCGGGTCAGTGCTCCGCACCTCGCGAGCAAACCCGACAAAGGACCCCAAAACTTTACAGACCGTTGTGAGCTCACTGCTCGAGCTTTCGGTCGGGTATCTGGTCACGATAGGAGGGGATGATACCGCGAGTAGTTCACGAGCAGTGGCGCAGGTGGCAAAGGGAGCAATTAAGGTTGCACATGTCCCGAAGACCATTGATAACGATTTGCCGCTACCCTCTAACTACAGCACCTTCGGCTTTCAATCGGCTAGAGAAGTTGGCACTGAAATAGTTGAAAGTCTAATGGTCGACGCTAAGACTACTGAGCGTTGGTACCTGGTTGTGGCGATGGGTCGAAAGGCTGGACACCTGGCTCTTGGCATCGGAACTTCAGCAAGTGCGACAATGACTGTGATTCCGGAAGAGTTGGGCGAGGGCTCGGCACCGTTAAGCACCTTAGTTAACCTGCTTGTCGGCTCAATTTTAAAGCGCAAAGCGGAAGGGCGTCAGTATGGAGTTGTCGTATTAGCGGAAGGGCTTGCAGAGAAACTCGATGCGGCTTCAATTCCAGAATTGGCAACAGCCGAGCGCGACCCGCATGGAAATATCCGTTATTCCGAGGTGGATTTCGGGGCGATTATCAAGAACGGAGTTCAGCGCCGGCTTAAGGAGCTAGGGGTAAAGCTTACTGTGCTCGATAAGAATGTCGGGTATGAGCTCAGATGCCGCGAGCCGAATGCCTTTGACCGTGAATACACGCGAGAACTTGGGTTCGGCGTTGTGGATTTTCTTCTGAGCGGTGGAACTGAGGCGATGATTTCAAGGGTTGATGCGAAACTCGTTCCCATACCATTTGATAATTTCGTTGACCCCCAGAGCGGAAAGGCCCGCATCCGTTTGGTGGATATAAATTCTGATGTCTACAAAGTCGCCAAAAAATACATGATTCGGCTAAGCCCCGGGGATTTGGAAAACGCCGAGAGGCTTTGCCAAATCGCGGAGCAGACAAACCTCTCTCCCGAGAAGTTTAAAGAAGAGTTCTCTGCAGTCGCCTCTCAATTCGGAGTGGCTAAATGCAATTGATTGAAGCCCTTGAGGAGCTGATCACTAAGGGGAAGTTGATTCTAAAGTCCGATGAACCGGACTACGATCGCTTCACGGCGCAGGTCACCGATTATTTAGAAGGGCTCGATTCTTGGCAGACGGCATATCAGTCAAACCCAAATCTCCCCGACGCCGAGCAAGAGCGCTTCGCTAAGTTAGTGGCGATGCTAAACGATCTGCACCAGCAAATTGTAACCAAGGCCAGCGCCAAAAAAGACGAAGTCGCCTCACAGATGGGCGACGTCTATAAACGGGCTCAGGTGCTGAAGAAGTATATCGACCGTTATCCTTCGCGGATTACGATTACGGGTAGGCGTAAGGGGTAATTGTCACTATTTCCAGGGCCCTTATGCCAGACCTACTTCAAGTTCTTTTCCAACTGGTCCAGAAAGGTTTTTAGATCAGCTCTTACTTTCGGAAGCATTGACGCTAGAAACTCTATGTCAACATTCTGGTAAAGATGAACCACCACATTTCTAAGTTTAGCCGCCCGCGAAAATTCTTTGGCAAACTCCTTTTCTAAAATACCTAGCTGCCCTAGGCGTTCGATAGCGTCGGAGTAGGACGAAGCGCTTTCGCCAGATTTTTCGCTGACAATGTGCTGCGCAATATCAATTACGGCGGAAATGGCGTTTTGTAGAGAATGAAAAAAAGCATACTTCAAAACTATGTCACTTGCCTTTGAAAGCTTTTGCGCCTGCAGCTTTCCCAGTAGGTCAAGCTCCTTGAGTAGAAACCCTTTTTTTACTTCGATCACTTGTAAATCTATTGGTGACATATAACTATTTCAAATTCTTAAGGGCTTGTTTGTTCTGCTCCGCCAATTTATCTAAATAGGGCTGATAGTCCAGATATTCATTCATCGCGCGGATTTTAAATTCAGCAAACAGACTTGTTTGGGATTCGTAAAGGAGTTTACCATCTTTAGCTATTGCGCCTAGCAGAAGTGGTCCGGCCTCCCGTAGGTCTACGACTTCGGCATTGGGGCTTACTGCATCCAGAGCCCGTGCTACATCCAGCAGCGTCTCTTTAGGCAAAGTCTTTAATGCACGCACCCCGAAATCGCTGTCACTCTCAGTCGAAAAAGTGCCCCGCGCGCGCGAGCCGAAAAGCACTATTAGCTCTAGGCCAAATTTGTTGGCGATTTCAAGTAGCTTGTTCGGGTTAGAGGTAGGCTGTGCCACAGTTTGAATAGGTTATGGAGTAAAAAATAATTTAACCTTGCGACCGGGGCATATTATACACGTTACCCCCGAGCTGTATATCGCCTTTTGCCATTGGTATTACCGACCAGTTATCAATCAACTGATAACTGGCCGGTACCGCCTTATTGAAGATCCGCCCTACCACCAGATGTTCCAGCAGCTAAATGCCAGATTCTTGGGTTATGATAAGTTCTTCTGATATTTTCCGTAATAAATAATAGAGAGAAACAGGGCGGCGCCTTTGAGTGTTACCTCATTGCGCCAAGATGTTTCCCATTTCTCTCCCTGGTCTTGCGACCAGTCCACCCGGGCCCTTAGCGCACTTGCGCGTTTGGGCCCGGGTGGAGGAACGCTCTCGATCTAGGCCTGGGAGGCCGAGGTGAGAGCAGTTCGGGCGAGGACGATCGACTCCCGCTCGTCGGCCGGGGAGATCGTCACCTTCGCCGGCATGCCGCCGGCAGAGGCAATGCCTCCGCCCCGCAGCACGGCGAGGAGGTCGAGCTTTACCCCGGGGGCAACCCCGAGGGAGACGGAGGGCTCCATGACTTTCGTCGCCCGGTTGAACGCCGTGCCCCGGAGGATCACGACCTTCGCACCGGTCTGGTACGCCGCGAGCATCACGCTCGTGGCGTCGTGGCTCTGCCCGGTGCCGTCGCACCGGACGAGGCCGTCCCCCAGGGACTCGGCGTTCGCGACGATCTGGGCATTTGCCCGCTGGATCGCCGAGTACTCGTCAATCCACCCGGCGACCGCCGGGTCGGACTGCAGGTACGTGCCCGCCGCCAGCAGACCGGCCATCCGCACGCGGCGAGTATCGTCGGCGATCGCCGACTTCATCGCCGCGTTCACGTCGCGCGCGATGGGGTTGGACACGAAGTCCATCCTGTCGCCCGCGTCCGCCGCGAGGCACAGCTCGCGGATGACCTCGATCCCCGGCTCGTCGCCGAGCGCGAAGAGGAGGAGGGCTCCGGAGCTGTTGACGCTCGAGCCCTTCCCCGTCACGGGAGCGATCGCGAGGCCAGCGGGGTCGAACCCCGCCGCCTCGAAGCACGACGCCCAGGCGTGGGCGTCGTGCTCGTCGATGACGGCGAGCACCTCGTGCCCCGCCGCCACGATCGCGCGAAGGAACCCCGCCGTCATGGCGGGGTCGCGGTTGTTCACCGCGAGGTCCACGAGGACCACGCGGGAACGGGGCGCCCAGGTGGCCGGCGCGAGCCGGTCCACCTGGAACGCCTGGGTGAAGGTGACCGTCGGCCGCCCGCAGGCGGCGATGCGCAGCACGGCCGCAGCCGTGCACACACCGTCGACGGATCCGGCGGCCACCACCAGGGTGGCCGTCTTGAGACGGGGAAAGGGGGAGGGGGTCATGGGGAAATGTGTCCACGGGGTTCAAGCCAACCGCGCGCCGTGACTCCGACGAGGAGTCTCGACACCGCAGCTAGCGAGGAGCTGTAAAAGCCCTTTCAGCTTCTGAAAATTTTTCAGGAAACTCAAAGGGCCTTTACGCTCCTTCCTAGGAACACAACCCAAAAAATAGAAATTACATCTTGGCGCGCAAAAACATTGTTTAACCTA
>CAYMWO010000065.1:0-14271 GCA_964393905.1 uncultured Bdellovibrionales bacterium | reverse complement strand
TCCCTATAGTGATTGAAACCGGCGAACAGAAATTTCTCGAGTTTGAAAGCGGTTCGGTTATCGCTGAACGGTATGAGGTCGTTTCACGGCTCGGCGCGGGCGGTATGGGAGCGGTATTCAAAGTAATCGATCGTGCACTCGACAATGAACACTGCGCAATCAAACTGCTCTACCCGCATCTAGTCAAAGACGCCGTAGTCTTTGCCCGATTTCGAAACGAGGTCCTCGTTGCTCGGCAGCTTGCACATCCAAATATCGTTCGGCTCTATGACTTCGGTAACGCCGGCATGGGCTACTACTTCATCTCGATGGAGTATATTAAAGGCGCAAGTCTCGGGCAGAAAATTTATGGCCCGCGCCATGAGCGACCGGATTTTAAAGAGACCCTGCGAATTTTGCTGGAAGTCTGTTACGGAGTGAAGCACGCGCACGATAAAAAGGTGATTCACCGCGATCTAAAGCCCGATAACGTTTTGATTACTCCCGATGGCGATATCAAAATCACCGACTTCGGATTAGCCCGGACCCTCTACTTGGACAAAGGTTTTACCGCGACAGGCGAAGCCGTTGGTACCCCGTATTATATGGCCCCGGAGCAGATTCGTGGGGATGAGGTCGATGGCAGGTGCGATATCTATGCTATCGGTATCATGGCTTACGAGATGGTAGTGGGAGCAAAGCCCTTTGACGCTGACTGTTGGTTTAACTTAGCCGCGCTTCATCTGCTGGAGCCGCTTCCTGATTTTGTGAGCTCCGAAAACGGTATCCCCCGCTGGTTCCAAGAGTTCGCCAAGAAATGTGCCGCTAAAAACCGGGAAGATCGCTTCAATACAATTGATGAAGTGATTGAGGTGCTGGAGGAGAAGTCAGAGAAGCCTTTTGCCAATACCCGGCGGATGCCGGCCCTATTTGGTCTCTACAACCCAAGCCGAGCAAAAAAGCACCTCAGTCCAAAACAGGCTTACCGCAGAAAGCTCAAAAAACTGGCTATGGGATTGGGTTTGATTTCCGCCATCTCGGCAGTCGTGTTCGTTAACGAAGACGTTCGTGGATGGCTGACAAAGTGGGTACTAAAGACTGAAAGCTCAACAACTGCGGATCTCTCCGCAGTAAAATCCATCCTTGGAACTGAGGTGAAACTCAGCCCGAAGGATTTCTTTAAACATATACAAAGCGGGGACAGTGAGGAGCTGTCGCTGTTGATTAAGAGTGGGATGAGCCCCAATCTAAAAGATGAGAGCGGAGTGCCGGCACTTCTTGCAGCAATTGATTCCGGATCACTACCCTCGGTGCGTGTGCTAGTTGAAGCTGGCGCGGAGCTGAACTTTGTCGAGGGTGGGATGAATCCCTTACTGGTGGCCATTAGTGGAAAAAACCCGCAAATTGCCCAATATCTTATTGAAAAGGGAGCCAACGTGAACCCGCGGGCGAAAGACGGTTCGACTGCGCTCATGCTCGCAGTTAAGAGCGGAGAGGTGGAAACAATCGAGGCGCTCCTTAAGGCTCAGGCGTATGTGAATGTACAGAATACAGAGGGCCGCACGGCGCTTCACTATGCAGTGCAGGGCGGCAATCTAGGTGTGTTACAGATGCTTTTGGACAAGGCTGCTCAGGTAAATTCGCAGGACCGAGCTGGAATCTCCCCCTTGATGGCTGCAGCGCAAAGCGACAAGCCTGAATTGGTGCAAGCGCTGCTACTGGCGGGAGCTGATAAGTCATTAAAAAATACTCAGGGAGATACGGCGCTAGATATGGGGGGGCGGCAGGTTCGTCCGCTTCTCAAAGAGAATACAGTTATTGTGGTGAACCCTCCGGTAGAGGCGAGTGAGGAAGAGACCTTTGCGACTGCGAGTGCTCCGGGAACTACTGCTTCTGAAAAAGCAGCTGTGATGACTCGCCTGCGTCTTAAGGGCAAGCCCCTCGGTCAGTGGCAGCGCGGACGAGTGGTGACGCTGACAGGAATTCAAGTCACAGTGGTAAATGTTGGGGAGGTCACCGCCGAGGAGGTCAAAGTGCGGGCCATGATACCGGGAGGTAAGCCGGTTCAATTAAAGGGTCCGACCGAGTTGCCACGAAAAGGCGAGGGGACATACACATTGCAACTTACGCAGATTGTCTCCCAGGCCGGGGAGCTAAAGGCTGAGGCAAGTTGTAAGAACTGCCGCGGGCAGTAGCTAAAACTAACTATTTTGGGCCACCGCCTTAATCATCTCCATCAAAGTGGCACCTTGCTCATCGGCGAAGGGACCCTCGGGACAGATATTCTGTTCAATCCATTCGAGCAAAATTGCTGAGTAAACCTCCTCCAGTAATTCTCCATGCGCCAAGCGATCACGAATTTGTTCTGCGAACCTCTCCGCCTCGACACGGGCTTGGACCAGATATTTCCCGGCCAGGTCTCCTGAAAGTGCGCCGGTGTGAGGAAAGCCGATGGTTCGGACTTCCAGTCCCGCCAGCTTTTCGAGTCCGATTAGGTATTGGGAAAAGCTCGCGTTAAAGGCCGGAGCAAATTTATCCCGCCCGCCCCAGCTCCCTAGCGACTCGCTGCCGGCTAATGCACCATCGGGACGCACATAGTAGGCAACGGAATCGGCCGAGTGGCCCGGGACTGCGATAATTTTAACATCAACTGCCGCGCCGCTTCCAGCCCCAAGTTCAAGCGAGTCTCCGTCGCCAACCACTCGATCGACTTCAAACGCGGCCGACCATTTCTTAAGGGTGATATCAAACTCCATTCCTAGCGCCTCAGCGCAGGCTTTGTTTTTCTCGTATAGCGCCGCCAGGTTTTTTTTATCGGCTAGAATTTCAGACGCTAATGGAGAGGCTACAAGTTTGACACCAGGGGCCGCTTTTCTAAGCGCTGGTATCCCTCCCAAGTGATCAAAATGGGTGTGCGTTAGTAGAATATAGTTAAGGTCCTGTCCCTGGAGAGCACCTTGGAGCTCTTCAATTAGCCGCGGGGCGAAGGAATAAATGCCGCTGTCTACCAGAGCTGTCATCTCACCTAAGATAACCAGGTGACTAGAGACTGGAGTAGTCACCAAAGTTACGTTTTCAGTTAGCGGCCCAGATGCTTTAATCCACATACAATTTACCCACGAAAGTTAAAATTTCTTGGGGGTTTTATATCCCGGTAAGGTGCGAGAAGCAACGAACTCCTGTGCGCCAGCATTCCTCCAAGCCCATTACCAACGCAACCCGGCGGCAAGCAGCTTGTGGTCGCTACCCTTGCCAAAAGTCCCGATAATTTGGACTCTAAGTCCGGCAGCATCTTGGGCCAGCGGCAGGTCGGTAGCGCTGAGCAGTATTTCGTCGATTAACTCCAATTGGTTCTTATAGCGATAACTGCCCAAGGTCTTATTGGTGATTCTCGACTGCTCCTCAAAAAGGCCGATGAAGGCCGGTGACCTAGCCGGGGAGCGGCCACAGTCTGGGCGCAGACTCTCTGTCACTCGGCATGGTCGGGGTGGAAAAAAATCCTTTAGCTCAAGTCGTCCTTCAAGAATCTCGGCCGAGGCACTATCTCGCTGACTGTTGAAATCCCCAAGAATCACCCCCACCGTGCCAGGGCCAAAGCGCTTTAGCTCGGACTGCACTATCTCGCGCAAGGCCTGAGCCATCTCCATTCTTGAGGATTCAAACTGTGTCTGAGTCGGATCTTTGTAGCCGTCGACTTTGGATTTTAGGTGATCGGTCATAATTAGAAATCTGCGCTTCCTATTTGTCGCAGGGTCTGTCGCAACAAGCACCAGCTCCAAAGGCCCACGGGCGAAGTGCCGGTTTGGGCCCAGTGGCTGAAGCTTTGGGAGATTGATTCTAGCGAAGCTCTTTACGTTCTCGACCACGCCCACGCTTTCCCGAACGATAAATCCGTTTCTGATGCGAGAGTCTCGGCTCTCCCCGACATATGTCAGAAAAGTACCACCGGTCTGTTCAGAAAGGGCTTTAGCCAGACGGTTTAAATGCGCAAGGGACTCCTTCTCGCTTTCACCTCCTACCTCCTGTGTGGCGATTACATCACAGCGACCTTCGATAAACCGATCAACGAGGAATTTCTTTTGTCCCGCTGAGCTTTTTTTGCCTTTTGAGCGCTTGGAGTTTTGCGAAGACCTAGAAAAATTGGGGCGGTTATCCTGAGCGCCGAAGTTCTGAAGATTCTGGGAACAGATAACAATTTCAGGGCCTGTCGGCGTCAGGGCTTGCGAATCGTCTGTGTAACGGAAAAGTCCGGCACTCAATAAGAGTCCTAAAACGAGGTAAGCTGCAGCGGGTGTTCTCACGGTGCTATCTATTAATGTCTCGTTTGCAGCTTCTTGAACTCGGCCTCCGTCCAAATTCCGCGCCCGCCCTTGGCGCCCCAGGAGGAGCTTCTGCCGCGCGGAAGAAATGCGGTGCTTAGCTCTGAACCGGTTTGGAGACAGACTTTAATACGGGAGATTGCCAAAGTTCCAATCAGTAACGCATCGACTATGTCCTGAGAGATAGGTTTTGCCGAAGGGCTGCCATCAGTGTCCAGATTAAGCATCTCGAGCCGCTTTCCGTATAACCGCACCGCGGTCTCTCTGGCCCAGGCTTTAACCTCTTCCCGCGCAAGCTGTTTACCCCGCATACCAAGCAGCTCAGTTTGCACAGTGCGCGGGTTAACCCGCCCCGGCACAGACACTCCGCGCATGCGAGCGACAGACTCAAAAATTCCGCGCACACGCTCGACCTTCAATGCTGAAAAAGGGTTATGGACTAGCGGCGCCGGACCTTCGCAAATTAGCAGATCCCCTGGCCCCAACTCCAAGCGCGCGAGCAGCGCTTCTACCTGCTCCTGAAGAAAATCCAGGCGGTGTGCTAGGGGAATTTTAGATCCGGGAGGTGAGATTAATCCGCTCGAACGTGGCTCTCCCGAATCGGCATCAAACAACACCCAGCCGGAGGAGCGTAAGCTCGGATCAATTGCTAGAAGGTATTTCTTTTTCGCCGTTGTCAAAATAGCTTGCTCTTTTAGTTACTCTACTCTGTTCATAGAGCCCCCAAATCGACAATATAGAAATTTGTGGAGTATCTACTACTAGGTCCTTAGCTGGGTACTTAAGTGTGCTAACCTTCTTTAGTATTTGGGGATTAGACATCGGCTAATCTTCTCGGTTAGAATGAACCTGCCCGCACACAGTTCAGCCGGTCGCGCCAAAAATTGGTAGAACCGATATCATCGTGAACGGGAGCCGCCTCTGGGCCTAGATGTCATGCCTCCGCAGATTTTGGCTCTGCCAGAATCTGTTCGCGTGGACTTCAGAAGGGCTTATGTGAGTAACTTGGGTTTTCACTTGTGGCACCCCCCTTGAAAATAAAGGGTTCACACGATTTTTCGCGGTCGGCCCCTGGTGCGGGTTTAATCAACCCTCCCTTGATGATTCCCTCAGGTAAAGATTGTCCCTGGAGTTCTGCCCCTTTTTAAAGTAAGTATTTGTCCTGAGTTTTGCGACAAACTCCCCCGGAATTTACCTGAATTGAGGGATTGATGGACGGACTTACTTTAATCAAACTTTACCGCCAGATGCTGCTCATGCGCCGCTTCGAGGAGGCGGCGGCTCAAGCTTACACAGAGCGCAAGATAGGTGGCTTCCTCCATTTGTATATCGGACAAGAGTCGGTTGGCGCGGGCGTAATCGAAGCACTGACTCCGAAAGACTATGTGGTTTCGGCATATCGGGACCACGGACATTATCTTGCTCGAGGAGGAACGGCCCGCGAGTCGATGGCCGAGCTTTTTGGTAAGGCCACCGGTTGCGTGAAGGGTCGCGGCGGCTCGATGCACTTTTTCTCGAACAAGTTAAATTTTCTAGGTGGTCATGGGATTGTTGGTGCACATGTCCCACTTGCCGCTGGTGCAGCATTCGCCTCCAAGTATCGCGGGGAGGATTCCGTTACGGTCTGCTTTCTTGGTGATGGCGCAGTCAGCATCGGCCCATTCCATGAGGGAATGTGTCTTGCCGCGCTCTGGAAACTTCCGGTCGTGTTCATCGTGGAGAATAACTTCTACGCCATGGGCACTCCGACCAGCCGGGCATTGGCTTCAGAAGATGCTTCTATTAGGGCGCTTGGATATCCGATGGCGCGGGCCACTGTCGATGGAGAAGACGTAGTGGACTGTTATTACGCCGCTAAAGAGGCAATCGATCGCGCTCGGAGTGAATCACTCCCGTTTCTGCTGGAGTTCAAAACCTACCGCTATCGCGGGCATTCGATGGCTGACCCGGGGAAATATCGCACCAAAGAAGAGGTTGAAAAATATAAGTTGCGGGACCCACTGATTATTGCCCGCACAAGAATCGAGCAGGATTTTCCAGAGCTGGTCTCGAAATTCCCAGCGATTGAAAAGAGTGTTGATGAGGAAGTGGCAGACGCTGTGAAGTTTGCCGATGAGTCTCCGGCCCCCGGAGTCGAAACCGTAGAAGAGTACACATACGTATAATTTACCATGCGAGAACTAAGTATCAGAGACGCCTTAAATGAGGCCCTCGCTGAGGAGATGGAGCGCGATGAGCGAGTTTTCCTCATGGGCGAGGAAGTTGGGTATTACGACGGAGCTTACAAAGTTTCCCGCGGCTTATTGCAGCGTTTTGGCGAGAAGCGGGTGATTGATACCCCGATAGCGGAAAATGGCTTTGCCGGTATCGGTGTCGGAGCTGCGATGGTAGGCCTGAGACCGGTAATTGAGTTCATGACATGGAACTTTTCACTGATTGCAATTGACCAGGTTGTAAACGCTGCCGCTAAGATTAATTATATGTCGGCCGGAGAGTTTACAGTGCCGATAGTCTTTCGCGGTCCAAGTGGAGCTGTGATGCAGCTTGCCGCGCAGCACTCACAGAGTTTTGAAGGTATCTACGCCCATATCCCCGGGCTTAAAGTTGTCTGTCCTGCGACTCCCAAGGATGCCAAGGGACTTTTAAAAAGCTCTATTCGCGATCCAAATCCGGTTATCTTTATGGAATCGGAGGCGATGTATGGAGTGAAAGGGCCGGTGCCTGATGGTGAATATCTGATTCCATTGGGTGAGGTTGATATCAAGCGCGCAGGGGAGCACCTGACAATTATCTGTTGGGGAAAGACTGTCCCTACGTGCCTGGCCGCGGCGGCTGAGCTAGAGCAGTTCGGAGTCAGCGCCGAGGTAATTGATATTATGACTGTCCGCCCCCTCGACTTTAATGCTCTGGCACAATCGGTCATGAAAACCAGCCGGGCGCTCGTTGTGCAGGAGGCTTGGCCGCAGGCTAGCCTCGGAAGTTGGATTGCGGCGCGGATTAGCGAGGAACTGTTTGATTACTTAGACGCTCCCGTGATTACCGTTTCCGGTAGAGATTGTCCGTTCCCGTATGCAAAGAATGTCGAGGCGGTAATGTTGCCGAATCCGGCATCGGTAGTGACGCAAGCGAAGCGGCTGTTTTAAATGATCACCTCATTTCGCGGAAAGACCCCTAAGCTTGGAAACGGCGTGTTTATCGCGCCTGATGCCTGGGTGATCGGGGATACCGAAATCGGCGACGAGAGCTCGGTCTTCTTCGGCGGAGTTCTGCGTGGGGATATTCTGCCGATTAAAATCGGCCGCGAGACCAATATCCAAGAGCATACAGTCATTCACACAAGCCATCACCGTGTGCCGACAATTGTCGGTGACAAGACTACTATCGGACACCGGGCGACTTTGCACGGTTGCACCGTTGGGAACTTGGTGCTTGTTGGGATGGGGGCGATTATCCTGGATGAGGCAGTGATTGAAGACGAAGTCGTAATCGGTGCCGGCACACTGGTGACAGAGGGAAAGCGTATTCCATCTAAGAGTTTAGTAATCGGCTCTCCTGGTCGGGTGGTGCGCACGCTATCGGAAGAGGAGCTGAAATACCTGCGACTATCGGCCAAGCGCTACAAAGAGTTTGCGGCAGACTATCTGAAGATGTTTTTGGATATGCCCTAAGCGGCAAAAGCTATCCTCGTTCAAGCACTATCTCTAAAATCTCCGGTGGGCAGAGCACTCTTAAGGGCATTAGTCCGTAGCCCACGCCCTGGTTTACATAGATTGCACTCTCTTGAAAAAAACCTAGGCCACGCACCAGGTTTTTCTGCTTTGTGCGGGTCATAAGTGGTCCCCAAAAGGGGAGGCGAATCTGGCCTCCGTGGGTGTGGCCGGAGAGAATCAGGTGAACGGGGTTTAGCGCGTTCTCTTTGGCATGTAGGGTGATGTCCGGGTTATGAGAAAGAAGGATGTTAAAGGTATCGTCTCCCGTATTTACTCCTGCCAAAGCGCGGGTTAAATCGGGTTTGCCGCGGTTAAGGTCATCGATTCCTGCGATGCGGATACTGCTAGAGCCTCGGCGAATCTCGACTGAGGAGTTTGTTAGCCACTTGACCTTGTCGCCCAATTGCCGCGTGATAGTGCCGATTCCTTCTAAGTGATCATGGTTACCGAATACGCCAAAAATCCCGTCTTGGGGTTTAAAGCGCGAAAGCAACTGGTTTAGTTGTTCGGCGAGGCCCCGAACTGCGCGTCTATAGCTGAGCCAGTTGAAGACCCGCGGGTTAATACTTGTAGCTAAGTAGTGATGGATGCCAACAGAGCCGGCCGTGATGTAGTCGCCGGTGAGTAAGACCAGGTGTGGATCAAATGCCGCTGCAATTTCTATTGCCCGGCCGATATGGCGAGCACTTGTAAGCTGGCCAAAATGAAGATCCGTCAGCTGAGCAATACGGTAGCCGGAAAATTCCGGGGGGAGTCCCGAGATGACAAGTCGCAGCCGGGATAGCAGAAACCCACGCTCTTTTCGCTGCGTTAGTGAAACCTCAAACTTTTCCATTAACACCTTGAAATTTTTAATTAAATTCGCCTTACTTTAATCGACTCCCAGTAAAGGGCAAGGAATATTAGGGGGTTAGATGTCGTCTGAAGCAACCTCCGAAGAATAGACGATTAGAGGGGGTAGTTAGTGTGCTGGTTTTATGTGTGGTGTGGTGGTCGGAATCGGTGGTGGAGAGTAATGAGTTTACAAGCAAGAAGTCCGCAGTTGTCCCAAAGCGCAATTAAAAAACTTTTTTCCTCGTTTGAAAAGTTAGAGCAGTCAATCCTGCTAGCTAAGCAGGCGCTACTTGCGCAGGACCCGTTACCATTTACCTTTTTAAAACGCATCAGTAACTACGAAGACGTGCTGACCAAACAGCGCCGCCTGGCGACAAGTCTTTGTAAGCACATGGCCGACAACAACTGGCCAGAAGTCTCCCGTCACGTAAAGCTAATAAACGCCCTCTCCGAGATGCTACACGACGACGCGCGGCACATGATTCAAGGGGTGCTACGTGGATTTGAAACCAGGCCGTTGACGCTGGTTTAGGTGACTTTCCAGCATTCTGGAAAGGTATCACATTCTTTTTCATTCGATAATTCTTAATTCCCGCTAATATTTCGGCGAAACATTTGGCAGTTCTTGGCCGATAATGATTCTAGAAGTGCCCTTTTTGGGCAGGAATAATTGATTGAATCTAGTGTAGGCCTCAACTATAATATCGCCATGAACGAATTACTCCTCTGGGATGAAATAAAAAAACAGTTTGATCAGGAGTGGGTGCAACTCGTTGATTATGACTGGCCAGAAGGTGAGCCCGTCCCCAGAGCCGGAAGAATCCGTGTGCACGCGCCGACCCGTAAGGAGTTTAACAAGCTCGTCCGAGCACAAGAGCGTCCCCGCGATGCTGCCCGCGTATTTGTCGGGAAGCCAAGTAGTAACCCCTCTACAGTAATTAGCTGTAACAGCATGCGAATTTCCGAATGCAAATAGTTCACTTTGATGTCACACAAGATATTCCTGTCGTAGATGCTCGCATTTACGGACCGCGTGGCTCGCAAACCGTGAGACTGGTGCTGGACACTGGAGCAGGGACAACTCAAATTGATACCGCTCTAGCGGAGGATCTTGGCTATTCTGTCAGCGACGCCACCCGTCAAATTCAGGTTCAGGGCCCGGCTGGTGACAGCCAGGACGGGTATCAGATTAGCCTCAAACGGCTAAGCTTGTTCGGACGAAAATTCACCGACACTGCTGTCGGAGTTTATGACTTTGACAACTTCGACCAATACGGAATCGACGGCCTACTCGGCTTTGAAATCATCAAGCAACTCCATCTTGAAATGGACGGTCCAAAAGGATTACTTAAGATTCTTTAAGTAACACCTCTGAAATCTGAATCGACTACTTCACCACAAAATTAACCAACCGCCCCGGGACGAAGATCTCTTTGGCGATCTCTTTGCCTTCTAGGGAATTGCTAACTTTAGCGTTGGCCTTGGCGAGCCGCAGGACTTCGTCTTTGGCCGTCTCGGCTTGAACTTCAATGGTGTCTCGCAGCTTGCCGTTTACTTGCACGGCAATTGTCAGGGTGTCTTGTTTTGCTAAGGCCTCGTCGAACTTGGGCCAGGTCTCATAGGCTAAGGTATCCTTGTTGCCCAACCGCTCCCAGAGCTCCTCTCCCATGTGCGGTGCAAAGGGCGAAAGGAGCAGCACGAAAGATTTAATTACCCGCTCTGGAATCTCCGCACAGTCCCCGGCCTCGTTACAAAAGGTCATGAGTGCGGCAATTGCTGTATGAAAGCGCATGCCTTCAATATCTTCTGTAACCTTCTTAATTGTCCGATGCAGGCTCTTCTCAATCGCCGAACTACCGTGTGGACTCTTACTGTCCGGCACAATTCTCGGGTGTAGTTTTCCCGAGGCGTCGATAATCAGATTCCAAGCCCGATTCAAAAACTTATAAACGCCGCCGACGGACTTCGTGTTCCAAGGCTTTACCTGTTCCAGCGGGCCCATGAACATCTCGTACATCCGTAACGTATCGGCTCCATATTCGCGAATCAGGTCGTCAGGGTTAATGACGTTACCACGGGATTTGGACATCTTCTGTCCGTCTTCTCCTAAGATCATCCCCTGGTTAACGAGCTTCTTAAACGGCTCCTTCGTCGAGACAAACCCCAACTCAAACAGCACCCGATGCCAAAAGCGCGAGTAAAGGAGATGCAAGACGGCGTGCTCAACGCCACCGACATACAGGTCCACAGGCATCCAATATTCTTCGGCCTCTTTACTCCAGCCCTGGTTGGCATTTACGGCATCCAGAAAACGCAGGTAATACCAACAGCTCCCCGCCCATTGTGGCATGGTGTTGGTCTCTCTCAGCGCCGGCTTTCCCGTCTCTGGGTCTGTAGTCTTTAGCCAATCCGCAGCGCGAGCCAGCGGCGGCTCGCCATCCGGTGTCGGCTGATATTTCTCCACAGAGGGCAAAATCAGCGGCAGCTCGCTTTCGCTGATAAGCTTTGGACCGTCCTCCGTGTGAATAATTGGAAACGGCTCGCCCCAATACCGCTGGCGGCTAAAGAGCCAGTCTCTCAGTTTGTAGTTAGTTTTTCGCTCACCGATTTTGTTATCGACTAAATGGCGAATCATCTTCTCTTTGGCTTCCGGAACCGGAAGGTCATTAAGGAAGCCTGAGTTTACGAGCAGGCCGTCGCCCGTATAAGCCTCTTTCGAAATATCGCCACCTTTTACTACTTCAACAATTTCCAAGCCGAACTTCTTGGCGAACTCATAATCCCGTTCGTCGTGTCCTGGAACCGCCATAATTGCCCCGGTGCCGTAGGTGATAAGCACATAGTCCGCGACATAGATTGGAATCTGTTTGTCGTTTACCGGATTTATGGCGAAGGCTCCGGTGAATACGCCGGTCTTTTTATCAGCCTCTTCTTGTCGGAGGCGGTCGCTTTTGTTCTTGGCATTATCTACGTAGGCCTGAACTTTCTTCTGCTCCGACGGCGAGGTGATCTGCTCTACCAGTGGATGCTCGGGAGCGAGCACGGCATAGGTCGCGCCAAAAAGTGTATCCGGTCTGGTAGTATAGACGCGGAAGTTCAGCTCTGGCTTTCCGGCAATTGCGAAAGAGAGCTCAGCTCCCTCGCTCTTTCCAATCCAATTTCGCTGCATCTCAAGCACGCCTTCGGGCCAGTCGAGCTCGTCTAGGGTCTCAAGCAATTTGTCAGCGTAGTCCGTTATTCGCAGTACCCACTGGCGCATCGGTTTCCGAATTACATCGTGTCCGCCGCGTTCACTCTTGCCGTCGATCACCTCTTCGTTCGCGAGCACTGTTCCCAGCGCAGGGCACCAGTTGACGGGAATCTCATCCATGTAGGCCAGCCCCTTCTTATAGAGCTGGACAAAAATCCACTGGGTCCATTTGTAGTAGTCGGCATCACAGGTGGCGACTTCGCGATCCCAGTCGTAGGAAAACCCGAGCGCCTGAATCTGGCGCTTAAATGTGGCGATATTGTTTTTTGTGGTTTCCGCCGGATGTGTCCCGGTTTCTAAGGCATACTGCTCTGCAGGGAGTCCGAAGGCGTCCCAGCCCATCGGATGTAATACGTTAAAGCCCCGCATTCTTTTGTAGCGCGAGATAATATCAGTCGCAGTATATCCCTCCGGGTGCCCGACATGGAGTCCGGCCCCTGAGGGATAGGGGAACATATCTAAGACATAGTACTTCGGTTTTGAGCGGTCAATTTCGACTTTAAAGGTTTTATTTGAGACCCAGAAGTTTTGCCATTTAGGCTCGATTTTTTCCGGTGAATAACGTTCCTGGTTCCGGTCTGGGTGTTGATTCTCGTCGCTCATTTAGTTCCGTGCTGTTGAGTTACTTCGCGTTTACTCGGGGTTCACATCGGGACCAAGCCGCAAAGCTTGCTTGTGATAAAGCTCCTCCCGGAGTATGGTTTTTCCGTTTAGGGATACTAACTAACAATTTCCCCAAAATCTAGTGTTTTTCTATTGTTTCTAAGTCGAACCTTCAACCCTGTAGACCGGTGATCTGATGAAGCTCCGCCCTTTAATTCTTTCCGCTATATCACTAACTGCCCTATCTCTCATTAGCTGTGGATATCAGTTCCAGGGGAGTGGCTCTATACTTCCGGATGACATTAAAACAGTGGCTATCCCGGTTGTTGAGAACGATACCTCAGAGAGTGGATTGGGATTAAAATTCACGGAAGAGCTTCGCTCTCGGTTCGAGCGCTACGGCGTGCTTAAAGTTGTCGATGATCGCTCCTCTGCGGATGCAATTCTTAACGTGCGCATTCTCGGAGTTGATACCCGGACGCGCAGTGTGACTGGGAACACAGATCAGGCGCTGGAGCAGGACATATTAATGACAATTTCTGGAGAGCTGAAACGGAGAAACGGGCAGATCCTCTGGAAGAACCCACTTCTTCAAGCGGCTGAGTCGTTTGCGGATGTTAGTGATGTAGTTGTGACATCTAGTGCGCAGTTCGCACAAAGCGGGATTAGCTCTGGAACTCTTGGTGACCTGGGCGCGCGCGAGGTCTCTCGTGGACAGAAGGAACAGGCGCTTCAGGGGCTGATGGAGGAGATGGGGCGGGTCCTCTACCTAGACGCCGTAGCCCAGGATTTCTAAATTTTTGATTTATGGCTCTGCTTTAGGGCAATCTCAAGCGAACGGGAGATTGAGAAAATGCTCATTTGCAGTAGCAAACTCCGCTTTTCTCAATTCCCGTTCGCTTGACCTTGCCACAAAATCAGAGCCATAAATCAAAAATCTGGGTGGTGGATGTCTACTTCAGTTCTTCAACTTTGTTATTGATGATTGTCTTTAAGACTATCGGGAAGTCGAAGTACTTGCCGTGTTGGGGGTCGTTTTTGAATTCGTAGGGGCCTACTTGGCCGTTTTGGGGTGGGGTGGATTCTAGTTTGGTTAGGATTTCATCTCCGGAGAGCTTGGTGCCGGAATCGTTAAACTCCCTTCCAATCAGCGTGGCGAAGTCGTAGCCGTTTATGGCGTAGGCTACTTGGCTGTCGTTTTTGTAGGTTGCCAGATAGCGGGTGTAAAAATCTGTGGGGACGGGGTTGTGGGGGTAGACCGTGCCGTTCATCGCGCCTTCGGCGGTTTTGATTTCATCGATGCTTTCAAAGAAGTCTGTTCCGAAGGTGGGAGGGGTAAGTTGTTGTTGTTTTAGTAACCTGAAAAATTCCCCTACCTGCCCGGACATCAGGTAGACCCCTAGTGCATCGAACTTTTCCCTTCTTAGCTTTGCGACGATGGTTTTAAAGTCGCTGTCTCCGGGGTTTACGGAAGCCAGGACTCGGACCTCCTCTCCGGGCTGGCTCATCTGGGCGGTTAGCTCTCGCACCATTGAGTTTGTGTTAGATTAGTTCAGATCCGCGTGCTCCATTGGTT
>CAYMWO010000064.1:0-14365 GCA_964393905.1 uncultured Bdellovibrionales bacterium | reverse complement strand
TTGAACTTTTACATAATCAAGTCTTGGATAGGTCAGTTGCTGCCATCCGTCTGCTTTCAGATTCTGTCTAAAGTAACCCTCGTGATACAGGAGCCCCACTCCAACCACTGGAAGTCCCAGGTCGCTTGCGGCCTTTAGATAGTCCCCTGCTAAAACACCCAACCCGCCGGAGTAGATTGGTAACGATTCATGAAGTCCGAATTCAGCTGAAAAATAGGCGATATGCTTTAGGCCAAGCGAGTTGTCCTGAGAGTCCCACCAGGAGGTCCGAGATCTGTAGTCTTCAAACTCCTTTAGAACAACGGCCAAATCTCTAAGGAATTCTCGATTGTCCTCTAGAGCTTGTATCTCCGATCGGGATAGGGAGTTTATGAGGGCTATCGGATTTCCGCCCGACTCTAGAAAGCGCTCGGTGCTAATCCTAGCAAAGAGCTCCTGTGCGGAGTGGTTCCAGCTCCACCAGAGATTTGATGCTAAAGTGCGAAGCGGGAGCAGCGAGGCTGGAAGCTCGGCGATTACTGTAAACTGGTGAATGCGCGGCATAGTTAGCCCCGGTATGGGTTTGTTGGTCCAGTGCTGTTACGGCAACTTATCCAAAATTCGGGGCTGGCACCTGAAGTTCGTCTGCAAGGAAGAAGAATGTTCGTGCAGAGAAAAGCTGTAGAGCAGAAGCATCGACCGATTCCTTGTTCTCAACTTTTGCAATCAGCCCGCGAAGTTGGCCGGATAGTTCGCCATAAGCGGCTCGGGACCCAATCGAGAGTTTTCCTTCGAGAGAGATGAAACCATTTTCAGACTCAAGTAACGCAGTGCGAGTATCAGATGAGCTTGAGCCGTTCTTAACGGATGATATAGCCTTAGAGAGCGAAGTCTCTATGCCCTTGGCAACATCAGCCACGGGGGCGCGATCTTTACCGCGCTCGGTAATAGCACTTTGGAGCTGAGTTCTGGAACGCTCCACCAGAGCTGCCGATGACGGTGGCTGACTTCGAGTCCACCAATACTCAGAACACCCGCTGAGTGGAATTAGAGTCACTAGAATAAATGTGATGAGTAGACCATTTCTAAGAGAACTGAGAAGTGAACGCTGAGACATATACCTCTACCTAGAGAGTTTAGAATTTACGGAACAAACACTGAGTCTTTTAGTGCGAGACGGCTATTCAGGCAATCGGTAAAACCTTGTTAGAGTGACAAATTTTGTCTCATTTTGGGGAGAAAGGCAAAAAGTTGAGGGGCTTAGCGCACCTGAAGCGGACCATAAGCATCTGAATCCATGCGTTAATGGCTGAAACTTCCCGTGGCATAAGTTGTGCAAAAAATCACAGTATCAGCCGATAGTGGCAAGAGTCCGGTCTTAGATAATGGGCCGTGGTTGGGTAAGAGTTTGCGTAACACCTTGGGGCCTAGCTAGGGGCAGCCCCGATTAAGGGACTCGGTTTAAGCGTGTCCCTCTTTCTAGAGGAATTTGAATGAAGGCTTTGAACAACGAATCCAAATTGCGGATTAAGACTAGCGTTTGCTCCAAAGAAGATGGATTCACCCTTATCGAGCTATTATATGCGATTTCGATAATCGGCATACTCTCTGTGATGATGTGGGGAGCCTTTTATGTTTATAAGGAAAATGCTGAATATGCGAAGGCTGAGGCGACGCTCAGAAATGCGCGCACGGCGATGGAAGTTGGTGACCAAGAGGCATCTGAGGGAATGGCCGTTGGACTCTCCTTTTCGGAGGTAGACGGTGGACCAGTTGAAGGGGATCTCCAGGTAATGCTACCTGGAGCGACCGTGTCTCCAGATGTCCGGCTAGGAGCGATGTATTTCAACTGCACCCCTGAGGATGGGATGGCAATTAGTCAGATGATTATTGCTCAACCCTGTAAGGCCAATCGCTACATTAGCTGGACCAAGTTCTGTAACGGTCTTGAGGTGCAGCAGAACAATATCGAGATGGATGAGGGTGTTTGCTAGAGAGCTCCCTTAAATGCCCCGGAATCTCAATTACCGCTATTTTTCTAAAGAAACTCCTTCGTAATTTCAGCATCTTACAAAGTTAAGGCGCGGCCCATTGGGGGCGTGCTAAAAGCTTAATTTTTTGTATGTATCTGTCGAGATCTGTATGGGGATGATTCATCTCATGCCGATTTGTTTCAATTTCCATTCCGGGAAGACGCATGGTTAAAGTTTTAGTATCCGTTTTTGTCGTGGCCCTTATAGCCGTGGTCGGCTATCGCCAATTTTCGGAACAGCCACTTGATGTGCGCGATTCAATTGAAGCGGCTGTGCAAGAAGCGAAGATGAGCTCTAAACTTGAACCGGCAAATGAGAATCTGCTGCGGCTACAACTTTCAATCGTTGATTACTTGGCAAAGAAGGGCCACCCGCCGGACGACTTAAGTCAGCTTGTGCCAGAGTATTTAGCTTCCATCCCAGTCGACCCCAATACCGACAAGCCATATCGTTATGTTCGCGATGGCAAGAGCTATCAGTTAGGAGAGAAGATTGCCCCGGTCGTAACCGCCAAAAAAGATGGCACAGGAGCTGAGGGCGAGGTCTCGGCTCAGGACCAAGCGGCGGTTGAGGTTGCAGCCATGGCCAAAGCAGCAAACTTAGTAGGGGAAGAGGGTTTTATTAACCCGAACACTCTTAAAGAAGATGACTTCGTTTATGACTCAACGAATAAACGAGATCCTTTCTTGCCCTTTGATTTAGCGCCAAAAATTAACCGCGACGGTAATATCTCACCACTTGAACAGTATAGTATTGGACAGCTAAGGCTAGCCGCTACATTGGGTGACCCGATTACGGGCGAGATGTTGGGAATAGTAGAGGATGCATCTGGGAAAGGTTATACAGTCAGAGTAGGCACGAAGATCGGCGAAAACGGCGGGGTAATCGTAAACGTCGAAAAGGATAAGCTGAAAATCCTTGAGACAAAGGTCGACTTCTCGGGAGTTGAGACTCAAAACGTCATCGAACTAAAGATTCACGCCCAAGAAAATACCAAAGCCGTAAAGAAGAAAAAGGCTCGTTAATATTCCATGCTAAAGGCGGAAGAAAGACACAGCCTCCGCCAATTTCTTAGCTAGGAAATCAATATCTGAGATGGTGTTATACATCCCAAGGCTGGCTCGGGTACTGGCCTTAAGGCCCAGTGCGTGGAGTAACGGCTGTGCACAGTGGTGGCCGCCACGAACGCAAATGCCATATCTACTTAGAAACTGCGCTATGTCATGAGGGTGTAATCCCGGCATATCGAATGTCACGAGCGCTTTGTGACTACCCTTTGGCCCAAGCAAACGGATATGCTTAATCTCGGAAAGTCGCTCCTCCAGAGCCCTCACAAGCTGCATCTCGTGTGTCATTATCGTTGAGCGCCCGACTTCAGAGACAAAATCGAGAGCCTCGTGAAGTCCAATGGCACCCGCGATGTGTGGGGTGCCAGCTTCGAACTTATGAGGCAAGTCGTTAAATTCCGTCCGCTCAACACTAACGGAACGAATCATATCGCCGCCGAAATTAAAGGGCGGCATGCCATCCAAGAGCTTCTGCTTCCCGTATAGCACTCCGATGCCTGTCGGGCCGTAGAGCTTATGCCCAGAAAAGACAAAAAAATCCGCTGCCAAATCGACAACATTCAACTCGCCATGGGCGATGGATTGTGAGCCATCCAATACTGTAATAGCTCCGACGGCCTGCGCCTCGGCGATCATTTCCTTAACTGGTAGCTCCAAGCCAAGAGCATTAGAAAGGTGTGTCATCGCCACTAACTTAGTCTTAGAACTGAGCGCCTGACGATAGGCCTCCCTATCGAACTCTCCATCTGCGGTTAGTCCGATGACTGTGAACTTGAGACCACGCCTGTTGCATAGCTGTTGCCAGGGGACGAAATTAGCGTGATGTTCGAGAATAGTGACTATAACTTCGGAACCCGCAGGAATGCAGTGCTCGCCATAGGTGTAACAGACGAGATTTATCGCCTCCGTTGCGCCTCTAGTAAAAATTATCTCCTCTCGGCTTGCAGCTCCAATAAATGATTGGACTGAGTCACGAGCCCTTTCAAATTTCAGGGAGGCCTTCTCGCTAAGTTCATAGACACCACGGTGTACGTTTGCGTAGGAGCTTGAGTAAAAATTCGTGATGGCGTCTATCACCCGTTTAGGCTTTTGCGCAGAGGCGGCTGAGTCAAGATAGACAAGCGTGCCCTGGGCTGGGTCCACTAAGAGCGGGAAGTGATCTTTAATGGATTTAAGTTTAGCCGCGGTCTCCATCGAATACTGGTTTGGTTTTAAGTGAATAATACCCTGTGTTTCTTAGCAGTTAAGCCTCATCTAGTCGAGTAGAGCTGGGGTGAAGCCAATTCCACTGGGGTAGCTCTCGGGGTAGCTCTAAGGGCTCAGGAATAGGAGAAAAAATGCCGATTATAGGAACGCGACTGAATTACTTAATCGCTGGGAAACGTAAACAATGCCAAAGACCACAGATTCCAAAGTTCAAGCACAGGGAAGCGCCCCCTTTGTTGTAAGTATTTGCAGCATAGTTGCTGTGCTTTTTGGCTTAGGCTTTGCCGACAAAGCGGCAACGGGCCTTTATTATGGCAACCTTTATCAGGACTTTTTCCGTACAATTGCCGCGAGCGGAACGCCCAGAGATGCGTTCTCTGACAAACGCTATAACGAGATCTTACCCGAGAGGGATCGCTTTTCACGGAAGCTCTACGAACTTGTCGCGCTTATAGAGAAAAGCGATTTCAAAAAGAGCCATGATGTCGTCTCCGGAAATGAGTTTCCGAGAAGTGAGTTGGGGGAGAAATTAGAGGGTATTGTGGAAGATGGAGCAAAGGTTCAGGAGGATATTGCCGCAATTGAGAGCCATATTGCCGAAGTGAAGGAAACACAGACAAAATCGAGTGAGTCCTACCTGAAGCTCAAACAGTCAGCAATCGATCTCTTTCACGGTCGGTATCCCGGTGAGGTTAGCGAAGAGGGCTCGGAGCCAGAAACCGCGCCTTTAGCCTTAGAGGGAGCTGAAAACGAAGAGGCCGTGGGTGAGGGGTTCTATGCTGAAGGAATACTGGCCGGCATGCCCGTTATGCCAGGCATTCCAGATAATATACCCGAAGAGAAGGGGCTCGTTACTTACTTCAATAATCTCCGTTTCAACCAGAAGTTTCGCCGAGCTCTAGAGGGGTTAAAAGGTGAAGCTTCGATGATAGAGGTAACGCTAAAGCAAAGCGAAAAGGAGTCGGCCGAGAGCTTGGCTGAGTTTGAGCATTTAACGGGCGAGCTCCAGGAGATGCGAAAGGAAGCCCTTAAACTCTCGGTAGCGCTTATTCTTGATCTCGGAAAATCAGGAATCTCTCCGGCGATTCGCTCAGCCTACGAAACGGCATCTCGCTGCGGAGAGGGACTTGGGCTTGAATTGCCGCCACTGGAAATCAGCCCTGTTTAGTCTCGGGTCAAGAAACCGTTCAAGTATGCACCTAACCGTGCCGCTTCTAAAGATGGTAGCTTGATGCCGCTTTGAGAGGGCAAAAAGCGAAGTTAGTTGCTGAACGTAGAATGAGCTTTCACTCTGCAGAAAATACGAAATTGCAGGAAAACATTCCTAATTTTAGCACTCTAATTTAATATGGGCTTTAAGCGGTTGCAGCGGGTGTCTGATCATCCGTGCCAGAAGCAGGACACCGCCGGTTTTCTTATATTGTTTTTTAGCTGACTTTTAAAGGTTTTTTTAGGTTGAGGAGGCTATTTGGCTTCTAAGTTGTTTTCAGAAGAAAATTCCGAGACTCGCTGCGACAAATCTGTCGTTTCATCACCTTGCTGCGGCCGCAAGTTATTCTGGCCGTCGTTCCTCGCATTGTTATGCTTCTCAGTTCAGCTCGCCTCCGCCTCTCCCAATGATGGGCTACATCCGAGTGTGGGGCAGGGCACGCCATTAGAGGGAATATTTTCTAGAGTGGGGGCCCCGAAGACTGTTAATGGCGCAAGAGATGGGAGCGATATCTCCTCTTGGGAGTACCATCTCGCGGGAATATTTCGCAGATTATATCTTAAGGGGCAGCCATCAACGGATCGGGCGTTGACCGAAGATAGCGAGAGCGCAATTTTATGCTCGGACTCGGAAACACATGCAGTTCTAGATTCGGAAATGTACCTAACCGGCGGAGATGGAGAGTTAATCGCCGTCGCTATCGGTATAATTGATGACGAGAACCCCAACTCATATGCCCTGCCAGCGGATATTGAGAGTGGAGAGCCAGCTCGAATATTTCTAACACGTGGATTGCTAGAGCAGATTCAAAGTGCAGACGAGCTAGCATTTGTCCTAGCACACGAATCAGCCCACATACGACTTAACCATTTCGTTCCTCCACTTCCGTTGGCGATTCTCTCCGCCGCAGATTTAGAGCACATCTCCGCTGTCAGACAAGGGTGGGAGTTCGAAGCTGACCGGTTGGCGTTATACGATCTGAAATTAGCTGGAATGAATGCGGGTGCTGCTAGGGAGGCACTATTACGGCTTGAGCGATTTGAGTCTTTAGAGCTAGCCCCCAATATCCGTAACCATCCCCAGTTAAAGACGCGCTTGATTGCGCTCTCAAACTCGGAAGTTAACCTCTCAAAGAGCTAACGTGGCGTAACTAGTGGAAGTTTCCACTAGGTCAATAGGGTTATTAAAAGCGCGGTCTTTTGGCGCTTTTGATCATCGAAAATGGTGTCGATATTCTTGAAAGTGGTGCCGGAAGAGCGAGATTTCAGAATCTGACCACATGAAGACTTTCATCGTTCGAGCAGCGAACAAACAACTCGATAAAGGACAACCGTTCCGTGAGTTCAGACGAAATTAAAGATATCGATAGTAACTCAGCAGCCACCACGCCGAGCCGAGAGGACCGTGCGCAGGAGGCTCTGCTTGGAGCGGCTGAGAAGCTAATCCGCGTGCGTAAGCATGAACTATTATTGGTTGAAGATACGGCTGCGCATGCCGCGATTATTCGACGCGCTGTAAACCCAAATGTCTGGCAGATTGAACACGTAACTAGAGCTGGAGATGCCGTAAATAGTTTTGAGAGGAATCCCGAGCGAATAGTGCTCTTAGATCTCTCACTTCCGGATAACTCTGGCCTTCAGCTCCTTGTGCGGCTTCGGCAGATCAATCCCGATGCTCCCTTTATTGTCTGCACATCGACAGACCAAGTTGCGGTAAGTGTTGAGGCGATGCAGCGTGGAGCATGGGATTATGTAGTAAAGGGCGAGCCTAAGGAAACTTCGGAGAGAATCGTAGCTGCAATTGAGCGGGCCTGGAAGGCGAGATTGCACTTAGCCGAGACACAGTTAATTGAGCGAACGCGATTGGTTGAGCTCGTAAGAAGTCAGAGACTTGAGGCGATTGAGACGATTGTTCGCACCGTATGCCACGAAGTGAATAATCCATTGAGTGGCGTTGTCGCGCTTAGTCAATTACTTAGACAAAATGACAAATTGGATGTCGATTTACAGCGCCTCGCGGATGGCATTATCCGCTCCGCCAAAGAAGTTGCCGACGTGGTGCAGAAACTGAAACACGTTGGGGACCAGGTTGTGGAGTTTGGCGGACGAGAGATCTTCTCTACTGTAGAAGATGACAGCTCTGTTGAAGCTGTTCTTCCTAAACCGTAGCCATTTTAATTGGATTGTGAAGTTATCCGGCTAAGCCCTTCTCGAGCGCCAATTGCTCGTTAGCTTCGGCTAGAATTTTAGAGTTAGGCGAAATCTTAAGCCCTTGGCGAAGTGTCTTCTCAGCATTAGGGAGGTCGCGGCGCTTTACTTGTGAGTCAAATAATAGCCTG
Organism: uncultured Bdellovibrionales bacterium; assembly: GCA_964393905.1. Taxonomy (GTDB): domain Bacteria; phylum Bdellovibrionota_C; class UBA2361; order SZUA-149; family CAYMWO01; genus CAYMWO01. The sequence goes on along the minus strand of CAYMWO010000064.1, from coordinate 6,532 downwards.
ACAGCGGACTCATCCTTGAAACCCGTATCTTTTACAACCTTTCTGGCTAATGCCTCAGCCTGCTGAAGTTTGTCTGGATTAAGCAGCGGGTCGCCTGATTTTAATAGAAGTCGGGCAAGTTGAAGTGCCGAGTCTTTATCCGCCGGGTTCTGTCTAGTAACCTTTATCAGGTATTGAATCGTTTCCTGTTCAAACTGGGCTTTTCTGGCAGGATCTTTGGCTGATGCGAGAATCTCGCCGCGGAGCCCCAGAAGCAGCTTTCCGGCAGGAGTAAATTCTGGATTCTTCGCATAAGCAAGTTCGAGTGATTTTAATGCCGACTCTTTGTCGTCCTCCGCAATTTGGCATTCTGCAATGAGGTAGAGCGTTTCGTGCTCTGCAGCCTTGGTCCGCCATCGCACCTCCTTAAACTCCGGAATTGCGCCCTTACAATTGTTCTTGGATTTCAAAAGAAAAGCATGACGGAATAATGGGACGGGATTTGAAGCACGATAGGTTAGAGAGGTCTTATAATCATTAAGCGCGGCGTCCGTATCCCCACTAGCCTCATGCAAAAGGCCTCGTAAAAAGTAGAGTTCATCTCTGTAGCCTCTGCTAAGCTTCTTGAGGAGTACATTTGTTGCCTCAATATCTGCATCAAGCCTCTTTTTGGGCGAGCCATCGGGCAACTCGCCCTGCGTGAGATTGGGTTTGAGCTCGATGTTCGAGATCGATGGAATGGCCGACGAAATCACCTTAGGGAAATCAGAGCTTTTAGGGTGATAGTTAATAAGACTCTCGATTAATACCTCCTCTTGGGCCGGGACTTCTGTAGATTCGGCTCGGACAACTTGGGGAGAAATCAGAGCCAGCGTAGCCAATAGGAGCAGGAGCTCTAGCGGATATAGCTGGGGTCTGGGCTTAGTAAATTTCATTAAAGACCTGAAATAATTGAAGATCTTACGCTAGGGAGAGCCTCCTAAATTATCATCTAGGGGGCGCAAAAAAAACTCCCCAGACTCTAATACCAGCATCATAAAATCAGGGCCAATTTTAACCGTAAGAATACCTCGGGTGTTCTTCAGCGCTGAGTTTTGTTCGTATGTCTGTTACCGAAAATACCACCGTCTCCGACTCCGGAGCGGGAAGCCGTAAGCGGATACTTGTCGTAGACGACGAGTCAAATGTTCGAGAATCGCTCCGGCTTATTCTTAACCGCCAATATGAAGTTCAGACTGCGGACTCAGGAGAGGTTGCGCTAGAAAGTCTAAAAGCTGGCACGGCAGTGGATGCAGCTGGAGAAAGAAGGGGAGAATCAACTGAGCTGGTGTTACCGGATCTTGTCTTACTTGACCTAATGCTGCCGGGAATCACCGGACTAGAGACTTTAGAAAAGCTACGATCGGATTATCCCACCCTACCGGTGATTATGCTGACTGCGAACACCGGTGTGAAAACTGCGGTGCAAGCGATGAAAGTCGGTGCCGTAGATTATCTAAACAAACCTTACGACGTGGACGAGCTTCTGAGTCTTGTTGGTGAAACTATCTCTTCTGGAAGTAGTAATCGCTCCGCTCCTAGTGAAGTGATCTTTTCCAGACATGTTCGGGGAAAGCTCGCACAACTTCCGGGTGACTTTGGCTGTATGGTGGGTAAGCATCCGCTGATGCAGGAGCTCTATCGAAAGATTGAACAGCTTGCGGTGCGAGACACTACAGTCCTTGTAACCGGAGAGTCGGGAACTGGAAAAGAGCTAGTTGCCAGAGAAATCCATCAGCGCAGCCCTAGAAAAGATGGGCCATTTATTGCGCTAAACTGTGCGGCGATTCCTGAGACGCTTATAGAGAGTGAGCTTTTCGGACATGAAAAGGGAGCGTTTACTCACGCTGTCGAACAACGGATTGGGCATTTTGAACTAGCAAACGGTGGAACACTATTCCTTGATGAGATTGGAGAGTTAAGCCTACCCGTACAGGTGAAGATGTTGCGCTTCTTACAGGAGCAGGAGTTTTACCGTGTTGGCCGCTCAAAGCCGATTAAGGTTGATGTTCGGGTTGTCGCAGCAACAAACAAGAGTCTCGAGAATGCGATTAAAGAGGGTAGGTTTCGCCAGGATCTCTTCTACAGGATTAACGTCGTGACGTTGGATATCCCGCCGCTTAGAGAGAGGTTGGAGGATATCCCTCAGCTGTTAGATTTCTTTATCGGTAGGATGTCTCCGATATATGGTGGCCGAGTGCCGGAAATTGGCGCTGAGGCGCTTGAGGTGTTCTTTAACTATCCTTGGCCGGGAAATGTTCGGGAATTAGAAAATGTGACAGAGAGCATTTTGGCACTTTCCTCAACGGACACCATCACCCCGGCTGAACTTCCACACCGGATCATGCAGGGAGTCATCGGCTCAGACCAAAATGGCAGAGCAGCAATTCCCTTTGAAGAGGCAGGCAAGGCCTTCGAAACGGATTTAATTATTAAGGCTTTAAAAAAGGCCGAATACGTTCAGACCCGGGCCGCCGAGCTTTTGGGTATTAGTCGGCGGATACTTAAGTATAAGATGGATAAGCTCGGCATTTCAGATAAGCCGCAGCAAGATAACCACTAGCTATCAATTGGCCCAATTAGACGGTTGGTGCCTCCGCCAGGAATCGAACCTGGACCGCATCCTTCGGAGGGATGCATGATATCCATTTCACCACGGAGGCAGAGCTTACGAGATTAATGCTAAACTACGTAATCGAGCTTGTGCGTTCGCTTTTGTATCCTAATGGAGAAGTCTTCCGCAAATAGGTGAGAAATATAAGTTGATTGGTTGAGGTAATAAAAACTCTCGACTTATGCCCTTAACTGGGTGGTTTTACTTGATTACAACCTCAAACTTTGCTTAATTCTCCCCAGGATGAGGGGGGGGCGGAGAGGGCGAGAAGATCACTGGAATTAAAAGTTAGAGATTGAGACAGTGGCAGTCGTGGAACTGCGAACTGAAAAATTTCAATGAGGGGGAAGGTGTATGGAGGGGAAGAAAGAGTATCCGAACTGTTTGAAGTGTAATGCAGGGTTACTGGTTCCGCTATCTGATTACGGTCAGGAAGGGGCAACTGTGACTTACAAAGCGTGGGCTTGCACCAATCCCGATTGCGGATTTTCACTTCGTATCGATAAGGGCGAGGTCACCTACGGCCGCAAGATCCAACCCAAGGGGTAATACCGCTCCGCTGTCGTTTCTTATCGTCTCAAGTGATTACACAGCTCAGGCCATTGGGCTCCAACTGGGCTCCGACTAGTTGAGTGGTGAGCTTAGTTATTTTTGGTGACACTCAGTTCTTCCTCAGTGAATGCTCTAGATAAGTGAATGCACTAGATAGAGGTACCGTTAGAAAAAGCTGAGAAACTTTCAGTCTAGAAAATAACCAAGATAAAACCAGAATAGTAAAGAGTGTCGTAGTGGAAGCTCCCGAAATTGACCCTAAAGCACCTCTCTTAAATCAAGCTTTTTCGGGGCAAGCTTCAGGGAAAATCAACCTAATACTTCGCATTCCAGGTCGATTAGAGAACGGCTATCATTTGATCGAGTCCATTATCGCGCCCATATCCCTAGCCGATGATGTCTCTCTCAAGGTCACCCCAGTAGTTAAAAATGCAGGAACTGAATTTAATGTTCGGTGCGTGCTCTCCCCAGAACTTCTAGCTCATACTCATTGTGAATCGATTAGCGATCCCAGGGTGGAAGATATCGTGGCGTCACTTTCTAGCTCTGACAATATTGTCATTAAGGCGGCCAGGGCTTTTTTCACAAAACTCGGGTCGCTTGGTGAATTTGGAGTAGATATTGAAATTTACAAGCGGATTCCCTTTGGCGCCGGGCTTGGCGGGGGCAGTGCGGATGCCGGAATTGTATTGAAGTTGCTAAATCAAGCGTTCCAAAATCCTCTTAGAGTCGAGGAGCTGGCAGTGCTCGGTGCCGAAATCGGATCAGACGTAGCAGCTCTTGTGTCTGGAGAGATTAACTTTGCTTATGGCACCGGTGGGAACGTGCTTGCGGTTGAAGATAGAAAGGGAGGGAAGGGGGAGTTCTCTCGGTTCGCCCGGGAATGTGAGCTGGTAATAATTAAGCCGCCCATTACTGTCTCTTCGGAGCTAGCCTACGAAAGCCTGGGGTTACCCCGAATAATCCCAAATTCAGCGCTGCGGGGGCATTTTCCGCCAAAAGAATCGGGTATTTGGTCCGATCTGCGCGAACTTTCCCTTGATTTATCAGAGGCTTCACCGACCTCCCCGGATGCAGCCAAGGCTAGGGAAATGTTGACATTTTTTGATACAGAGGGTAGTAGCGGTGGGCTCGATAGTGTGTGTTGTGCATCCCCTCTTGGTAGTTCGGCGGGGGAGTCGCTAACTTGCTTTGACAGAACCTGTCGCACTCTCAGGAACGATTTCGAGGAAACGATCTTCGGACAATTCTCAGAAATTAAACTTGCAAGGGAGATCCTTGAAAGCTCGGGAGTGGTGTATACGCTGCTGGCCGGAAGTGGAAGCTCGGTAGTTGGGTTTATAAAGGATTCCGTTCAGGCTTCAGCCGTAGAGAAATTGTTGCAGGCTCGTGTCCCCTCGGGGTGGTTTGTTGTTCGGGCATCTATCTGTGTACCAGGTAGGGAAAGTGGAGTAAGCACCAGCGGAGTATAGCTGGTGGATAGAAGTGAAAAGTTTTTTAGAGAATCTTGGGCGGTAGCCAAGCGGTAAGGCTCCGGTTTTTGGTACCGGCATTCGGAGGTTCGAATCCTCCCCGCCCAGCCAATTTGTAAGTTGGGATTTAGCAACTTTGAAATTGCGAATTTTAGCGAATTATTAAGCAGAAAACTGCGGAAGACTTAAGTGAAGCGTGGAAGACTTTCGATTATAGCAGGGCGATCAAACCCACCGTTTTCGCGGGCCGCTGCGGCTGCAGCGGGGGTGGACTTGAGCGCTTGTGATGTCACCTGTTTTAGCGACGGGGAGCTCTGCGTTGAGGTTGGCGAGAACGTACGTGGTGATGACGTCTTCGTTATTCAGAGCACATCACAGCCTGGTAACGACTATCTAATGGAACTGCTGATCATTATCGACGCTCTAAAGCGTGCCAGTGCAGAGCGAATCACGGCGGTGATTCCCTATTTTGGTTATGCGCGGCAAGACCGTAAAGAAAAGCCGCGGGTGCCGATTACGGCCAAACTTGTTTCGGATTTAATTGCGACAGCTGGAGCCGACCGCGTGCTTACGGTGGATCTTCACGCGGGGCAGATCATGGGCTTCTTTAATGTGCCCGTGGATAACCTCTACGCTCGACCAGTTCTGCTGAGTTACATCTTAGAGAACTACCCAGGGGACGACTTCTGTATTGTCTCACCGGACGCCGGAGGTGTGGCACGCGCACGTTCATTTGCTAAGCGGTTAGATGTGGGCTTAGCGATTATCGATAAACGGCGCTCTCGGCCGAACGAAGTCGCAGAGATGAATGTTGTCGGTGATGTAAATGGCAAGACCGCGATTATCGTCGACGACATGGTTGATACAGGTTCGACCTTAATTAAGGCCGCTGATGCCTTACTTGAGTGCGGGGCGGTTAAGGTTATTACCTGCTGCACACACGCGGTATTTTCCGGCAGTGCTAAGGAACGATTAGCCGCGAGTAATATTTCTAAAGTGATCGTAACTGACACTATCTATCATCCGGACTTGGCGGAGGAGTCGTCGTGGTGTGTCCAACTTTCAATCGCCCAACTACTAGGAGAGGCGGTTCGAAGGATTCACGAAGAAGACTCAGTCAGTTCACTATTTGAATAATTAACAGTTAATGGACCTGAATAGAGAGGGAGAAGACCGTGGAACTAATTGAATTACAAGTGGCCGATCGTAGTGAGAAGGGAACTTTAGCAGCCAAGCGGCTGCGCCGTGCCGGTATCGTTCCGGGAGTTGTTTATTCCGAGGGCAAGGAAACCACACTCGTGCAGATGGATCTCTTGCATTACGGCCGCACAGTCCATGGACGTGCGCAGACACAGCTCTTTAAGTTTAAGAGTGAGAATAAGAGCCTAGACGGCAAGATGGCGCTCGTAAAAGAGATTCAGGCTGAGCCGGTAAAGGATAAAATTTTACATGTTGATTTCCTAGCGGTTAGCGCAGACCACAAGATTAGTTTGGAAATTGGCGTTGAACTACAAGGCGTTCCAGCGCCTATTAAGTCAGGGGATTCGCTGCTTAACCAGAGTGCATACGAGCTTGAAATTGAGTGTTTCCCGACCCAAATTCCAGAGGCGCTATACCTGGATATCAGTGGGCTTGTAGAGGGAGACTCGCTACACGCTAGCGACATTAAGCTTCCAGAGGGCGTTCGACTTGTGAGTGATCCAGAAATTACGATTGTTAGTGTAATCGCAAAGAGAGAGGAGTCACTCGAAGTTACTCCTGCAGCTGAGCCAGTAGTTGAAGGTCAAGAAGCAGTAAAGGCTGAAGGCGGTGAGGAGAAAGAGAAGGGCGATAAGAAGGAGTAGACGCGGATTCCAAATCTGTTCAGCGAACCGGA
>CAYMWO010000063.1:0-14376 GCA_964393905.1 uncultured Bdellovibrionales bacterium | reverse complement strand
CACCTATAGATGGTTCTTGGCGGCTTTTAGATGAAAGGAATGTGATTCTTTTTGGAGTGGCGGGGATGAGGATTAGTCACCCCCGCCTTTTTTAGAACCAGACCTGTAGTCGGGTTTGGACTATGTTGCTGTTTCCTAGGTCTTCTACATCTGAGTAGACATAGTTCAGCATCCATTTCAGGTTTGTGTTCAAGTACCAGTTTAACCCAACGGTGATGTCTGATAGCTCTCCGCCTTCTACCAACCCATCGCTTAGGTCGATCGCCGAGTAGCGGATTGCGGCTTCCCAGGCTCCTGGACCACGGGTCTCACCTTTGCCGATGAAGCTATTAGTCGGAGTCACTGCATCAAACGCCCCCTTTGAGCGTTTGTAAACACGATGCTCGCCCGTTATGAAGTAACTTAACTGGCCATAGTAGCCAAAAAAGTCCGGGTCATCGGCAGAGTCCGAGTTTACAAAGGTCTGTGCATATTCGCCCTGAACAGAGAATGGACCAAACACCGCTGCCGCCTCTACTCCTAACTGATCCGAGTCATCGGCCGTAATTGCTCCTGTATCTACAAACTTTCCCGCCAAATGTGTCTCCGGACGTTGTGAAAACTTTAGCGTGTCGTCTGTTGCCTCACGGTGGCTGTAGGCCAATCCCAAATGCAGTAACGATTCGCCGTCATTCTCATACCAAGGAGCGCCGGTTATACGCACCGTTTCCGAGTAGCCCCCACCACCAGTGCCCTCACCAAACTCATCCGTATCTTTAAACACACCAACAGCGTATGTCATCTGTTCGTTAAGAACTGCGCTATGAAGCATCACACCGATATTATGTGCCGGAGAGAATGCATCCGGAAGCGAGCGCTCCATGAAAGTTGTATGCCGTGAGCTTGTTAGCTGATCTAATCCAAACGGCTCTTTCATGTGACCGAGGCGAAGCCCGCCTACTACCGGTAGCTTTAGTAATCCCAGATAGACATCTTTAAATTGCGCTTCCCCACCTCCTGCAAAATCATATTCCGCCTTAAACTCCAGCTGGTCATAAAGCTTTCCCGCAATGTGCAACCTTGCGCGACGAATCTCAACATCGTCATCAAAATTATCCGACCCTACAGCTTCTTCCAGCTCATCATCCTGTGACAAGAAAAATGCCGCATCGGCCTGAATTCGCCCGCCAACCTCAATGCTAATGGCCTTATCCGCGGACTCAAACTTCAATCCATCCTTCCAAATGGCATTTAGCGGTGTATCTTCCGCAAACGCCGGCCTCGATAACGCCGAGAGCGAAAGCGCGGCCAGTAGACTTATTCCAACTCTATATTTCTTCACTTGATCCTCTCCTCTTTTGTTCCTCTGTTTTTGGCACAATTGCGCTCTAGTAATTTGAGCCAATAGCGGGCCACATATGTGTCGCAGAAAACAACCATTAGCAACTGGGGACAGAGCGGTCCGTATTCCTGGGCATGAAGGAGTTATTGGGCTTCCAAAACTCTGTCCCTAGCTGCTATTAAAACGTGTGCACTTATACCAATACGATCTACTGCACGCGCAAAAACCTGATCTGTCATACACAACTAGCCTGTCGTATAAAGGCTCGGTTAAGGATAAATCAGACTATTGTTAGTTTTGTGCAAAGATAAATGCCGATGATATAGCTCGCATTATGAGAACCTTACTTATTACCGTAATTCTCGCCCTATACCTGATTGTTTGGTGGCTCTTTCCCGCTATGCCGTATTTCGACCTACCAAACCATGTCACCCGTTGCTACCTAATCGGAGAGGTCTTAAAGCAATCTGAGCTGGGGCAGCTTTTTACATTCGATTTTCATTTCATGCCCTATATCTTGGGAGATCTCTTATTAGCTGGTATTCTTCAGTTCACATCGATAGAGGTCGGCGGAGTCCTCTGGGTGACTCTGGCTTTTATCTCCATGCCGATTGGGGTCTGGTTTTACCTTCGGACCCTCGAATCCACGAAACACCAGCAGGCGTTTGCATTCTTAATTTCAACCTACCTCGCAACGAGTGCCTTTTTTCTTTTTGGTTATAACAACTTCTGTATCAGCATCGGCCTGACGTTCATTGCCTTAGGTTGCATAGAGATCTTTATAGCCCGCTTAGAGCGTAGCGAAAAAATTGGCGCACTTTTAGCCCTTTGCTCGTTGTTCTTGGCGGTGAGTGGCTGCTACTTAATGCATCTGGCTGGATACTTTTTCTGCGCCATTATAACCGCTGTCGTTTTGCTTTGCCGATTACTATCGAGAAAGCTCTCCTTCCTCCGTGCCGTCTTAGCCGGCCTGCCCTTCTTGGCAATTGCCCTCTATCACATCGCCACCCAAACAGGACATGCATCAACCCGAGCCGAACTCTGGGAGCTGCGTCCCTTTATTAAAAAGTTTCCGGCCTTCGGCAGCGCCTTTATTCGCTTCGATTACCCGATTGATATTGCCCTGTTTATTCTATTTTTCTCTTCCCTCGCTTACTTGATCTTTGCCGGGCGCGAAAGTCTAGCTATTAGAGAGGCCCGACTTAAAGCATATGAAAGCGTGGCCATTCTGCTGACACTATTTGTAACTTATTTTCTCCTGCCCGTAGGCTCCGGAACAATTTATGAAATTGATGTCCGCGCCCTACCTTACATCTCAGTCTTTGGTGTGATTCTCGCACTGCAAATAGGAAAGGATGAGGTGCGCCGAAGGCGCATTTTTCTCCAACTCGGTATATTTCTAAGTCTCGCGAACTGGGCTTACATCGCCTATAGACTTAAACCCCACAACGATTACCTAGTGGGATTTAACCAAGCGTTAATGCAAATTCCAGAAAAGAAAACTGTACTACCAATAGCCACCCTTCCAGATGAAGGGCGAATCGGAATTGGAGTTAATGCAGGAACTCTATACACACCGCTCCGTCACGGAGTCACTCCCTACATCTTTAGCGAGAACAATAAAGGCGAGCCATTTACATATTTCTCATACAAACACGAAATCTACGAGCCCTTCTTCTTCTGGTATATTCGCAATTTGGATAAAGACGTGCAGTGGGACGAGGTTCAAAAGACCTATGACTTTATAGTAATCACAAAACCTTTCGACCGCACCCGGATTGGGTTACAAAACCTTAAAACCTACTTCGAGAACCCTCAGGCTATAGTGCTAGAGATCGCAAAATAGCGTTACTCGAGAAGCAGATTTATTTGAGAGACAAGTTTTTGCACTGATTTGGTTTGCGGCTTACTCCCGGACTTATTAAACGATCCGTTGAACGAGCATAACAAATCCGCCCCACAGACTAATAAATTCATATCAGCCTCACCCGTAGCCTCTACCAGCGCAATCACCGGCAGCACAGCTCCGCGACTTGTCTGCCGAACAGATTTTAGAAAATCACGGGAGTTACAGTCTGCAATGTCAGGGGATAACAGCAACAGATCCACCCGCCCCTCTTTGATAACATTAAGTGTATCTTCAAGCGCCGACACACATATAACCTTAAACTCATTCTCCCCTAGCTCAAGTTGCAGCTGTAGAGCGCGCTCGGAATCGCTATCTACAAGCAGGATTGTCTGATGAGGGTGCTTATGCGGACCGACATCCCATAATTCCCCTAGCGGATCCTCATGGGCCGCCATGTAGACCAGTTCGGAAGGGGAGAGATTTAAACCAAGGTCAACTTGGAAGCGGGTTTTTCGGGTAGAATCATTGCGGCTAGACTGATGTCGTGATGCCATTTAGTGCTCCAGCTATTACGCACGACAACCCCTAATCCCAACTATCGACAACGGAATTTAGATACTGTAGAAATTGGCGCGGTGACATAATTTGCCGAGATTAGCAGTTTCCCTCGAAAATTCGGCTAACTACGGGAAACTCGATACAGATTCACGCAGTTTTAATGAAACTAAGCCCCGTGCCAACAGCCCTAAAAAAGCATTCCGAATCTGCCGCTTCGATTGCGTCGCAAAAACTAGCGGACTCCTCCGAGTTAAATTTCCTAAATAAGAATCACTCGTTCTCACTCACACCCGACGAATCGGCGGCAACAACAGGGGTGATCTCCAAACTCAAGGCCCGATTGCGAACTTGGATTTTGGGAGATTATCTGAGCGCCGAACAACATTATCAGGCCGAACTAGTTAGGCATCTAAACTCCGTTTCAACCTCCGTAGACTCTCTCCGCGACGAGCTCCAGCGCGAGATATCCCGCATCACCGACAACAACTCCGGAACTTTTCGAAGCATTGAACGCACCGTTGTCGATCAACTAAACGCCGCTCAAAGCGCCGCCGACAAACGGCTAGGGGCAATAAACGCCACTCAAAACGACTACCTCTCTCGCTTAAAAACCCTAGAATCCGTTAGCGCCGGACTTGAGCGCATCATCGCCGGCTTAAAACCGAATAAAAATGTAGCCTCCCCTGCAGCCGAGATTTCTAAGGCCGACCAAACCCAGCCACCAGACTTCACCTACTTAATGCTTGAGAATCGCTACCGCGGCTCGGAGTCGGAGATTAAGGATCGGCTCCGTATTTACCCGCCGATTTTCCAAGGTGCAAAAGCCTCAGTCCTTGAGATCGGCTGCGGCCGGGGCGAGCTGCTAGAGCTTTTTAAAGACGCGCATATTCCGGCCTACGGGGCCGAGCTGGATAGCGGCATGATCGCCTGGTGTAAGGATAAAGGGCTTGATGTCCAGAGTGTAGACGGCATTGCCCATCTCTGCTCCCTTCCAGATAAAAGCCTAGGCGGTCTAATCGCCACCCAGGTAATTGAGCATCTTCAAATCGAAACCTTAACCGAGCTGCTAAAGCTCTGCGCCAGCAAAATTCAACCCGGAGGGCGAATTGTTTTGGAGACCATTAATTCCGGCTCGATAGTCGCCCTTACTCAGCACTATTTCCGCGACCCGACCCATGTCTGGCCGCTACACCCTGAGACAATGCGCTATCTAATGGAGCTTGCCGGGTTAAAAACGCTGGAGATAAGAACCCTCGCCCCGTTTCCTCCAGAGGCCCAGCTCGTCACTCTCCCCCTCGCGGATCATCTCACCCCACGTTGGGTCGAGACCATCTCCACACTAAACCACAATTTCGAGCGGCTAAACGCCCTTCTCTATGGATTCCAAGACTACTGCATCATCGCCGAAGCCTAGTCTTCCGCGTATAGCCTGGTTCTCTCCACTAAACTCCCGCGGTGCAGTCCCGAGCTCAAGTGTCGCCGCCTTTTATTCCGACCAGGTATTGGGGGTCTTGAAGGAACAGTTCTCAGTTGAGGCTTTTACGGATACGCCGGGAACCTATGACGAGATCCCGACCTACCACCACAATCAATACGCAGAACGGGCAAAACTCGCCCCCTTCTCGTTAAATATCTACCAAATCGAGGACCACCCGCAGGCGGCTTTCGTTCTAAATCACACCCGCGATATTTCAAAGGAAGCGCCAAGTGTCACAATTCTTCACGACTACCTCTTTCGCTCCGGCGAAAAGTTAGATTTACCCAATTTAAGTTTACCCAAAGTCGGAGTGCTAGTTTTCACCTCAGAACGAAACTTGGACGAATACAAGCGCAGCCAGTCTTCCGCCTCACCCACTCGACTTTTCCCGTTTCCAATTGAGATTCGTTCCGCAAAGCCCCGACCCAATATACTCACTATCGGCTATACCGGCTCCCCGCACATCCCGCACCGCGCACACAAAATTCTTGCAGCGCTCTCCGAACTAAGCCTGCCATACGAACTCAACTGGCTCATTAATACCGACGAGCAGGCAGAAGCCGCACGCCTTCTCACAGAATTCAGCATCAAAAACGCAGCACTTATCCCGGACCGCTCTCCGGCAAAATGGCAGTCAATCGCCCCTTCCTGCACCCTCGCACTCCACACACTTTTTAGCGCCCACGGGGACCTAACCCCCTACCTAGAACTCTCCCTCGCCGCCGGTGTCCCAGCGATTGTTACAAACTTCTCCACTGCGCACTCTCTCCCCGACGCACTCGTTACCAAGACCCGCATGGGTGAGCATGAAGTTGAAGACCTAGTGACGGCGATAACAAAACTCGGAACCCAGTCAGAATCGTCGTTAAAGGCTTTTCAAGAGTCCGCACGCTGCTATCTAGAAGAGAGAAACGAGCGGGCGTTTATCGCCAACGAGCTCGCAAATCTCCTAAAACACCAGCTCTAACCCCCTAAAACCACTACTCAATAATTCCCTCATCCCCCCACCCCCAAAGCTAAAGCTCCTAAAATTCTAAGTCGATACTCTCTAGCGTGGGAGAGATCCTCTCCTCCGGTTGTCAGAGTATCCGCCTCTAGCGGATTTGTAGGCCCCAGATTGGTGAAACTTAGAGTGGTTAAATTCTGAGTTGTTTTGAAACCAGGCCGAGTAGCAGTTTTAAAAGATTTAGTGGGAAAGATTTACTCCATTACGAGAGCTTTGTTCGGTGCCGTGCCTGGGCGCGCGGCTGGCGCTCAGACTGGAAACGCTATCCTGGAGTTTATTATCGCGCTGCCGTTCCTCACTACACTAATTTTCGGCGCCATCGACTTCGGCACATTTCTTAACCAGTATCAGTTTCTGACCCAGGCCGTTCAAGCCGGCGTGCGTGAGGCAGAGAGTTTATCGCAACTTGAGACTGGAAGTTACAATAGGCTAACCAGTGGCCAGAACTGTAATGGTGTTACGAGCCGCGCCCCCGCTTCCACCGCCGAATATCAGGCTACGATTCAAGATAAGGTAAACGACTTAATCGGACTTCACAAAATCCGCGTTAAAAGTAACACCCTCTGCATCACTTCAAGCCTAACTAAAACTCCAAGCGCGGGCGAAGACGCGAAGAACGAAAATACTGTCTATGTAAAGGTAAGTGCGACGTTCGATGGCCTGACACCGTTTGCGAAACTGTTCCCGCTAAAAGTCGAAGCCCGCGGGCCGTATCAGTTCTAGTTACTTAACTATCGCCAGTGGCTCAACGTCTGCCACCTTCTTTGCAAACCGCTCAGCTTGTAAAATCTCACTCTCGCCGTTTGGCTCACACTGTAATCGTCCGTCGGAATCGGAATATGTGGCGTTCGTCGCAGTGTTTGGTTGATTGGTTGTGCCGCTCTTAACCCCCGAGCCGCCAGCCTTACAGCTCGTATCCAATGTGCTTCGCACATCAGAGCACGCTCCGCCGGACTTACAACATGGCCGAATCACCCCCCAGACACCGTCACTCGCCTGCACCGCCTGATAAAGCTTGGTTGGGTAATAAAAGGGGCTGTTCTTCCCTGCGAGATGGTCAGCGTATGTCCCGGTGTTACTAGTTGCATCGGTCATCAAATACGCCGGATCGTGTGAGCGGGCCTCATCGTCCGACATACACTGGTTAGCGTCCTTAGCACTTTTTACCATCAGCGTATGCGCCTGCCGCCCGGACATTAAATAGTGAAACCGCACACCGTCTGGCACCAGGTCCGTCGAGGCATAGTCTATGACCTCATCCACCGCCTCCTTCACAATCGCTTCTGTGTTACCGCAGCCACTCGCGGTGCTGCAGTTTGTCATCCCGTCGGACAGGGCGACAATAAAGTTATTGGAGAATTTATAGCGCGCATCGTCTTTTAGCATCTGGTGCGCATCGCGGATGGCCTCGGGAAGATTGGTATACCCACCTTCGCGCACAAACAGCCCACGGGTTTGATAGCGCTTCTCTATATCTGTGGCGGAGGGGGTTTTGACGTTTGTGATATCACGAAGCTCTGTCACTAAATTCGATGAGTCCGTTGAATCATAAAGCGTTAGGTCAAACCGCCGGGCCTCCATCTTGGCTGTGCTATCAAAAGCAATAATCCCAATCTTAACCGGCCCCAAGTAGTTTTCCAGTTCGGTTAACAGTCGATTGATGAAATGCAGGTGATAACTAAGCGGTGCCGGACCGTAGGTGGTATTCGCATCCGGGGTGGCTGGAACATTGGAGTAAGCATCAACAAGATAGTGCCGGTTCTGACTGCCGCTTGCTCCTACGTCCTTTGTATCCAGCGTGTAGCAACCGTAATCCTTGCGATAATGCTTAGTCGGTACCGTCGCTCCGGCCCGTGTGTTCGGAAGAAACGCCGGAATCGTCGAGTACCACATCGCCGCATACAGCCCACGCAAGCCGCCATCAGCAAAAGTACATCCGCCGACAGGTGGCGGAATGCAGATGTTAGTGTGATCGGTCGCTGAATTACAGGTAGTAGTCTGTAATGGGAATGTCGGCTCCCCAGCCGTGGCGTTTAATACCCGCGCATATTGTAGATGCGTGGCCTCCGCCATAGAGCGGCTCACGTCGATGACAATCACACCGTGCAACTCTTTAAGTCGGGCGGTTGCGGTGCCCTGAACATGGAACTTGTCCTGGCCGACCGCTTTCATAAACAGGGATTTTAGATAAGACCCCTCACGCAGCTTAAGGTTTACGATCATCGCGTCCGGAGTTTTTGTCGCATCCGATGGATCCACCTCTTCAGCGCACGGTCCGTTCCAGGCACCATTTAAGCACGGGCACGGCGAGGCCGGTGCCGGCGTCCCGCTGCACCCGGTATCAAGCGGCGCATCGTGCCAGATGGCCGGAGTTATTATTCCGTCCTTCCCCTGCACCCCTTGAGAGAGATCAACCGTAAGTTCAGCCGCCCCGCGAGGACTTTCAAGAAACCCCTCCATAAGAAACTTGTTCTTATCGATGACCTTCTCGGCTTCCTTCCGCGCCTCGGTGTAACTTCCGGTTTTCTTATAGGCCACGACCGCCCCGGCTGCCGCGCCATCTGCTACAAACCGAAACTGCGCACTGGTTACTGTGAGAGAGTTAGTGTCGATGGCAAAGCCGGCGACCACAATCAACGCCAGCGCCAAGACCGCGAGCAGTATCAGCACGGCACCTTGTTCGTGCCTCAGCCTGCTTGCAATTGACGTTCTAAATCTCATCTCGTCACTCTCAATTTCGGTAAGTCAAAAACCAACCAATTATAGGGCCGAGGTACCTCGACGTCCACGAATATTGCCTAATCAAGAAACCTCGAGGAAATGAGCTTTCGGCTCATGATTTTTCAGGCACTTCAAATCAGTATCGAAAAAAGTCAGTTTGCATACTGGGCCCTAACTCGGTGGTTGAGGCCGGGGTGGGGGTGTGTAATTTTTTCTGTTGTCCCGGCCGACCGTCATTCGCCGGCGCCCCCTGACGGGAAAAAATGTGATCCCTTGCCATGGGAGCTAAGTCCTTGGAAATATTTGGACTTAATTTGCAGACCCCCGTGGAGGGGCGGGGTGGGGTTTGGAAAAGTAGGAGATTCCTTAACCGAAGACTATGGGGAATAAGAGAGTTTCGGCGTTGCCATTGAGGCTGGTAAAAAGAATAATTCGAACAGCGAGCTGAATTCTTCGCCGCAAGATTTTATCTTAAAGGACTAGATATGGCAGGTAAAAGTAAACTTAAAACAATCTGTAACGACATAGATACGCTCGAACCCTCCTCTAGAATGGAAATTTTAGAGCACATTATAAATTCTTTAAAACTTGATTTAAGTAAGGCAGCATCTGCTAAGACCCACCGCATTTCGGAGCTCAAAGGTCTCGGTGCTGAAATTTGGAAGGATGTTGACGTAGAGAGCTACCTTAAAAAGGAGCGTAGTGAGTGTAGATCCTAAAAGCTCTTAAGGATAAGCTTATTTGTGTTGATACAGCCCCCTTTATCTATTTCATTGAAAATCATCGCCGGTTTTCTAAATTTTTAAGTGAATTTTTCTCTTATAACGAACGAGATATTTTGGTCCAGAGGCCCTGATTCTCAAGGAATCACATTCTTTTACAAGTAGGTAAAACAGCCTATTAAGAATTTGCCTAAATGTTTGGCAACTCCCTACTGCACGACTTGCTATTTACAAATAGGGAACGAAAGTGGTCCCGGATTTCTATTGCCCTCGTTTCGTCTCTCGACACTTCAATTGTCGCAATGGCTTTTCTGTTAAAAATTTTACTGAACTTCGCAGTCGACATTTCACTCTCATTTTGCACAGTGCTATAGATTTCGTCGATAATCTGCCGAGTTTCGCGATCGAGTTCGACAATCAAAACATAATCACCGATCACGTTAAGCCATACATCGGGCCATTTCTGCGAAAAGCACGGTTCAAATCTAAAATCTATAAAATCCCGATTCCAGAACTGCGCGGCCCACCTATCAAGGAACGTAGTACCCCCAACAACCTTATACAGCCTCGACTCGAGGCTATTCAGAGTTTCTAAATAATCGGTCTCCTGGATACTGCGGGCCAAGTAAAACCACGGATGTGGATTCCAACTGAACACCTCACGTGCGCGGGAGGCTCGAACCAAGGACAGTATGAGATGACACCAAAAATGATTTAAGCGAAAAAGTGAGTCGAAGTTCCATTGAACAGGGAGCTTGCCTGGAGGTAGCATCTGTCCAAGGCAAGGTGCGGAGAGGCTTGTATCTAAAATCGAGTCGGCAAAAGCGACCAGCTCTAAGCACCACTTGACGCTGAGCGAATAGCGCTGCTGGTGTTTCACGACAACGCCGGTATCCAGGAGTGTTGCTAACGCCTTGTAAATTGCTTGGGGGGAACAAGGACCGCTGGTTTCGACAACAATGTCATGCAATTCGACCGCACCTAATGTGCCGGCTTCAGCAAGTGCGGGAACTATGCACCCCTGGATCGAGTTCTTAACAAACAGCATTGCGCCATCCATGCACTTCTACGAATCCTCGAAAATGTTCTCCGCGAAGCAGTCCACGCATCCCCAAACGGATTCCAACGGAGAATATCAGAGGCTTAACCACAATTCCAATCTATTGTTATATATAGGTGAATATCGCAAACATTGTAAACTTTTAGTTGAAACGGCTCAACTGTTGGGCTCACCTAATCGGCTTGAAATATTAGTGAAGCACTAAGTGCTTTGATATTATGCGTCAACGCGATTCTGAGTTGACGGTACAGAAAAATGAAAAAAGAACATCGATTAGAGTTCATTGCGAAGCAAACCCTGGCCGCTAAATGGGTAGCGGTTATGGATCGGGAGCGAATGGATCGAAATATGCTCCTCTCGGACTTCAAGACTCGCTGTATCAGGTTGGGCGAAATTCATGAATTTATCGTTTGCGATGTTCCTTGGGGGAAACGCGAGAGTTCTATTGACCACGTGTACTATCTTGGCTTCGCTGAATTTACCACACCCGGAGTAATTTCTCTTGGCGATCTTATAAGTATTCCAAGTACGACTTTTAAAGGCTACGTTCTTGGATTTGATGAAACACATATGCCGAACCACCAAAACATTCTGATTTCGACCCCAGAGCCTTGTTCGGGAAAAACACTCTCGCTTGAAGTTGGCGCAATTTTTACAATCGAAAATGATAGGAGCTTTGCACCATGGTTATGAAATTGAAATATCGGGAGCTACTTCGACAACCCAGAGTCCGCAATGGGAGTAGTAGGACAATCTTCTGGCATTGCATCGCTTGTGGAAAAGAAGTCAAGAATGCTCTGGTCTCACGGTGTCCGTCGTGTAACGGACCTGTGGATGCGATTTATCCTAACTCGTCGCATAGTGACAGTAGTGAAACGTCTCCATTACGGCGGTATATGCACCTGCTCCCCATCGCCGACGAAACCAATATTGTAGAACTCGGTGAAGGAAATACTCCGTGTATTCATGCTACAAGACTGGGTAAATTACTTGGATTAGAAAACCTTTATTTGAAGGATGAAACAAAAAATCCGTCAATGTCTACGAAGGACAGGATAGCGAGTGTTGGCTTGTCCTTTTATAAGGAACACGGGGTCCGAGAGTTTGTCGTAACCTCAACCGGCAACAGTTCGACTGCATACGCACGTGGAGTGCAGCTTACCCCCGGTTTCATGTTGCACGTATTCGTGGGGAACGAATTCCTGCAGCGGCTGAATTACCCAGATCATCCTGATGTTGCGAACTATGTAGTTAATGCACCATTTGTCGAGGCCGGTATCGCAGCGAAGCGTTTTGCGGGCGAAAACGGAATTCTAGAAGAGCCCGGGTTTTTCAGTGTCGCGCGACGTGAAGGTCTTAAGCTCGCGTATTTGGAAGCATATGACGAAATGCCAGAAGCTCCTGCTTTTGTTTTTCAGGCAATCAGTAGCGGTATGGGCCTTCTTGGAGCTTACAAAGGAGCTATTGAATATTCACATTTGGGAAGACTTCAGTCGCTGCCCCGTTTTATGGCAGTTCAACAATCAACGTGTGCTCCAATGGTCGCGGCTTTTGAGGAAGACGCATCTCAAATAAGGGCAAATCATATAATCAAGCACCCTCAAGGAATTGCCGAGGCCATTCTACGAGGTGACCCGACACAAACATACCCTTATATTCGCTCGATTGCGATTGAATCTGGCGGACGTATCATGCGCGTCAATAATGAAGAGATTGGCGAGGCTCAGACTAAATTATTCGAATATGAAGGTGTGGAAGCGTGCCCCTCAGCCGCCGCTGCCGTTGCGGCTATGATACAGCTGTCTAAGCAAGGGCAAATTGACTCTCAAGACCCTATACTAGTTAGTATCACCGGTGGAATTAGACCAACTAATGTCATTCCAAGTAATGTAATTCAGTATGGAGTGCCGGTCGATTCCCATCGCGTAGCGATGTAGTGCTTTTTATGGGGAGTAATCAATGAATTGGGCCGAAGCAATTGCAGAATTTATTGTCGATTGCAGAATTCCATGTGTTTTTGGATTTCCGGGAGAATCTACGCTTCCCCTTTACATCGCACTTCAAAGGCGGAAGGAAAACGTGCGGCATATCCTTGCGCGGTCGCCTCTCGGGGCGGCATATATGGCCGATGCGTGGGCTCGCCTCTCGGGGGGCATTGGTATTGTGGACACACCGGGAGGAATCGGATCGCCGTTCATTGCTCCCGCAGTTAGCGAAGCGAAGAATAGTTCCGTGCCTTTGCTTGTGCTTGCGAGTGGCACGGCATCTAGTAAGCGGGACAAATGGGCGACAAGTGCCTGTAATCAACAGGGACTTTTCGCTGCGATCTCTAAGAAGACCGTTCTTGCTAACAACTACGATGACCCTTACGCGCTTTGCCTTGCTTCGGCTGAACTTGCTTTGTCACCAAGAACGGGGCCAGTTTTCGTGGAAATTCCTGGGGATTACTTCAATTTGACCGCCATCCGATCCCCGAACTCTACAGGCCCGGGTCCCCTTCAGAACCCTCGGTTTCGACCTACTTGCGAGAGGCATACGCTGAATGGTGTCGTTGATGCTATCGCTGCCAGTAACCAGATTGCAATCCTGGCCGGAGGCGGGGTGCATTTTGCGGGAGCTTCGGAGGCGCTTGTTTCCGTAAGTAAGAGAGCTGGAATGCCGGTCGCTACTACATTGAATGGGAAAGGTGTGTTTCCAGAACATGACCAGTTGTCACTTGGAGTCGCCGGCGGAAAAGGGCTCAGAAGCACCAATGAATACCTTTCCAAATGCGAATGCGTAATCGTTATCGGAAGTAAGCTAGGAGACAAGTCAACAAACGGTTATACAATATTTCGGGATCAGTTTCTTATTCATGTGGACTCAGATCCCTCCGAGCTCCACCCGCGGGTGAAGAATTATTTACCTGTTCACTCAGATGCTCGTTCGTTCTTGGAGGCGCTCTTGCTAGTGCTCCCCGTGAAGGAGCTGAGCGGCTTGTTGCCGGAAAAGCTTCCTTTTTGGACTAGAGGTGTCACGCATCAGCTCTGCGAAGAGCTAACGCGATTACTTCCTGAAAACGGGGTACTTGTAGCGGACGCGAGTGTCTCGAGTGGATGGGCCTCAGCTGCCGTGATGTTTCGGGAACAGAATCAACGGCTCATTGCACCAAGAGGCACCGGTAGCCTAAGTTTCGCGTTATCTGCGTCCATTGGCGCACAGTTCGCTCGTCCAGATTCAAAGGTGGTGGCCATTGGAGGTGACGGGGGGCTCGCAATGGCCCTGGGAGAATTGGAAACAGTAGCCCGCTACAAGCTTCCAATTAAGTACATCCTACTTAACAATTCGCGACTTGGTTTGATAGATAAGCATGCAACGGAGTTGTTAGGGGGCAAGCCTATAAGTGGCGATTTTACGAACGTAGATTGGACTGCAATAGCCAGGGCGTTTGGCTGGAATGCCACAACTGTCGATTCCGCTGGCAACATTCGTGCGACTTTACGTGCGGCATTGCTAAGCACTAAACCAGAATTTCTAAACGTGGTGATTGACGCCGACGAAGAATCGCCAGATTATGTTCTTACGAAAGAACGGGCGCTCGGCAGTAAATACACGGCAAGATATTAACCTCGCATATATTACGGCGGGGGGTTGTGGAATGAGGTTGTGACGCGCCTGCAAAA
>CAYMWO010000062.1:0-14452 GCA_964393905.1 uncultured Bdellovibrionales bacterium | reverse complement strand
GTACAGTCTGAAATCCTCGAGCTCAAAGCCAATCCAAAGCGACACGCAATCGGAACGGTAATTGAGTCAAAGCTCGACCGTGGTCGAGGGCCTGTGATTTCAGTGCTCGTCCAAAATGGCACCCTGAAGAAAGGGGACTCCTTCATCGCGGGCAGCATGTATGGCCGCGTGCGTGCTCTGATAAATGAGGACGGAAAGAATATCGACGAAGCTGGTCCGAGTATCCCAGTCGAGGTGATTGGTGCATCCGGCACTCCGCTTGCTGGCGATGATTTCTTCGTTTTGGCAACGGACGCTGAGGCGCGGCAGGTTGCCGAGCACCGAGCACTAAAGCAGCGCACACGGGAGCTGGCCTCAAAGGGCGGCGTAACGATGGGCATGCCGCTTACGCTTGAGAATTTCTCTGCTATGGCCGGAGTCGAGGGGCAAAAGGAGTTAAATATTATCTTAAAGGCTGACGTTCAAGGCTCACTTGAGGCGGTCGCAGATGCGCTTTCGCAGCTGGCAACTGAAGAGGTGAAGGTCAAAATTCTGCATAAAGGAGTTGGCGCCATCTCCGAAAACGATGTGCAACTTGCGGCAGCTTCAAACGCGATAATTATCGGCTTTAATATCCGCTCCGAGCCACGGGCTGCAACAGCGGCTGAAAATCTTGGAGTTGATGTTCGTTACTCGCGAATCATCTACGAACTTGTCGATATGATTAAAGCTTCAATCCTCGGCCTGCATGCTCCGGTCTTCAAGGAGAAGACTTTGGGTAGGGTTGAGGTGCGCCAGACATTCCGAGTACCTAAGCTTGGAATGATAGCTGGGTCGTATGTCATGGACGGCATGGTTCAACGAGGGGCGAGTGTCAGATTGCTTCGCGATAACCGGGTTGTCTTTGAAGGCAAGATGGCTAGTCTTCGACGATTTAAGGATGATGTGCGAGAGGTTCAAGCTGGCTACGAATGCGGTATCGGCATTGAAGGCTACAGCGACATCAAGGACGGGGACATTATCGAGGTTTATAAAATCGAAGAAGTCCCGCGCACGAGTCTTTAGCCGTACAAATTAGCCGGTAGTGAAAGCAAGTTTATGAGCAGTCACAGAAAGGAGCGTGTTGGCGATCTAATGCTGAGCTTTTTAGCTCAGGAATTGCGCCAGTTCTCCGACCCGCGGATGCGGTATGTAACGCTTACTGCGGTAGATATGTCTCCGGACCTAAAAAACGCCAAGGTTTATTGGAGTGCTCTGCCGCTTACAGCGGGAGGCGATGCGCTGCCGCCGTCTGAGCTTAAACCGGAGAATGTGGCTGAGATTCAGACATTGCTTAAGCGCTCAGTCGGATACCTAAAGAAACGTATCGGCGCCGAGCTTCAGCTGCGCTGGACCCCAGAGCTGCATTTCCATTTTGATGAGTCCCTTGCGCGGGGCTCTCGAATTGAGGAGCTTCTGAGTAAGGTCTAATGGAAGTCGGATTCAAAGAGATCTGCTCCCAGCTTAAGGGGCTAAAAGAGGTGCTTATCAGCACCCATATCTATCCCGACCCAGACGCAATTGGCTCAGCCTGTGGTATGGCGCTGGGGCTGGCCTCCTTAGGGATTAAGACCCGGGTGTTTCTTGATGAGCCGGCGCCAAAGAAGTTGGCGTTTCTTGCGGCTGGAGTGGAGCTTGTTCATGAGGTTCCGAAGGGTAGGATTCCAGCGCTGCTTGTCGTTGATACGGCTTCGAAGAAGCGGGTAGGGGAGCGCGCCGACGCACTCCTAAATCTAAGTGATAAGAGTTTTAATATTGATCACCACTTTTCAAACGATCGCTGGGCGGCGGTAAATTACATTGATGCCGAGTCAGCAGCTAGCGCCCAGATAGTATTTCAGTTGCTGAAAGAGCTCGGTGCCAAGATCACACCCGAGATTGCGACTGTCCTTTTTGCTGGGCTGATGGATGATACCGGTTCGTTTCGCTACTCAAATACGACGGCCTCGGCGTTTAATACGGCTGCTGAGATGTTACAGTGCGGTGCCCGTCCGCAAGATGTGGCAAATAACCTCTATTTCTCGACACCGTCGCAGGTCTTGAAACTTCGAGCGCACGCACTCGGCTCGTTAAAAAGCCTGTTTGGCGGAAAGATAATGCTCTTGGTTGTGACCGACAAATTGTTAGCTGAATGTGGCGCAAGCGCCGAGGAGACGGACGGCTTAATCGACGAGGCCCGCAGTGTCGAAGGGGCTTTAGGGGCGGTTATGATTCGGGAAATTCCCGGGGGCTGGAAGATCAGTCTCCGCTCAAAGAGTGAAAACTTTGATGTTAATGGGGTTGCAGCTGAGTTCGGCGGCGGAGGGCATAAAGCGGCTGCCGGTTACAAAAGCAGCGGCACGATTGAGTTTATCGAGGCCCAGCTAATAGCCGCCCTCGGGCGCTATGCTGGCGCAGTTTTGTTGTAAGACTTACCCAATAAAAGACAGAAACATGGAATCTAACGGCGCGGTGCTGGTTAATAAACCTGAGGGGATTACCTCGGCTGAGGTTGTGCGTCGGCTTAAGCGTAAGTTTGGTATTAAGTCTATCGGACATGCCGGCACTTTGGATCCGATGGCGACGGGGCTTTTGGTGGTGTTGTGTGGGAAGGCGACGAAGCTGCAGTTTTTGTTTTTGGAGGCCAAGAAGCGCTATCGGGGGGTGATTCGTCTAGGATTACAGACCGATACGGATGATATCACGGGCCAAGTTGTGCGGACTGCGGATGTTGAGGGAATTTTGCAGGGTTTGAATCTCGAAGCTAAAGCTCGTGAGCTTAGTGAGCGGTCTTTGGGAAAACAGCTACAGGTGCCGCCGAGTTATTCGGCAGTGAAAGTGGCTGGAGAGCGTAGCTATAAGTTGGCGCGCTCAGGGGAGGCTGTGGAGCTTACGGCTCGCGAAATAGAGATCTATTCGGCGCAATTTACCTTCCTTTCCCTATCACAGCTCGAATACGATGTGCAGTGCTCAAAGGGAACCTATGTCAGATCGTTAGCCCGGGACATAGGCGAGCAGCTTGGGACGCTCGGAACTTTGGAGACAATCTGCCGTTTGGAGTCGGAGCCGTTCTCGCTGGAGAGCGCTTGTAGTCTCGATACTCTGTTGGAAGCGGACTCGCTTGCTCAATATCCATCAGCGTTCCTTAGCCTGGAGCAGTTAACGGAGAGCCTACCGGCGGTGACATTTGGTGCCGATGAGGTTCGGGCTATAAGATTCGGACAACAGCAGGCGTTGGCGGGGCTGGCACAAGAAATCGCACACCACCCCCTTAGAGACCGACCCCACGCCGCGATTTATGACGAGAGTTCTGCCCTAATTGCAGTTGCCGAACGGGAAAAGGCTGGTATTTCAATAGATGGACGGCCTACACATCAGAGCCAGAATTGGAGGCTACGGTTTGTGATTTAGCCAATTTTCACAGTTGGCATCACAGTTGACAGGGCAGTAAACCGCTATTGATTTATATAGCAAATTCTGTATAATTCCCGCGCTTTGTAGAAGAAATGAAAAAGGAAATTGAAGAATGACTCTCTCAGTAGAACAGAAAGCGGAAGTAATTAAAAAGTTCGCTAAAACTCCTAATGACACGGGTTCAGCCGAAGTTCAGGTGGCACTGATCACCTCGCGGCTTGATTACCTGCAGACCCATTTTGCCACAAACCTAAAGGACCACCACTCTCGTCGTGGGCTGCTTAAGCTCGTTGGACAGCGCCGTCGCCTTTTGGATTACATCAAGGGCAAAGACGTCGTGCAGTATCGTGAGCTTATTCAAGCGTTAGGTATTCGTAAGTAAACAGCTGAGAGGGATTTATCGGATACGCCTTCTCGGCTGCCTCTGGTTGTCCTTCCCGCTCGTGCCTAGCAGTCAGACCTTCACTCACTTCGTTTTAGAAATTATCATTCATAGAAATTAGAAAATATTATGGCTCAACCAAACAGCACATTAAACCCATTAGCTACTAAGTCCCGAGTAATTGCTCAGGCAGATTTTCATAACGGACCAATCACATTAGAAACTGGCTGGATTGCTAAACAGGCAGGCGGCGCGGTGATTGTTAGACAAGGGGACACAGTCGTTCTCTGCACAGTTTGTCGGGCGGATCCAAAGCCTAACCAGGACTTCTTTCCGCTCACAGTTGAATATCAAGAACGCGCGTATGCCGCCGGAAAAATCCCCGGGGGATTTTTCAAGCGCGAAGGTCGTCCAGCAGAAGCTGAGATTCTGGTTTGCAGACTAATCGACCGTCCGATACGCCCACTCTTCCCCGATCATTACTTTGACGAAGTGCAGGTGATCTGCACAGTTGTCTCCGCTGACGGGGTCAATAGCCCAGACGTGTTGGCAATTTGTGGAGCTAGCGCCGCGTTACATATCTCTGACATTCCATTCCACGGACCAATCGCCGGTGTGCGGGTTGGGCGGATAAATGGACAGTTAGTAATCAACCAAAGCCGCCGTGAGTTTGCTAATTCAGATCTAGACTTCGTTGTTGCTGGAACCAAGGACTCAATTGTCATGGTTGAAGGTGGCGCTAAGTTTGTTCCAGAGAGTGAGGTGCTTGATGCACTTTATTTTGGACATCGCGAGATACAGAAGATTATCGCCCTTCAGGAAGAGCTGCGTGCAAAAGTCGGAAAGCCAAAAATTGCGGCTCCGGTGAAGCAGCACGATGAGGCAATTCTGGCGAGTGCTAAGAAAATCATCGGTGACAAGTTAGCAAAGGCCCTGTCGACTGTGCAGAAGGCAGAGCGTAGGGATTCGATTCAGGCTGTTCGGACTGAGGTCCTAACTACCTTGGCGGCTGAGTTCCCGGATCGGGCTGGTGAAGTTAAGGCCATCCTCGAAGAGGAGACCAGTAACATCATGCGTGGAAGAATTCTCGAAGAGGGTATCCGTATTGATGGTCGCGACCTTACAACAGTGCGTCCAATCGAGTGCGAAGTGGGCTTAATCCCACGCGCACACGGATCCGCGCTTTTTACCCGAGGTGAGACCCAGGCGATAGTAACCGCCACCCTCGGGACTTCCAGTGATGCGCAAAGAATCGACGCGCTAACGGAGCACGCCGAGAAGAGCTTCATGCTGCATTACAACTTCCCTCCGTATTCCACAGGCGAAGCGAAGATGTTGCGTGGAACAGGTCGGCGTGAAGTCGGGCACGGTGCCTTGGCTGAGCGTGCGTTACGGCAAGTTCTACCAGCAGAGTCGCAGTTCCCATACGTAATTCGTATTGTCTCTGACATCACTGAGTCAAACGGCTCAAGCTCAATGGCAAGCGTCTGCGGCGGAAGCTTAGCGATGATGGATGCCGGTGTGCCGATTGTGGAGCCAGTTGGTGGTGTGGCGATGGGTTTAGTAGTTGAAGGAGAGAAGGTCGCAGTTTTGACCGACATCCTTGGAGACGAAGACCATTTTGGCGACATGGATTTTAAGGTCTGCGGAACCAAGCGCGGAATTACTGCCTTGCAGATGGATATCAAGTGCCGAGGGCTGGCGCGAGAGACTATGGCTCGGGCGTTGGACCAAGCACGCGCTGGCCGCCTCCATATTCTAGCTGAGATGGAGAAGACGCTAAATACCTCGCGGAAAGAGCTTAGCTTATTTGCCCCGCAGATTCAGACCATCAAAATTAACCCTGATAAGATTCGCGATATCATCGGACCGGGGGGCAAGACCATCCGTTCGATTACAGAGACCACGGGCGTTAAGATCGATATCGAAGACGACGGCACGGTTAAGATTGCAAGCAGCGACGGTGAGTCCGCTAAGCGCGCAATTGAAATTATTAAAGGCCTAACGGAAGAAGCTGAAATCGGCAAAGTTTACGCTGGCGTTGTGAAGCGTGTAACTGATTTCGGTGCCTTCGTCGAAATTCTTCCAGGAATGGAAGGCTTGGTGCATGTCTCTCAGCTAGCGGACTACCGCGTGAACGAAGTTACCGATGTTGTGCGCGAAGGCGATGAGGTAATGGTGCGAGTGCTAGACATCGACCGCCAGGGCCGAATTCGACTAAGCCGTAAGGAAGCGTTGACTGAGGAGCAGCGGGAAGCTGAGGCAAATGACCGCCGATAATCCGCTTTCGTGATTTGCATCGATTATGAACGGCGGCTATTTTGGCCGCCGTTTTTTTGTGGGAGTTAGCGATGTCTAGCCTAAAATATTTTCTAAACGAGAAAGCAGTGTCCGTCGCGCTACCGGTTAAGCCACCACGCGAGTTAGACGCAGGATTTGACCTACCGGCGTTAAACGACACGATAATTGAACCTGGAAGCATGGCGGCCATCGAGACCGGCATTCATCTCTCAATACCCGAAGGTTTCGTCGGCCTAGTGCGTGACAGAAGCAGCATTGCGCTTCGCGGCGGAGTGACAGTAGCCGGCGTAATCGATGCCGCCTATCGAGGTGAGGTAAAAGTGCTAATGCATAACCTGGGCAGGGAGCCACTGGTATTTAAGCGCGGAGAACGCATAGCGCAATGCCTAGTTGTGCCGCACCTAAGCGGCAATCAATGCGAAGAGGTGAAAAGCCTAGAAGAACTCGGTTCCACCGAACGCGGCGCCGGCGGTTTCGGATCCACGGGCAAATAACTTTCCCCTACTTGCAAGGGGCCACATTCTTTTAATCTCTAGGACACCAACCAGGTATCCGCACTCCCAAAAAGCTCATTTAGGTTGTCATCCACTGAGCCTTTAAGCGGCTTCCTCGTCTGGGCGTCTTTTATCTGCGCGTGGACTAGGTCTTCAAAGGTGGCCCGCTCCTTGCGATAAAAGACTCCCATCGGGACCGGGAACATCGGATGGTCGAGTCGAGCGATGATAGATGCTAACGCTTCGCTCGTCTGATCGTAAGTTATAACGCCTTTGGCCTTTGCATCTTCTAAGTTTCCAGCTTCAAACTCGACCACTTCAGGCTGATAGCCGTTTAGCTTGATACCCTTGTTTTTGGTCTTTCCGAAAATCATCAATTCCCCGTGAGAGAGTTGAATCTGCGCGTCGGAGCGGAGATTTCTGTCGGAGACATATTCCCAAGCACCGTCGTTAAAGATATTGCAATTCTGGAAAATCTCAATAAAGGCTGTGCCCTTGTGATCGCTTGCCGCCTTTAATACGTCGGTTAAATGCTTTGCATCTACATCTAAAGAGCGCGCTACGAAACTCGCCTCGGCCCCAAGCGCTACTAGTATCGGATTTAGTGGATGGTCAACTGATCCATAGGGCGAGCTCTTGGTAATCTTTCCGGCCTCGGAGGTCGGTGAGTATTGGCCCTTAGTTAGCCCGTAGATGCGGTTGTTGAATAATAACACCTTGATATCTGGGTTTCTGCGTAGCAGATGAATAAGGTGGTTTCCACCGATACTCAATGCATCCCCATCTCCGGAAATCATCCAGACACTTAGTTCCGGATTTGCAAGCTTCACCCCTGTGGCCACCGCCGGTGCTCGGCCGTGAATACTGTGAATGCCGTAGGTGTTCATGTAATACGGAAACCGGCTAGAGCAGCCGATGCCTGAAACGAAAACATATTTCTCAGGAGGGATCCCCAAGGCCGGAAGAAATCGCTGAACGGCCGCCAGAATTGAATAGTCTCCACACCCCGGGCACCAACGAACCTCCTGCCCGGAATCGAAGTTATCCTTTGTTAGTTTGTCGTCCTTAAGTTCGACTTCGCTAATGCTCATCTTTTATACTCGTAGATTTCTTATAGCTGTTAGTACGTTAAACTTACCTTAGTGCGCGAGCAGCATCTTTTTAATTGCGTCCTCGGCCTCTGAAACCTTAATCGGCGTTCCGCGAACCAGGTTCAAACCGTGGGCTTCAACCAAAAACTTATCCCGAATAATCGAGCGTAGCTGTCCTTGGTTGATCTCTGGAATAAGCACCCGCTTGAAGTTGGAGATAATTTTGCCCAGATCCGGTGGCAACGGATTAAGATAACGTAGATGAATCCGTGAGACGCTTAACCCTTGTTCGATAGAGTTTGTTACCGCCTGCCTTAGCGTGCCTTCAGTGCCGCCCCAACCAATCACAAGGAGCTCTCCGGACTTAGCACCGTGAATCTCAGTCGGTGGAATCTCTGCCACGATTCTATTAATCTTCTCCTGTCGCAGCTGAATCATCTTATGGTGGTTATCGGGCTCGTAGTTTACGTTTCCGGTAACATCCTCTTTCTCCAAGCCCCCGATTCTGTGCATCAACTCTGGAATTCCGGGAACAGCCCAGGATCGTGCCAGGGATTTCTCGTTTCGTTTATACGGTTGGAATTTTCCACCCTTGTTGTTGGTTTCAGTAATTAAGGGGATGTCGAACTTCGGGAGCTTCGAAGGGTCGGGTAACAACCAGGGCTCAGCACTGTTTGTAATAAAGCCGTCGGAGAGGAACATCACCGGAGTCATGTATTTAATCGCAATCCGGCAAGCTTCATAGGCCATTGTAAAAGCCGTCTCGGGAGAGGATGCGGCAAGCACACATAGTGGCGCTTCGCCGTGTCGGCCGTGAAGTGCTTGTAACAGATCCGCCTGCTCGGTCTTTGTTGGCAATCCTGTTGAAGGCCCGCCGCGCTGAATGTTTACAATAACCAGCGGAAGCTCGGCCATGACAGCTAATCCCATCGCCTCAAGCTTAAGCGAAATACCAGGTCCGCTAGAGGAGGTAACTGCGAGCTTCCCGCAATATGCCGCGCCTATTGTGGAACAGATTGCAGCAATCTCATCTTCGGCCTGAAAAGTAGTGACATCAAACCGCTTATGCCGAGAGAGTTCGTGTAGCAGATCGCTCGCTGGAGTAATTGGATAGGCACCGAAAAAGAGCGGCAGCCCACTTTTTTGCGCGGCGGCAATCAATCCATACGCGGCGGCCATCGTGCCGTTCATATTGCGGTATGTGCCAGGAGCCAATTTAGCCGGCTTTACCACATATGAGACGTCAAAAATCTCAGTCGCCTCACCATATGTCATTCCAGCTTCCAACGCCTTGATGTTCGCCGCCGCAACATCGGGCTTCTTGCCGAACTTGGAGTTAATAAAATGCAGCGTGGAATCCTTTGGACGGTTAAACATCCAAAGCATGATTCCCAGTGTAAAGAAGTTTTTGCAACGCTCAACCTCTCTCGAGGAAAGTCCAGAGCTTTCAAGAGCGTCCTTTGTAAGTTTTGAAATCGGCACCGAATAGACGCGATACTTCTTCTGTAGCTCTTCGTCATCGATGGGATTAGAGGTGTAGTTAACCTTCTGCAGGTTCTTCTCATGAAAAGCATCCTCGTTCATAATCAGGATGCCACCAGCCTTAAGATCTTTAAGGTTTGATTTGAGCGCTGCCGGATTCATCGCAACGAGCACGTCCGGGCTATCTCCGGGCGTTTGTATGTCGAGACTGCCAAAATTAATTTGAAAGCTACTTACTCCAGCGAGTGTTCCGGCCGGTGCGCGAATTTCTGCTGGGAAGTTTGGGAATGTAGCGATATCATTTCCAGCCAACGCTGACTCATTGGTAAACTGTGAACCGGTCACCTGAATTCCGTCTCCGGAATCTCCGGCAAAGCGGATTACGACTGAATCCATCTCCTCTTTTTTGTGAGAGGGGTGTTGGGTGCTGGGGTTTGTTGAGGATGATTCCATAAACTAAAAGTGTCTTACACTCCGCTGAAATAACCGTAGTTAAGAAAGGAGAATATCGCTTATTTGCCGCTTAACAGCCACCGGATTTTGCCACAATAGGCAGGTGCATACAACACGGATGGATGCAGTTTTGGGGATAAGTTTTGGGGTTCCCGATAAATCAGGGAGAATCGGGAGAGCGGGGTTTTACATCCACACGACTAGCTGTGCGATATCGAAGAAAGTCGGAATTATCCCCACTAGCACCGTTCCTGCTGCAGTTAGCGCTAGGCAGATTTTAAGCGGGTAGGAGATATGAATCTTCTCCAATAACCCTCTCGGCTCTTCGATATACATCCTTCGGACTATCTGCAGGTAATAGTAGAGTGAGAGAGTGGAGTTTAGAGCAGCAAGGATTACCAACCAATAAAGCCCTTTGCTAAAAACAGCGGCGAATAGATAAAACTTTCCAAAGAATCCGCTTAGAGGCGGAATTCCTGCCAGTGAAAAAAGGGCTAAGAGCATTATCAACGCAAGAATTGGACTCCTCCGAGACAGCCCGGAGTAGTCTTTAATTTGGTCCGACTCTGCGGTGGATTCGAATGTTACAACCACGGCAAAGGCTGCAATGTTGGTAAGTATATAGAGGAAGAGATAAAACATCAGGGACGAAAGCCCTAATGTGTCAAACGCCACAAGTCCCATCAGCATATAGCCCGCCTGGGAGATGGAGCTATAGGCAAGAAACCGCTTCATGCTTGTCTGCTTAATCGCAACAAGATTTCCCCAAGTCATCGTTATGGCGGAGATAATCGCCAGCGGATAGAAAAATATCGGCTGTGTGTACAGCCCGTGGACTGGAGCAAGTAACGACAAAATCTTAAACAGCGCCCCTATCCCAGCGGCCTTTGAGCCCACTGACAAAAATGCTGTGACTGGAGTCGGCGCACCTTGATATGCATCAGGCGCCCAGAGATGAAAGGGAGCCAGTGTAATCTTAAATCCTATTCCAGCCAGGACTAGCCCGAGCGCTGTTAGGGTTAAACCATCCCAGTGCGTGCCAAGGATGGAGAGTTCTGAAAAAAGCGTCGAGCCACCTACAGCGCCGTAAAGTAGACTAAAACCAAACAGCAGTAGTCCTGAAGAGAGAGCCCCCATAATGATAAACTTCAATCCCCCCTCTGCCGACTTCGGGTCCGCCAGACTATAGGAGGCAAGTATGTAGAGAGGAATAGTCGCAAGCTCCAGAGCGATATAGAACAGAATTAGCTCCTCTGCTGCTACTAGCGCGCACATTCCAAAGATGGAGAAGAGCAGCAGTGCATAATATTCAACATCAGGTCCGGTGCCTTTGTTGATCTGCCTCTTTGCAAACATCTCAGTCGAGAGCAGGGCAGTGAGAAACCCGGCGAAGATAAACAGCCGACAGAATGATAAACTCATCGAGGTCTTTTTGATCAGTCCCGAAAAAGCCTCACCCACCATCCAGTCCTGATTAAAAGTGGCGACAAATGCCAGTAGTAATCCCAGCGCGGCAAGCTTTCCGAAGGTTTTTGATCTATCCGTAGAGTTGTTATTCGGAACGGTACGGGGCGCAAATAGATCAAGTAACAAAAGCATAAAACCCCAGCAGAGGAGGATTAGCTCGGGAATTAGGATTGATGGGTTATTTGAAAATGTCATTTACCGGCCTAAATTAATAAATATTGGTCCGAGTGCGCTATCAATTAAAGTATTAAGCCAGCTCGGATAGAGTCCCACCAACAGCAGGAGCGAAATCAGCACTATGATTGGTATGCGCTCGACATTGTTAGCGTCCTTAATTCCAGAAGCCTGGGTCGGATTATTCGGCCCAAAAAACATCGCCCCTAACGCTCGAAGAATGTAAACTGCGGATACTACAATGGAGGCCATCGCGATGAGCGTCATAAACCTAATAGCTCCAGCGCCTGAAGACCAAGCGCCCATAAAGATAGTGAACTCGGCGATAAATCCCGAGAGGCCCGGGAGCCCTAGCGCGGCAAAGCCGGCAACGAAATAGCTTACCCCCAAAAACGGCATTACATCCATCAATCCACCCATCCGATCTATATCGCGGGTATGGGTACGTTCGTAAATCATGCCGATTAGCGCAAAGAATAGCGCTGTCATCACCCCGTGCGAAAACATCTGTAAAACTGCTCCGCGAGCGGCTAGTGGTGTGAGCGCCATCAGTCCAAAGAGCACAAACCCGCAGTGCGAGACTGACGAGTAGGCAGTGATGTATTTCAAGTCCCGCTTCTGAATGGCAACTAGTGCGCCATAAATAATATTGATAGTTGAGAGCGCTAAAAAGAATATCGCCCAGGCGCGAGCTCCCTCGGGAAGCATATACACGACACGCAAGCAGCCGTAGCCGCCAAGCTTCATCAGCACTCCCGCGTGCAGCATTGAAACCGCTGTCGGTGCAGAGGAGTGTCCGTCCGGAGACCAGCTGTGCAAGGGAAAAAGAGCGCCGATAATGCCGAACCCAATAAACAGACAGGGGAAGACCCAGTTCTGGAAGCTTCCTGAAAAACGGAGGTTAGCTAGCTGAGCGATACTGAAGGTCGAGTGACTCCCCGGAAGCGACCCCGAAAAGAAGTACAGCGCCAGAATGCCGACTAGTATAAGAGCCGAGCCCGCCATTAGCATCAGCGTGAGCTTCATCGCTGAATACTCCTTCTGCCCCGTGCCCCACACACCTATCAGCAGGTACATCGGAAGTACCGCGATTTCATAGAAGAAAAAGAAGAGGAATAGGTCGGTCGAGACGAAGGCTCCAAACACCCCTGTTACTAAGAGCAAGAGCAAGGCAAAGAACTCTTTTACCCTGTTCTTAAGCCCCCAAGAAGCTAGCACTCCACAAAAGATTACAACTGAAGTAAGTAAAATCATCGTCACGGAGATGCCGTCCACTCCCAGCCGGTAGTAGATATTCAGCTGCGGTATCCAGGAGTGAATCTCTATAAACTTATAAATTTCACCTTCGGCGTGCGGTGTGCGAGGGAAAAAATAGAGTAGCAAAAGCGAGAGCGCCACAGACCCAAGAGTGCCTACCAGTGCGATACGCTTTATCGCCAGAGTTTCTTTAGCCGGGGTAAAAATTACCCCCAGTGCTGTTAGAAACGGCAGAAGAAATGTAAAAGAAAGAATCCCCACAATCGAGTTCCCTAGCTAGCTTCCTAACGGAAGCGTTATCCAGATTAAGACAATTACTGCGGCCACGCCCAAAGACACCGTTAGGGCGTGATACGAGAGTCGGCCCGTGCTAACGGCAGCGAGATCTCCGCCGGTGTTAAGAGTGGCCTCACCAACTCTATCAACAGTGCCATCTACGATGTTGTCGTCGAACCTCTCTAATGGGCGCGAAACCTTATCGAAAATAATTTTCTTTGTAATGAAAAGGTAGAGTTCGTCGACATAGAATTTCGCAAGCGCGCAACGATAAAAGTCCCCAAAGGCCTGAGCAGCGCCGGTAGGGATAGCGGAGCGCTCTTTATAAAAGATGCGAGCTAGGAAGAGCCCAATCAGACTTAAGGTGAAAGCTGGAAGGGCGAGATTTAAATTCATTCCATAGTGTGGGAGAGCCCGCGCCAAGGTGGGCCGGACATAGTCACTAAAATGGAGATACCCTCCGCAGATACTCATCACCGCTAGTAGCAAAAGGGGCAATAACATCAGCGCCCCAGGGTCGTGGGCCTTGGGATTTGCCTTTTCTGTCGGCCCACCGAAGACCAGATAATAAAGCCTAAAGATATAGAAGGAGGTCAGTGCCGATGTGCAAGTGGCAATTAATAGCATTATCGGATGGTGTGACTGGGAGAGATTAAGAAGAATCTCCTCCTTGGAATAAAACCCAGAGAAGGGGAGCACTCCGGTGATGGCGATACAGGCGATAAGAAAGCTCAGGTGCGTAACCGGCATCTTCTTTCTAAGCCCACCCATCTGCGTGATGTCGTTGGTATGCACAGCGTGGATAACGGCCCCAGCAGATAAAAACAGCAAAGCTTTGAAAAATGCATGAGTTGTTAGGTGAAACATGCTCGCGGTGTAGCCCAGCGGGTTATCAACATCGGATGAACCAATGGCCGCCATCATATAGCCAATCTGCGAAAGAGTTGAATAGGCAAGTACCCGTTTAAAATCCTTCTGCGTGCAGGCGATTACTGCGGCAAAGAGCGCGGTAAAGATTCCAACCTGTGCGACAAAGTCCAATACTCCCGGGGCATAAATAAATACACCGTGCAGACGGGCAACTAAAAATACTCCGGCAACTACCATCGTTGCAGCGTGTAGAAGTGCGGACACGGGTGTCGGGCCCTCCATCGCGTCTGGGAGCCAAACGTGTAGTGGGAACATCGCGGATTTCCCCGCAGCCCCGATAAAAATCATAAAGCAGGAGAGTGTAAGTAACGGCAACCGATGTGCGACGACAGAAAGCTCAAGGATGTCAAATGTTCCTGCGTTATAGCTTAACAGCACAACGCCGATAAGGAGCCCGAGGTCGGCAAAGCGGGTGACTATAAAGGCTTTTTTGCAAGCATCAACTGCGGCGGGACGTTTGTAATAGAATCCAATAAGAAGGAACGACCCTAGCCCCATCAACTCCCAGAAGAAGAATACCTGGAACAAATTGTTCGCCAGCACCAAGCCAAGCATTGCTCCAGTAAAGAGTGAGATAAAGGTAAAAAACCTAGCAAACCCTGGCTCTTCTTTCAGGTATTCAAGTGAGTAGGTCTGGACAAGAAGCGAGATAAAACTAACCACCAGCGCAAGCAGGATACTGATAGGGTCGAGTAGAATTCCGAAATAAGCCTCAAGAGATCTGGTCGGGCCCA
>CAYMWO010000061.1:0-14510 GCA_964393905.1 uncultured Bdellovibrionales bacterium | reverse complement strand
ATTATGGCATCCGCTATTGAGGGGATTTCAATTTGGTTTATGGCAAGTGCCGTTGGTCTAAGTCAGTATTTTCATCAACTTGAATTATTGCACGGCGCAGCTAGTGCATTGACGGCCTATAAGCCATTTGAGCTTGCCCCACGGCTTGATAAATTGCCGAACCTATCATTTCTATTGGCTCTAACAATCTGTGCTGGGATTTATCTTCAAAGAAGAAGACGTTATGAATGGTACGAGTATTCGATTTTTATCTTTTCGCTGATATATCAACTATGGTTTCTCCTTTTTGCGTATGCTTGGGATCGCTATCTGATTATCGGGCTCTGGAGTATTTGTATAATTCTAGTTGGTGCTGGAAGTGCGCTTTTTGATGAAATGAATGAAGGCGTAAAAAAAGTTGCATTGATGTTGTTCGGAGCATTTGTCATCGGTGCGTTTGCAGGCAATGTTCGCGAGTTGCTTAACCTCACTCCTGTTAAGGATCCATATCTAATCGCAAAAGAAATCGATGCATTACCATCAGCCGCAGTAGTTGAATCTTACGAATGGGAGGTGTTCTTTTTAGTTGACCGGAATATGAGGCAGGCGAGCTTAGAAAAGCATTATGCCATGCTTTCAAATCTGGTTAGCGGAGTGCCGACTGCGGAAATACCAGGAGAGTCCCACCCTCGCCCAAGTGACTATTTATTAATTGGGCCATTTGGAGAGCGAATGCTTCAGAGCTATCGTGAAAAAGACGGGATCTGCACTCTCTTTCAAAGCACAAGCTCTTGTCAGTTAATTACCTCCCATGGGGAGTACCGTCTATATCGACTTTTATGATTGCGCCTTGATAAGCATCAACATGCGAGGTTAGTATGGCCCGCAATATGAGCCAAACTATGCCCTCGATGGAAAATTCACCTGATGTAACAATCGTTATAGCTTGTTACAATGAGCACAGGGTTTTTGACCAAAGTCTAGCTGAGATACGAAAGATAATTGCATACACAGGAGGTGTATACGAGATTATTTTTGTTGATGATGTAAGCTCAGATGATACTCGTGGTCGAATTCTCGGGGCGGTCAATTCCTTCCCAAATGTCAGAGCTATATTTCATGATAAAAATACCGGGCGGGGTCGTACGGTGACGGACGGTATTAGAGAGTCTAAAGCAAGCGTGGTCGGTTTTATTGATTTCGATTTAGCAACCCCAGCTTGGTATATTCCAGAAATAGTTTCTCGAGTTAGAAACGGAGCAGACATTGTACTGGCGCGGAGAGTTTATAAGCTCTCTCCGGGTATCCTTCACCGTTGGATTTTAAGCCGAGGTTATCATTACCTAATGCGTGCGATGCTTGGGGTATCGTTGGGCGATACAGAGTCTGGATGTAAGTTTTTTAATCGAGAGAAAATTTTACCTATATTGGAAGAAATTAAGGACCCTCACTGGTTTTGGGATACCGAATTGTGCGTTCGTTCGGCCCTTAAGGGATTAAAGATCGTTGAAGTACCAACTCTTTATATTCGACGCCCTGAAACTGGCTCGACTGTGAAAATAGTACGAGACTCCTGGAATTATTTTAAGAATCTTCTATGGTTTAGAAAGGAGGTCCAGCGAATTCGAGGCCATCAGCTAGCTAAATCTTCAATACGAGGGTCAAAAGTTTTGTGAAAATTGCCCTCGTTAGTTTTCACATAGAACATGAACTCTCTGGTGAACTGACAAATATGATAGCCCTGGCCGATCTCCTCCGTTCTGGCGGTATCGATGCCACAGTTATTCGCTTCCCTGCGTGGGCAAGGAAAAGCAAGAGGGAACATTTGCTTGCAAAGGCAATTAATCTATTTAGTTTAGCGCGGCAGTATGCGCCCCTAGTTAAGGGGTTTGATCTTGTTCAATTACATCTTCCCACATCGGCCTTTGCATTTCTTGCTGATTCCTTTGCCAAACAGATCGAATGTCCGCTTGTTTTACATTTTGAAAATCACTTAGTTGATAAATCGATATCATGGATGGTTAGGAATTCATTTAAAGATCCTCTATTTTATCTTCCTCGGTTAATAGTTAACAATCGCCTATTTGCCTTTATACGCTCAAAAAAATATCGAGCTATCGTTGTTAGCTCGATTTATCAAAAGCAAGAGTTACAACGAATCGGTTATGATGAGGATTCCGTTTGGGTGATCCCTAATATTGTGAACCGAGAGGCGTTAACTTTAATGGAGAAGAAAAGTTGTAGAGAATATTTCCAGGTTAGAGATAATCAGAAGGTAGTGGGGTATATCGGACATCTTTTTGAAGTTAAGGGTGTAAGAACATTATTCGTAGCCTTATCGAAGCTCCCTCCCGATTACCATCTTCTTGTTGCGGAGAGCGGCTTAGGGGACCAAGCGGCATGGGAAAAAGAGGTCGATTCGCTTGGTATTGGGTCTAGGGTCTCTTTTGTCGGTAAAGTAAGTCTCTCTCAGTATCTCTCAGCGCTTGATGTTCTTGCACTACCGTATCACGCTTCCTTTGGGACAGTTGTTTTCCCAAGTCTAATCTTGGAGGCCAGCGCCGTTGGCGTTCCCATTATTACTACCAGCCTTCCCCCTCTTCGAGAATTTTCCAATTCTTATGGTGGGATTGCACTAGTTGAACCTGAGAGCTCTTTTGAATTGGCCGATGGAATCAGGAGGCTTACCCAGCAGTCTCTCGAATCACTGAGATTAGTGAAGGAGCAAAAAGAGGCACTTCACGGAGTATTTAGCCAGAAACACCTTCTTTTAAGCTATTTACAGCTTTATAGAGAGGCCCTTGGCGATAGGGCGAAGCAATGAAAGAGGACAAAAAAAGTTATTATCAGAAATCTGGTGTAGTGGCGGGCTACGAAGGGTTACGCTTTGCCGGTCCTGGAGGGAAGTATGTTCATACTAGGGAAGAAGAAGCTCTTGTTTCTTTACTCCCAGATTCGGGAATAATTTTAGATGTTCCTTGTGGAACAGGAAGATTTCTAAGGGATCATGCTAAGTCCGATGATTATACGGTAATCCGTTTAGATTATTCGGAGGAGATGCTTGAAGCATCTGCTGCTTCTGGCGTCTCTAATTTGATTCGCGGAAATGCGTTTGAACTACCATTCGCTGCTGAATCGTTTGATGCTGTGGTTAGTCTTCGATTCGTTTTCCATTATGCTGATTTGGGCCCATTTTTTCGCGAGGTGGCGCGTGTATTGAAACCTGGTGGCGTATTTCTATTCGATAGCTACACTTGGAGTCCTTTCATGTTTCCAGGAACGCCAATGTTCTTAGGGGGTCGGTCATTCATTCATTCAAAATCATCGATTGTAAATTGGGGGGCAGGAGTTGGGTTATCGGTTTTGGGATTTGAGGGCCGCTTTTTGTGCTCCCCGCTTGTATATAGAGCCGCACCACAGTTGTTATTGACCGCATTGGATACAATTGAGAGTTGCGTGCCGAAGTATCTGCTCAATGTCAGGTTCTGGAAGTTACAAAAGGCAATCTCGATTTAGAAACATCACCGGGGAAGAGTTAGCGCACGTTCTCGTAATAGGTGAGGAATCCCGCGAATTACGGGATAGGCAAATTGCCCACACGAGGTAACGAGAAAAAACTCGCAATCTAAAATTTCCGAATTTTCAGAAGAAGATTTGACAAACTCGAGCTTCTTCGGTTGAAGAGAATTGCCGGTAATTGGGCAGCATAACAAAGGTAGGATCGATTCAAATTCATTCATGGCAAGATTGAAGCAAAGTTGAGTTTATGGAAGTGCAAATTAGGATCAGGGTCTATCTTCTCCGATGCGAGAGGTAGATCGTCTTTTCGAAGTATAAAAAATAAGCCGATTTCCATCCGGATCTGAAACTACAAACTCCTTGCCATAGGTCCTATTTTTTAATTCAGAGATACTCTCGGGTGGAAATGATTGGGAATTTGTGAGCTCTGGCAAGGTTGCTCCGTGATGTCCCAAACGGGTAGACAATTTTTTATAAAGCCCATCAATACCATTTCTAACCTTCAAGAGGACCGAGGTGTCCCGCCCAGACAAAGCCTCGTTAGATAACATTAGTTTCCTATCTCCCCCCATACGAAAACCTACAATCTTTTTATCTCCTTTCCTGACATCATAAATCGGGGGGAAATCAAGTTTGTCTCGGTAAAAGCTAAGCGATCGGCTTAGATCCGTGGAGTTAAGTAGCACACCTTCAAATCCCACGATAAACCTATCGTAAAGTGTGCGTTCAGTTACCCGACTAGAATAAAGAATCGTGCCGATTATCAGCATGGAGTAAGCAAAGATAATGGCAAATGAAGGTTTGGTGTGAGAATCAGCCATCTCAGATTTAGATTTTACTCATGAGCAATTTCGCATATAAAGATAGCTCTATATTAGCAAGAACCTTTCTTGGTGGAAAACACTTTGCTTGAGAAAAAACTCTTCCCCCTAGCATTACTTGGCGCCCTTATTAGCGGCTACTCAGTGTATCACTATCTCGCAGTTAACTCTGGTTTTCAATCCGGACCTTCTTTTTGTTCTCTGAGTGCTCATTTTGATTGCGACTCAGTGGCCCGCAGTCCATACGCGGCCTTTTTAGGTATCCCGGTTGGTAGTTTTGGGCTGTTATACTTTCTTGTCGTTCTGGGGCTATTGCGTTACGGACGGGCGGAGGTTGGCCTAAGTGAAGGTAATCGGCTGGATGTTCTACTGGCCATAAGTTCACTTTCATTGCTTCCGACGATAATTCTCTTCCTTCTGTCTGCTATCACCCTAAAGACATTATGTGTGCTCTGTCTACTATTAGATCTCACTACCTTTGTCTGTTTCTTCCTTATTTGGGGCGGGATTGAAAAGGGTACTTTCTTTCGCAGCCTTCTTTCAGGATTAAAATCAATTGCAACTTTCTTTCTGCCCTATTCTGGAGGCACCTCTCGTGAGTGGGTCCATTTACATATGGCGCGTGTTCTATTCTTCGTTACCGTAGCACTAGTCTATGTTCTTCCGAGCCATGTAATACTTCGCTACTTTATCGAAGCTGCAGCAAAGTCTCAGGAGGAGGAGCTAGCTGAGCAGATATTAAATGATTGGAAGCTGACCCAACCAATCGGTCGGCCCTTGGAAGAGACTGGAGATTTAAGTCTTAGGGACTATTCTCTTGGTGAGCAGAATGCTCCGGTTACGATTGTAGAATTTTCAGACTTTGAGTGTCCATTTTGTCGGAAAATGGCCCCTGAGTTAAAGGCCTTAATAAATCGATATCCTGGGAAAGTTCGACTCATTTATAAGAATTTTCCGCTTGATAAATCTTGTAATCCGAATATGGAGCGCCAGCTGCATGACTTTGCCTGTCGGGCTGCCGTTATGGCTCGTTGTGCGGGGAAGCAGGGGGAGGGGTCGTTCTGGAGCATGCACGATGCGCTGATAAAGCTTGGTAGTTTTTCCGATGAACGACTTAAGAGTCTTCCCGTTGAGCTGGGGCTTGGTATTTCTGAGTTTGATGCTTGTGTGGAAGATCCACAAACCTTAGCTCGAGTTGTGCAGGATATAGAGATTGGGTCTCAGTTTGGAATAAATGGCACACCTGCTTTTTTTGTAAATGGCAGGCCATTAAGGGCACCACATATCGGAGCGCTCGAGAGGATAGTTAAATCGCTGTTATGACTTTTGTGACGCCATAACAGCGAAGTGGAAAGGTTAGGCGTCAAAAAGACGAGCCCGCTCCTTAATAGTGAAAATTGCCTGATGCAGAAGCTCTTGAGCACTGCGCTTTCCTAAAGGCAGCTCAAAAACCTCTTTAGAGACGGCAACGGCACGATAGCGAAGTTGGTTTGTGCCGCTCTGAAGATTGAATCTTAAATCTAGTTCTGGAAAAAGGTTGCTTAGCTCCGTCGCTAAGAAGACAAATTGATCACGAACTGCATTAACTGGATTATGGCTGGCCGCTCTCATAAAAACCTCCAAAAGAAGCTTTAGATACACCTTGAACAACAGGCTTCTAAGGTTTAGAGTTCCAAAAAAAGAGAAAGTTCCCGGTATTTTGTAACACTTTGTAACAAACCCGACTTTTCCTCGGAATCCAAACCCAAG
Organism: uncultured Bdellovibrionales bacterium; assembly: GCA_964393905.1. Lineage (GTDB taxonomy): Bacteria > Bdellovibrionota_C > UBA2361 > SZUA-149 > CAYMWO01 > CAYMWO01. Next base: position 8,442 of record CAYMWO010000061.1, on the reverse strand, counting down.
ATGCCCAATAGACTAGAAAACTTATTGAATCTCAGCCGGCCCTACCTTCGACGTGCTGTCCGGAGATTTGCCTACGTAATTTCGGTAGTCGCTGTTTTTGCCGTAGTTTTTAAGTTAGAGATTGTCAGCCTGTCCGTAATGAGTGCTGTGGAAATTGTCTTGGCAGCACTTCTCTTTATCTTAGGGCTACCGCTATCAGTGCTATTGCGAGTGGATACAGCACAGACAGTCTGGGGACTCAACGGACCGGTGCAGCTCTTGGCGCTAGCCACAGGCGTGGTATTGCTAAACTTCTTACTTATTGCATTCTTGATGAGCTGTCTTATCTTTTTGCGAGGAGGGGCACCGCGTTCTGAAAAAACTGAGCCAAAATGAAATCATAGAGAACGCTAGGGAATTCTCCAAAGTTTGTGGTTTTGAGAAGTCAGTCGCCACTGTGGGTGCGCCAGGCAATAATCTAGAGCAGATTGCAAGTTCGACTGGTTCTGATCGACCTGAAAGCTATCAAGTGGTGAAAGATAAAAATGCGTAAAATCCCAACTGGCGACCTCTTCCGGACGAATAACCTGAGGATAGACCAATTTCAGTTCTGATCCAGAACGCTGCACTACATCGGAATTTGGTTTGGGACTAACTGTAATCCAGTCCACGCCTGCTGGAGTTGGATAAGTTCCATTGGTTTCAATTGCAATTTCAAAACCGGTTTTTTTTAATTCAGCAATTAATGCCTGATCAACTTGTAGGCTAGGCTCTCCCCCGGTTAAGACAACATAAGGAACCGCACTTGAATTGGCCCCGGCCTTCTCAAGCCAAAGAGAAAGCATCTTATTGACAAGGGTCTGTGCCGAATAGATCCCCCCATTATCCCCATTAGTTCCCACAAAATCGGTATCGCAAAAATTACATTTGGCATTTGGGCGGTCTTCTTCTCGACCGGTCCAAAGATTACATCCGGAGAACCGACAAAAAACGCTGGCACGACCAGCACGAGCCCCCTCTCCCTGTAATGTATAGAAAATTTCTTTAATTCGATAACTCAACGGCTACTTAGACTCCGTTTCATGAGGTCGGGCCAAGGGGTCTTTATAAGATAACGGATCGGTTAAGCCGGCTGCGAAAAATCCTAGCTGTCTGAGTGTGCAGCTGTCGCATCTACCGCACGCAACTCGATCGACTCCCGGGTCGTAACATGTATTGGTGAGCCCATAGTCGACCCCTAAGCTAAGACCTAATTGAATAATCTCCCTTTTGCCCAGATTAATTAGCGGGGTATGAATCTTAATGGCCTGGTCTTTTTCGGTGCCTAGTTTGGTCGCTAATTTTGCAAGTGCCGAAAAGGCCTCGATGTATTCAGGGCGACAGTCTGGATAGCCCGAAACATCTACTGCAGTAACTCCGATAAAAATGTTTGGAGCTTCTAGCACTTCGGCCCAAGCCAGAGCATAGGTGAGAAAGATGGTATTTCTAACGGGGACATATGTGCTAGGGACGCCCAACCCAATCGCTCGACGATCTCGGTTTTTCTCAACTGGTAATTCGGAAGTGAGAGATGAGCCTCCAAATTCGCGCAAATCTATTGTTAGGCATTTGTGTTCCGCCGCACCTAAAACCCGAGCCAAAACCCGAGCCGTCTCCAGTTCGAAACGATTTCTTTGGCCATAATCAAAAGACAGAGCATAAACAGAAAACCCCTGACTCTTAGCGACGGCAAGGACTGTGGTTGAATCCAGTCCGCCCGAAAGAAGCACTATGGCTTTTGGTTTCATTCCTTTACACCTAATTCATATCAACAAAGGAACCGAAATTAGCGGTTCCCGAGTGGCAATTTAACGGGCCATTTTATTTGTAGCGGGAACCGCTGAGGGAGAAAAGACGATCTCTGCTTTGATTTCACCGCTATCAGTCTGGGGATTAATTGGCAAAGGGATAGAACGATCCCAGTCCTTGAGTGGTCCTTTTGTCTCCAGATATATCTTGGTCATGTCTGAGGTGCTCGAAACCAGCCTCATAGGAAAGGAGACCAATTTTGATTTTCCATTACTGACAAATGCACCTTCAACTCTAAATAGATTCTTTCCGACTAAAGATAACTTTGTGCTCTGAAAAGTAGCGGGGGCCGATGGGAGCGAGCGAAAGATTTCATCAAGGGGGAGTAGCTGCATCTCAGGCGAGGAGTCTAAGTGAATACCTGAAAGATCCGCACGAACTTCAATTCGGGATTTGGAAAAGTCACCGTCGTCTAAGTAAAGGTTCCCCGAATAGCTTGAAAGGGTGCCAGAAAGGTTGAAGAGTTGGGAGAAAAGCGAGAATACTACGCGAGACTGCGCGGGTTTTAATGCTTGAACAATCTCAGCTGCCTGAACATTTGGCGCTAGAAATAGGCTTAGAGCAACCCAAAAGAAACTAAGGAAAGTTAAAACGCCACTCTTAATATATAAAGTCATGGAAGTCATCTTCTTATCTGCTAATATCCATTGTCGTATCAATTATCACAGGAACCGTTTATAGGAGAAGGGTGACAGATTCTCAGTTCGAAAGTGGGTCTCAGCAGGAGCAAGAAGCGCTGCGATGCTTATCCGAGGGGTTGGCGAGTCTTACATCCCCTGACTTTGTGCAAGTATCGCGTAATTTAGCCCGCTCATTTGCACTCTTTCCGGGTCTTTTTAGTACGGACAGAGATGCTGTTCTTAGGTACCGCCAAGCAGCAGATCGTGCGAAGGAATCCGGCCTTTCTCACAATTATTTGGCAGCTCATCGCGCGCAATTAACTCAAAATAAAATAAGTTCGGAGTTTTATTATGAGCTCTTCCTTCGACGACTTTTTGAGGAGCGGCTAGTACATGAACTATTTTGCGAATTTACTAAGATTGAGGAGGAGGAGAGTCGTTGGAGGGAAAGTTTAGTAACTCGAGGTGAACATCCCTATGCTCATTATCGCCTGGGAATTTTACATTGCTTTAAAGGGGAGCTAGGAGAGGGGGCCAATAAATTTCTATATTGTCAGGACAAACTCCCATCATCAAAGTGGGAGAATCTGAGGCTTGGATCGTTAAGTGACTTTACTCGAGATTTGTTCCGACTTCAGGCAACTGCGACGGGGCGTGCATCTGCACAACACTCTGAAGAGGAGTGGGCGAAGAGTGGCTTTAGTGATCCATTTCAAGTCCGCGCTTGGAGTAGTGCCGGGTTTTCGCCGACCGAAGCATCGGAGTGGAAGGAATTTGGTTTCACTCCTCCTCAGGCGCTATCTTGGTCGAAAGTCGGAATGGGTGGTGAGCACGCTCGTGATTGGCAGAAATTTGGGTTCATCGATCCAGTGGATGCCAGGTCATGGCATTTTGCTGGAGTTTCAGCAGAAGAAGCCCAGGAATGGAAAATAGATTTTTTAGAGCCCTATTCACATCCTATCTCAGCTGCAATTCAATGCAGAAATGTTGGATTAAGGCCTGCTCGTGTGGCAGCAGACTGGCTGAGAGTTTTTACTCTTCCTTGGGAAGCAGCCAACTGGCACGCTGTGGGATTTTCTCCAGCCGAGGCACTTCTTTGGAGGGAGAGGGGTGTGAAAGATCCCTTTGTAGCTAAAAGAGAAATTGAGTTAAAGCAAACCCAAGATTTGGGGGAGCAAGGTGATTTTGAAATTGAAAATGACGAAGATTTTGAGGACGAAGTCGGTTAGGTACTATTCCCACTTAACCAAACCTCTCGTTGTGATAACCCCTTTTTTGGTAAGTCGGCATCCGCCGTTAAGTCGATTTGTGTGAACATCAATCAGTTTCATTAAAACCCGTGAATTCATCTCGGCTGGGCAGTTAACGATGTAAATATTAGTATGGTCCGAATATTTTCGAGAAAACTGCAACGAGCGGATATCCTTAAATGGAAGAATTATCTCTTCTCCCGGATTTAGCTCCTTCTGAAATCCGGTGAGTCCTTGCTTGGCTACAACATGATCAATACGAAAACTATTAAATTCTTTGTCCAGGATGTCGTTCCGTATCTTAACTTCGCCTCCGGGGATGGTCTCTCCATCGCATGCCATAGTTAGAAATATAAAAAATAGGTAACGGATTTTCTTTGGAGGATGGAATAGCATACAGCCAGAATGATCTAGGCAGAACCATCCAGCAAGGGTCCTTTGGGAGACTCGAAATGTCCATTATTTTGGCAAGGTGCGCCTTTTTATGAGCCATGATAAATGGTTCGTCTAACCCCAGTTCACCTAACCTTAGCTCTTCGGTGCTTAATTGAATATCCTTGGAATTTCAGCTTTCTATCATGACTCTGCAGCTTGCTTAGTAAAGGAAGGTAAACTTGTTGCGGCGGCTCAGGAGGAACGATTTACTAGAATTAAGCACGACCATAGTTTCCCCGCTAAGGCGGTTGACTTCTGCCTTAGCTTTGGAGGGATCTCGGTCGATGATATTGACTACGTAGCTTTTTATGACAAGCCTTGGCTCAAGTTTGAGCGACTCCTGGAGACATATCTGGCATATGCCCCACAGGGTTTTTCTTCGTTTATCAAGGCTCTCCCTTTGTGGCTCAAAGAAAAGCTCTGGATGGGTGATTTAATTAAGCGAGAGCTTAATTTCAAGGGACAGCTTGTCTACCCTGAACATCATCAATCACATGCAGCGAGCGCCTATTTCCCTTCACCGTTTAAATCGGCTGCCATTATCACTGTTGATGGGGTAGGCGAATGGGCCACAACGACTTGGGGGGTTGGTGCCGATAATAAAATCGATCTGCGCCAGGAGATTCGCTTTCCACATAGTCTGGGACTTTTATATTCAGCCTTTACTTATTACACCGGATTTAAGGTTAATTCCGGAGAATACAAAGTCATGGGCCTAGCTCCATATGGCGAGGGGAAATATACCAAACTGATCTTGGATAATATTATCGATCTGAGAGACGATGGTTCGTTTCGACTGAACATGGATTATTTTAATTACTGCCAAGGTCTGACTATGACCTCAAAGGAATTTCATAAATTATTTGGAGCGGAGCCGAGAAAACCTGAGACCCAGCTCACACAGCGGGAGATGGATCTCGCCCGTTCAGTTCAGGAAGTTACAGAAATTGCGATGCTTAAGATGGCTCGTCATGTGCGAAAGACCACGGGGGAGAGCAATCTTTGTCTGGCAGGAGGTGTGGCCCTAAACTGTGTGGCAAACGGCATCATCCTCAAGGAGAAAATCTTTGATAATATTTGGATTCAACCAGCTGCGGGCGATGCCGGCGGAGCATTGGGAGCTGCCCTTTATACCTGGTATCAGGTTCTTGACAAACCCCGCAATGTGGAAGGGAGAAGGGACCAGCAATATGGGTCTTATCTTGGACCGCAGTATTCCGGAGAAGAGATGGAGTCTTGGCTTATGCAGAGGGGAATTGCTTATAAGCGTTATCCCAAGAAGCAAGTGGCGGAAGAAACTGCGAGATTGATGGCAGATGGAAGGGTTATTGGATTTTTTAGTGGCCGGATGGAGTTTGGTCCTCGAGCACTCGGAGGAAGAAGCATAATTGGAGACCCAAGAAATCCAGAAATGCAAAAGGTGATGAACTTAAAAATTAAATTTAGGGAGTCATTTAGGCCTTTTGCTCCCTCATGTTTACGAGAGGATGTCAGCAATTATTTTGAGATGGACGCGGATTCTCCCTACATGTTGTTGGTCGCCCCTGTTAGAGAAGATCGACGTCTAGATACCACTTCTGATGAAAACAACCTTTTTGGAATAGAAAAGTTGAATGTCCCTAGAAGCGACTTGCCTGCAATTACGCATGTCGACTATTCTGCTCGAATTCAAACGGTCGAGAGAGAGGTCAATCCGGAGTATTACGATATCATCTCGGAGTTTAAGCGGCTGACCGGATATGGAGTAATAATCAATACATCATTTAACGTTAGAGGCGAGCCGATTGTTTGTACTCCAGAAGAGGCATACCTTTGCTTCATGAGAACTGGAATCGAGGCATTAGTGCTTGAAGATTGCATCCTCTTAAAAGAGGAACAGCCAGTTCTCAATGATGACGTTGATTGGCAGAAGCAGTTTGAATTGGATTAGCAAATGAGTAAATTGATCGTCGTTGGGATAAAGACCCAATCTAATGCGAAACTTAGAGAGTTTGGAGAGGTCATGGCGCTGGCCTTCTCTATTCTCTCGGTTCTACTGTTCTACCGTGGCAAGCCATTAGCTCCATATTTCGCACTTGTCTCTTCCACCTTTCTCTTTTTTGGCCTGTTTTATCCAAGACTACTGGCCCCCTTGGAAAAGGCTTGGATGGCATTTAGCGAGAAGCTTTCAATTGTAATGACATTTCTAATACTACTTTTGACATTCTTTCTTGTGATTACTCCTCTGGCGATTTTTTTAAGGCTTGTGCGGAAGGACCTCCTTCAGATGCGCCTTCAGCCTGCGGGAGATAGCTACTGGAATAATGTTGAAAAAAATGGGCCCCAAACCCGTCCCTTTGTTCCCTACTAAAAGAGAATTGGAAAGGCCCTTTACGGGGCCCGAGTCATGGATTATACGGTTGAGTTATGGAAACTGTTCCGAACACTAAGCTGGGAATGATTTGGGACTTTCTTAAAGTCCGAAAGAAATGGTGGCTTACGCCAATTGTTCTCTTTACCTTGCTAATTAGCCTCCTGATAGTAATGACTCACGGGTCAGCGATAGCGCCTTTTATATATACATTGTTTTAGCTGCGAATGGGTTTCGGAATGGAAACTCGTTCCAACTATTTTAATTCGCAGTCTTTAGTTGCGCTATTGGTTATTGCGATTGGATTCCTTTTGAGATGCTATGCAATATCCGCAGGGAGCTTCGAGGGGGACGAGGGCTACTCAATACTGGTATCTCAAAATTCGTTCTCCCGGATTTGGGAACTTGCAGCCAATGATTCTAATCCACCCTTAGGAAATTCGGTATTTGTCTTGTGGAGGCTCCTGTCTAATGGAAGCTTCCTTGGATATGAAAGCCTATCCTTATTATTCGGGACGTTAACTCTTTTTGCCACATTTCACTTTCTTAACGAGAGATTTACTTTCGAAACAGCATTTTTTGGGTTACTCCTACTTTCGATCTCTACTTGTCATCTGTTTTTCTCCCAGTATATCCGAATATATTCGTTAACTATTCTAATCACAGTTCTTCTTGCGGAGCTTTTCCTCCGATTTATCGAGCATAGAGGTCGTTGGACTTCGATTTTTCTTATTCTTGGCAGCTGGCTCACAGTAAATCTCCACTACATCGGGTTGTTGGTTGTAGGAGCATTTTTTATTGGGGCTTTGATACTACTAATTATGCGTCGAGAGTCAGTGTTGGGACTGTTGCAACTCGCTCTTGTGCTCATAATTGCACTAATCCCAAATGGGATTATTTTATATCGGCAGTATGCGCTGTTTTATAGTTTTGATTGGATTGAAAAGCCTTCAACCCTTACCCTATACCATAGTGCATTCCATCTCTCTTCCAGCTCTGGAACCCTGTGTGTAATCTTTGGTTCTCTAATTATTGTGGCGATTCTTGACCTTATGCGTAGCAAGCAACATAAATCCGAAACTATTACCACACAGGAAGGAATTATATTTTTAATTTGCTGGCTCTTCGTCCCGATAGCCTTGGGTTTTCTGGCTTCAATCCTTGGCCGCCCATTTTTTAATGCCCGGTACTCGGTCTTCTGTTTAATTCCGTTTCTGTCGGTAAGTGCTTTCGGATTGACGAAACTGAACAGTAACAGACTCAAAGTAGTTGTATTAGCAGTCATTGCTATTTCATCGACATATTCGATCCTTGAATATTATGACTATAGAAAACAGTCAGCCTGGGAACGAGAACTAGCAGAATTTATTAACCACCAGTATCGACCGGGCGATGTTATTTATCATGCCACCAAACGTAGTTTTGTCTCAGGATTAGTTTATCATCATAGGGAATTGAATGAGTTATTCTCATCGGAGTCTCGAAGTTCATCGAATATTATTCGGTACTACCTAGACAGGGATCGCACGGTTGCCCCCGAAGATCTCAGCTCTTATGAACGTGTTATCGTAGTAAATACTCGCTCCCTACGGAAGGTTGAGGAATGGCCTTTAAAGGAGCTGATTTCTCGTTTAAAATTTCTCGGTAATCCAGAAATAGTGCGTGGGGATAAATGGGAGGTGCTAATTTTCGAAAAGCAGAGAGCAAAAGTTTAGGCTCTTTTGACTAAGGGCAGTCCCCTTAAGAGTTGCGTAGACACTAATGAAATTAAGATAACGGCAGACATCATGCTGGTAATAGCTGGATGATGTTCATGTCCCAGTTGAGAAATGCCCCATGAGGTCCCTGGGGGATATAGAGAATTCAATAAAATACCAGCCAGAAAAGTTACTGCAATCAACACGGTGAGATAAATAACTAGGCTTTTCGACCCGAGCTCCTGTCTTAGGACAAGAATAGT
>CAYMWO010000060.1:0-14531 GCA_964393905.1 uncultured Bdellovibrionales bacterium | reverse complement strand
CTTCTCTGCCAGGACATAAATGGCGACTGCTTCAGCGACAAAAGTGGCTGAGGTTGCCAGCGCCGCTCCGTAAATACCAAATAGCGGCACAAGTATGAAGTTCAGTGCGATATTTGTTAGCACCACTCCGAGCACAAGAAAGGTATAGGCCCCCGGACGCCCGCCCTGGAGAAAGATGCCGATGAGGGGCTTAAGTGTGGAATTGATAACAATGCCAGTGGCGAGGATTGCAAACACCCCCCAGCTTTTCTCAAATTCGGGATCGGTCCCGAGAACACGAAGCGCGGGGAGATAGAGGAGTGTAGCAACGAGTGCCAAAAGCGCCATGACGGGGGCAAAATATCGGAAGAGTTTCAGGCTGGCCTCGGAAATTTTTGTGCGCCAAGCTTTATCTGCCTCCTTTTTTGCAAAATATCCCCCGAGGATCGGATCGATATTCCAGCGCATCGCGACAGGCAGCTGACTAAATCCCTCCGCGATAATCGAAGCGAAACTAAAAACTCCAACAAGCGAGTCCGTGAGGAAGAAACCTAAGATAAGAATATCTACCCGGGTGTTAAGCTCTGTCAGTAACCCGCTAAACATCCCGCGAAAACCAAAGGATAGGTGTTTAAGAAACCATTCTCGGAGCCCGTTCCCCGTTGTCGGGTCAAACACCCGTCCTCTCGCATATTTCCAGAGACCAAGAAGAAGAATCACTTCCGCGAGACTGAGAGAGAGCGGGAGAACATGCGCATCGGCATTTGAAACAACAAGCGCCGTAACACCGGTTAAAATCAGCACCCCCCTGATAATTTGCGCCAGCGAATACGCCCGCATGCGCCGCTCGCCGTTCATAGCGCTCAAGAGCACTTTATTAATGGCAAAAGCGAAGAGCCCCGGCACGGCGAGGATAATTCCGCTCTCAACTTCGTAACTGCCGAGCAGTCCCCCGAATAAATGGCGTGCGGCGAGGGTCAAGAGCGAGATAACAAACGCCAGGCCGGCTACCAGCAAAAGTGCGGAGCAAACTATCCGCGAAATCTCTGCTTTATCTCCCGGAGCATACGAGACATGCTTAAGCGTAGAGGCATGAATACCGCCCACGGCTAGCTGGGAGACAACGAGATAGACGGCAAATACCTGGTTAAAAACCCCTAGAGTCTGTGCGGTCGAATACCGGCCGATGACTACGTTACAGAGAATGCCGGTTACGCCAATAACAAACAGGCTCGACACGCTCCAAAGGACATCCGCGGTAAACTTTGAGTTCCCCGCGACTAAACTTTTAATTTTCGTGATCATATCTAGTTGGGCTAAAGGTCGGGGGAGTAGAGCTTGCGAATCTGGTTAATCCGGCGGACCGCCGCAACTGCATCAATGCCCACCGTATCGCAATACCATTTAATCGATTCCCAGCGTGGTCGGTTATCTCGCGCTGAGGTTATGAGCGCCTCATCCCGCGTTATCAGTCCCTCGCGAATTTGGTTGCTGCGAAAGGTGTCGTTCTCAGTGAATCCACAAACGGCATAGTAGATATAGTTGTAAAAGCTCGCCGTGCCATCTCCAATCCGCCAGGTGCTGGTAGTGTCGGAAGCCAATTCCCAGTCATACTCCTCGCGTAATGTCCTTGAAATTACATCCTCGTCCCACTGTATATACCGATAAAGTGAGAGAAAGTTATGCTCAATGACATAATACGAGCAATAGGCCAGAAACGAATCCAACAAAGAAGAGTTGATATAGCGCGGGTTCAACAAAAAACCTCTGGCGTAATACATTGCGAGCGCCAACTTATCCTTTTTGGGCAGCGAGTAAGTCTCTTCTTTTCCGAGCATCGGTTTAATGCCGCTGAAACCGGATTTGAAGTTTGTTTTCTCTAACAAGTTCTCTGAGAGAACTGTGAGCTCGACCCCCATCTCCTTTCTTAAACGCTCGCCATGGTAGAAATACTGCTTGTCCCCCGCCATAAATAGCGGAATCAGGCCCAGGTCGGGTTTTGCCAGCCAGGCGCTGACATTCTTCCGAATGTTTTCCCGTTTGCGGCGGATATCCGCCGAAATAAGGATATGCTCAACTCCAAGCTTTCCGCAGATGCGCGAAATGTTGCGCCGCGCCAGGTCCGTCACCATACCCCAGTCGTAGGTGTAGGTTATCGGGTTTAATCCCAGTTTGGTTTTTACGTAATGTAATCCGTAAGTGCTGTCCCGACCTCCGCTTAGAGAAACGATGCAATCAGGAAGTTTCCCGGGGCGACGAAATCCCTCGGCCAATTTTCTTAGGGCAGCCGCACCCTTAAGCTCAATTCGGTTATGATATTTGCAGAAGTTACAGACTCCGTTTGCATCAAAGAGGATGAAGGGAAACGTCTCAGGCAGCGTGCAGTGTGTACAACGCCTTAGTCGCGATATCGCGGTCTCGCAAGCAACAATATGCTTTTCAAACTCGGTGATAATGGATGGTGGAAAGTGTCCAGCGCCCGAATTCGAGCTGAACCTTTGCGGACGATTACTCCCAATACCGCCGGAGACTGACACAGTCGGCGGCGTATCGACTATCTGCCTGGCGGTCTGTGAATAAGTTGAAGTGCTCTGAACTGCACCATTTACTGCCAACCTCGCGCTCGAAACCAGTGCGGATTTGGCAGCGAGTGAAAACTCGCTTAGGGCGAGCGTGCTTAAATCGAGAATCATCCCTTGGCCAGACTCCAGCTGGACGGGCTCGCCCTGCGGAAATACCTGCTGCAAAGCCTTTGTGGCCAAGGCGTCACTTAGAATCTTCCTCTCGGAGGCAAAGACAAAAGCGTTTTCAGACTTGTTCATACAGTAGTAGAGCGAGCCGTTATTAGTCGCGAGCATTAGTGCATTTAAGTCTTCAAAAAAGACCGCAACGGAGGCCGCGCCTTGAATCTGCTCAAAGGTCATCTGCACAGCCTGTTCGAGGGAGACACCTTGAGAGTAGAACTCCCTTAAGAGGGCGAGCACTATCTCAGTATCCACCTCGTAATGTCTCTTGAGGCTAGGAAACTTACTCCACAGCTCGCTGTCATTAACCACAATCCCATTGTGCACCGCGACCATGCCGCCGGCGATAACGGGCTGATTATTGTTGTGGTCGTCCTCGGAGCCATTTGTAACAAGCCGCGAATGGCCGATAAGGGCGATAGAGCTATTTTGCTTAGCGCCATTACTTTTAAAAAACGATTTAATGGGGCTTAGGATTGTAAAGTTATAGTCCGCAGTTTTGATTAACTCCGAAGCTGGAATTGGGCGCTTCAGCACATTAACCGTCGAAGCGTTTACAATTGCCACGCCCGCTGCCTCTTTTCCGCGAGACTCCGAGAGCAAAAACAAAGAGCGCAGCGCCTGCTCAAGTGAGCGCGCATTAAAGCCTGCATTTTCCTGGGCGACGACGCCGAAAATTCCGCACATAGCAGCTTATTAGGTCCCCTTAAGATCCCGGTTGGCTTCCATATCAAACAACATCGCAAACAGAATCATTTGAAACCCCATAAAGAGACAGAACATCAGCGATAGCGCGGTAATCTCCGGCACACTTCCCATCCAAATCCAGAGCGCAAAAAGCCTGACAGCAAAGGGGATGGCCAGTAACAAGAGAAAGCCCCCTAAGGCGTAAAACATCACTAAAGGATGGAAATCCCGAATAATGTATTTCTGCGTCATCCGTTTAAAAAACAGTCGCACTAAAAGAGCGCCAATTGAGAACACGACTTTTCGCACTCTTATTCCGCTCTTCTCACCAATCCCATAAACAGGCTTCACCGGAACATCCGAAACTCTCATGCCGTAGATATTAAGCGTGACTAGAAAATCATTGGGCATGCCGTAACGCGGAAAGATATCCTCTAGTGGCAATAGATGAAGCGCCTTTTTGTTAAGCGCGGTATAGCCGGTCTGTGAGTCTGTTACATGCCAGTAGCCGCTCGCAATCTTTGTAAGAAATGTAAGCGCTGAGTTTCCGAGATAGCGCACCCGTGGAATCTTCTTCCAGGCCTCCCCTGTAACCAACCGGTTACCCTTGGAGTAGTCGGTGCGCCCTTCAACCACCGGGTCAAGCAAGGTCGGTAGATCTGCCGGGTCCATCTGCCCATCGCCGGCCATCACTACAGCAATGTCAATATCGTTTTCTCGACACCAGACATAACCTGTACTAATTGCTCCGCCCACGCCGCGGTTCTTCTCGTGACGAATAAAAACCACTTTCGGGTTTTTGGCTGCGACAGACGCCATAACCTGCGGAGTCGTGTCACTACTGCAATCATCAACAACAATTATCTTGTCGATAAACTCCGGCATGGTTTCGACAGTTTGAGCAATCAACAGCTCTTCGTTATGAGCTGGTACCACCACGCCTATTAGCTTGCCTTTATACAATTTAAAAACCCCCTATCTAATAATGCTACACGCTCGGGTGCGCGACTGAATGGATATAACGGAACAGTTCGAGCCAGGTAGAGTCGTGTCCGACATTAAGGCGGTAATCTTCAAGCTCCTTTAGCGCTCTCTCGATTAGGCCCTTTTGCGCCGAGGCCCGGATTCTTAACTTCTGAATTTCACGGTTTTCAGGAAAGGTTCGGGCGTATACCGTCATGGCATTTTCAACGGCTTTATTTAACCCACCACTTTTCACTAACCGTTCCAACCAAGTTAAGGTCTGCTGCTCGTGCATCTTGCAAATCTGCAAGGCGCGTAACAACACCGAACGCGGGTCGCCATTTTCTTCAAGGCCTTTTTCGGCTTGATACCAATCCTCAAACGCGTCGGGAGCCTCCATGCCCTTTTCAAAGGCCTGGCGAAAATACCAAACAGCATCCGAAAAGCGTCTCTGCGCGAGATAGCTCTTGCCCACGGCACTTAAAGCGCGACTCTCCTTTTCGTCATGTTTAAGGGCTACTTCGAACTTTGCCCGGGCCTCTTCAAACTCCTTTAGCCCAAGGTAGGCAAACCCGACTACTCTCAGCAGTGGTACTTCCAGGGGGTGCTCTTTTAGCAACTTCTCCCCCTGGGCGACGGCATCAGCGAAGTTCTTACGCTTAAGCTGCGCTTCGACTTCAGCTATCTTCTTTTTTATCTCGGACATTCCGGGCGTTATCCTAAAATCTTCCTGCCAGTTTCGGTATCACGAAACTCGCGACGCTTCTCGTAATTAAAGCCGTCGAACATAATCCACTGCGGCTTTGGAAATAGCGAGAGCCGCAATCTGTCTAGTAACAGTCCCGGTATATATTTACGTGAACTGCGGAAAGCCTTTCTCAATAACTTTTTTGATCCCTCATCACGCTGCCCGTTTACCACCCCTTCGAAATGCTCTCGATGCCGCTTAATTCCAGCCCAACTATCGTACTTATAATGCATAAAGAAGCTATTACGAACGGAGTAAAAACGCTGAATGTTGCGATCTTTCTCCTTATCTAGACCTTCCGTAAAATGCGAGTACGAGGCTTTCGGATTAATTTTACATTTCCAGCCGTGCAACCACATTCGCCAGCTCAGATCTACATCTTCGCAATAGAGAAAGAATCGATCATCGAACAAGCCTACCTCTTCAAGCGCTTTGCGAGCGATCAGTACCCCACCACCCGAGCACCAGCCAGTCTCACCTGTATGTGGGTCATACCACTTAGGATGCTCTCGCGGACGCTGCACAGCTTCGACCATCCCCGTAAATGGATCGCTCCGCATTGTCTCAACCAGATTAGCAAAGCAGCCGGCGTCAATCTTTGTATCGATATTGAGTAAAAAGAAATAATTAGCCTTACTCTCGCGCAGCAATTTCTTTAAAATGAAGTTATTCCCGCCAGAGAATCCTAGATTTTTTCTCGAACGATAGAGCTTAACTTTTAACGGGAAGCTAGCGTTCTCAGCGAAATGCTCCTTGATCAGCTGATATGAACTATCCTCGGAGTTGTTATCAATTACATTGAGGGTGATTTTATCCTTCGGGTAATCGATTTTAGTGAATGCCTGGAAGTATTCGTCAATAAAACGCGCTGAGTTATAGCTTAAAGTTACAACCTCAATTTGCGGAGTGTTGTCCACAAGCGTCAAGGGTAGTCGCTTCTGCTGCTTGCGGTATTCGATAATCCGTAACGGCTCAAGCGGCCCTCGGGCAAAGGTTGAAATTAAGGCCTTGACCGGAAACTTCAAGAGCTTTGGTAGATGATCCGGGGAAAAGCCCTGAACCCGATTATACTCTAACTCCAGCTGCGCCTTTTGCTGCTTAAGCCCTTCTAGTGCGGCCCGGGCCTGTGCCAACGCCTGCCCCATCTCGTTTCTCTCGAGAGCCAGCTTATCGCAGTTCATGCCAATTTTCTTAAGCTCACCTAACACGACGACGTTTTCACGGCGCGCGCCGCGCTCGCTCTCCACTGCGGCTCGCTCCTTCTCCAATAGGGAGTAGTGGCTAACCAAAAGCTCACGGAACTTCTTCGTATACCAAGCCAGCTCATTTCGTGTGTGCTCAAGCTGCTCCGGAACAGTAAGTTCTGAGTATTTTCCAGGCGCGATAGCTGGAGGGGACTCCATCACACGCACACGGGCTTTCGAGCCCTGAGCACGCGATAGAAGATCCGCCACCAATTTCTTTAAAATTCCCTCGCGCTGGTATCCGGGACGGACCGAGCACTGAATGTGAAAATCTACCAAATCAAAAAGCACGTAGGCGTTTCTTAAACGCTCGGCTGTGGCGTTCACACTCTTAATCGACTCAGGGAATTCAAAATCCCCCATCTTCTCTTCGGTCAGAGGCGAAGAGAACTTCCACAGTCGGAACCAGTCGCAGAAGGCAAAATGACTACGGCGACAAAACTCAAAATCAAAGGCGTGAGTAACGCCGTCTAAAAGAACCAAGTTCGAGAGGGTGAAATCATTATGCACGAGCGAGGTTGAAACCTGTGGCATTGAGCTATACCACTCGACCAACCTGCCCTTAACATCAATCAGGAAGCGCGCAGCCTCCGCAACACCGGTGTTTAACTGCACAATCACCGGGTTGAAAATGTCGTCAATCTCGCGCCGTAAGGCATCCATTGAAGAAGGCTGCTGAGTTTTCTCAATTAGCGTGTCGATTGTCCGACGGGAATAATCGAGCACCTTATCTTCGGTGAGAAACTTCCGGTCCAGCAGGTGCTCAAGCGAGGATCCCTTAAGGAACCGCTCAATCATCACTTGGTGGCTACCAATCGAGGCTAAGTCCAAAACCTCGGGCACTGCTACGCCGCTATCAAAGAACTCCCGTGAGCGCTCCTGCTCATGAGCAAGCTCCGAGTCCCGCGACATGCGGTACCACTTCGCGACATACTCTGGGACGCCGTTACGGAACACTACTAAGACATTACGATACGCGCTCTCCGAGCGATAAACTCCCCGACTAACTAAGGCAAATGTCAATTCAGCTCGCGGCAGGGAGCAGAGACGGGCGATGTGTGAGAGTATTAATTCAATCATAGTTTCTACTTAGTTGCGACAATCACATACGAGGGGGCGAAGTATTTCACTAAATCCAGCCCGCCAAGCGAGCGATAAATCCTCTGCAAAACTTCGGAGTTCGCTGAGCGCTGCCCCTCATGCCCATCATGCTCATGAGGGGTTCCCAAATAATCCACCACTTCATCAATCATAGCCGCGTCATCCGCAGGGACTAGTAGTTGCGGCAGTTTGTAATCTGGAAAAGCTAGATAAAATTTAACGTTCGAGAAGCCTGTGCGGTTAAGGGATTCTTCGTACTCGGACATGTCGTATGTTCGAGGCCGAAGCGGAGTCTTCTGTTCGGCAAGATGCCGCGCCTCGGCTTCGTGATACGGGAGAAATGATGTGTTGCGCACTCCTGTATGGTCGTCCCTTTCGCCAAGAAGATATTTAAGTCCGATTCGATTCTCAATCGCAATTACTAGCTTCCCATCGGAGCTCAATACCGAATGCAACTTTTTGAGGGCCGACTCTTGAATGGTTTTTACATCCTCCACCCGCCCCTTGCCGAGCCATTCATAGACCCCGCACATTATCGCGAGATCAACCGCCCCGGGCTTGATTTTAAGATTGAAAAAATCGGATAGCACGAAGTGGATGTTCTTCAACCCCTCCTGTTGAGCGATGGCATAGATAATATCCATCCGCTCCGCTGTAGGCTCAACGCAAATAACATCCCGCACCATGCGCGCCAGTGGTAAGGTCAACTGGCCGTAGCCGGCTCCCAAATCAAGCACACTCCGAACCTTTCGAAAGTCGATTAAATCAAGAAACAAAGAACGGGATGGTGAAAGGATAATTCGTTCAAGCCACTCGCTCTTCCGACGCTCGGTAAAATCAAAGATTACATCCCGCCAGGGGGCGCCGGACTGAATACGGTCCCGCAAGAATGTCATCTCGCTATCTGGAAGGTCGCGATACTTCTCTTCGAGGAGCATATTGCTATCTGAATAATAGCCGGGCTTAACCTCGCTTAGTGCCGCAAGGTCGTTTCCCTGAAAGAGATCGTCAATCTTAAGTTCTGCATTCATCAGCGTAAAAGCCTCTCAGTTCCTACTACTTTTTCTTAGGCCGCTTTGTAGAGGAAAGCACCGTGCTTTTCTCTGACATATTTCCTGCTCCACTCCCAGAGCTCTGGGTTCTGGCGCAGAGTGTTCGTGCCATCATTTCTCACCCGATACTCGGCTGTAATTTTGCGCTCGTAGACAAAATCCCATTTGTCGGCGAGCTGTAACCAAAAATCCCAGTCTTCCAGCACCTCAAGTGATTTATCGAAGCGCACCCCCGCTAAGTAACAGTCGCGCGAGAAAAGTGGGCAGAGAATTGGAATATAATTTCGCCGCAGCAGCTCTGAGCGGCTAAACCCTTGTGAGTGTTCAAGCCAGTGCTTGGTTGTTACGTAACTCGATGAATCAAACGCGGCTGGAACCTGATCGGCGCGAAAGGCGTCGCTATAGGCGACCTTGCTACCTGTTTTTATCAAAGTCTTTACAAGATTTGAGATATGAAATGGGTAGTAGATATCATCGTCATCGAGAAAGCCGATAAAGTCGCCCGAGGAGTTCTCTAATCCCAGGTTGCCGGAAAAGCTCCGCCCCGAATTAAAGGGCAGTTCAATAAGCCGGCTCGGGAAGACATTTGAAATTGTCTCGAAAATGCTCTGCACCGAAGGACCGCCATCGTTTACAAGAATCACTTCGAGATTTCGATAGTCCTGTTGGATTATGCTCTGGAGGCACTCACGCAGATAAATCGGACGATTGACCGTGCGCACAATCACGCTCACAAGCGGAAGATTGGACAGGTTGGGGTTCATCATCTTGACTCACTAGAGCTGTAAATTACTGCGACACTTTTTTAATATAAGCCGGGTTTAATAAAAGCCGTGCCTGATAGAAGCCGGGCTCGATAAAAGCTGGGCATTATCTATCACATCTCTAGGAATTACAAAAGCTTAACTATTGGATTTCGTTCAGGATGCGATATCGCTATCCCGCTACGCTGTCTTGCGGGAGGGTCGGATTATGCTAATAATTCCAGCCTTCAAGATTGTTATCGCAAACTGCGGCGGATGCTAGGGGGAAATAGTGTGGCAAAAGGGATAATTGAACCAAAGGTCTTAAAGGGTTTTAGGGACCAGCTTCCGCAGACTGCAATAGTGCGCCAGCAGATGCTGCATACCATAGAGCGGGTGTTCTCAACCTTCGGTTTTGCCCCCATCGACACCCCGGCCTTGGAATATGCCGAAATTCTTCTCGGCAAGGGTTCCGCGGAGACCGACAAACAGCTCTACCGCTTTCTCGATAATGGCGAGCGGGATGTCGCATTACGCTTTGACCTCACTGTGCCGCTAGCCAGGTTTGTCGCGATGCACATCAACGAACTCGGAACTCCGTTTAAGCGTTATCACATCGCGCCGGTTTGGCGGGCAGAGAAGCCCCAGCGCGGACGGTATCGAGAATTTATCCAGTGCGATGTCGATATTATCGGGACCCGTTCTGAACTGGCCGACGCTGAGATAGTCGCGACGATGAGCCAGACATTAGCGGCACTAAATATTGAACATAAGTTTCGCATCAACAATCGCATGATCTTAAACGGGCTCCTGCAGTCTTTGGGAGCAAGCGAGCGCTCAGTGCCAGTGCTCCGCGCGATAGATAAGGTCGAAAAGCTAGGACGTGAAGTCGTCGCTAAAGAACTTGCCGAAGAGGCAAATTTAAACGCCGCGCAAGTGGAGCGGGTTTTTTCTTTCGTGGCACTTTCCGCGGGGTCACGTTCAAATGCGGAATTGATAAAGGAGCTACAATCGTTGCTTAAAGATAGCGAGGTTGCACTTAGCGGGATAGCGCAGCTCAATAGAGTGTTAACAACTCTTCCTGCTTATGAGATTCTCGAGTCCCAGGTTGCAATCGATCTTTCTATCGCGCGCGGGCTCGACTACTACACCGGCACTGTATTCGAGACGACGATGAACGAGATGCCGCAGATTGGGTCAATCTGTTCAGGTGGGCGCTATGACGATTTAGCGAGTCTATATATTAAGCGTGAGCTTCCAGGGGTTGGCGCTTCGATTGGACTCGATAGAATCCTCGGCGCTTTTGAGGAGCTGGGGAAAGCATCTAGCAAAACCTCAACGGCTGATATTTTAGTTACGCTACTAGACGAGGAGTCGGTTTTTGGGGCCACGCAGATTGCAAACTCACTCCGCAAGGCCAAAATCAAGACAGAACTATTTCCGGAGGTCGACAAACTTGGAAACCAGCTCAAGTATGCCAATAAACGTGGGATACTTTTTGCTGTAATTGCTGGGTCACGGGAGCTTAGTGCGAATGTCTGTAGCGTTAAGAACCTGGCTAGTGGAGAACAAATTGATAACATCTCTATAGCTCAAGTCTCCACCAAAGTCCGCACACTTATTCCTGAATGACAAAACGCTATCGCCCGAATGTTGCCGTTGTTGTCGTAAACCCCAAAGGCCAGATACTCGCGTGCCATCGGACAGATATCGCAGGAGCCTGGCAGCTACCTCAGGGCGGAATCGAAGAGGGCGAAACGCCGGAAGAGGCGGTCTTTAGGGAGTTGGAAGAGGAGATTGGGACAAGGAAGGTGACGATTATCGGGCGACTACCAGAGACTATTTGCTACGACTGGCCTGAGCATCTTTACCGTCGCGGCTTTCATGGGCAGGAGCAACATTATTTTCTCGTGAGACTTGCTCCCGCAGACATGCCAGACTTTAATACAATGCGCACAAAGGAGTTTGATAACTTTGAGTGGCTCCATTGCGCGGAGTTTTTGGGAAAGGTAGCCGGGTTCAAAACCGAGCCGTATAAGCTCGCCCTAGCCAAACTCCAAAAGCTATTTCCCGACATCATAGCGGACTAGGATTTGCAGGTGCCAACAAGTGATTGAGCGCTTAAAGACTTCTACTACTAAACAGGCGCTGCTGCTTCTCATCACAGTGCTAGCCTCTGGCATATTCGCCTGGTATTTCGACTACCACCCGCGACTGCGCTTTAGTCTCGAGATGACGGTGCGTGGTGTGCTAGGCGGTGGGCTTGTGGTTTTCGCCTTTTCGCTGTTGTACCTCATCGCCACGGTTTTCTTTGCTAAGGGGAATTTAGCAGCACAGTTGCACGGCTCAAACTCTCCTTCAAAGCAAAACTCGTATTTAACTTACGTAGGCGCGGGGATTGCCACGGGCAGCGGAGAGGAGCTTTTCTTTCGTGGCTTTCTCTTTTCTTATCTCGCGCTGAGCTCCGTGCTTTGGGGTTACCTAGCAAACTTCCTTCTAGGATTCTTACTTTACCTGCCATCTAAGGCCGGTTGGCGGCTGGCGCTTATTCGCGCTATCGAGTGCAGCTACTATGCGCTAATGTTTCGTTATAGCAGCTCAATCTATGCCGTAGCCCTAGCCCACGGGCTTGCTACTACCATCACGCTACTAATTAAAGACCGACAACTTCTCGACCCTATTGCTAAACACCTAAGACTTTGGATGGACACCCATGGACTCCGCCGACTCAGAGCCTAAACGACTTTTTGCTGATTACGATAACCATCAGGACAAGATCCTGGCTGATTATTTCGAGCTGTTGCGCTTTAAAAGCATTAGCTCTGAGGCGGAGTTTAAGCCGGAGCTGCTTAAGTGTGGGGAGTGGGTAGTCAAATATCTTAAAGATTGTGGGCTAAATGTTACAGTCTGGGAAGGAAACGGCCCGCCGGTAATTTTCGCTGAACATTGCCAGGCTGGGGCAGATAAGCACACGGTATTGGTTTACAACCATTATGATGTGCAGCCCGTGGATCCGCTCGAGCTATGGGAGAGTCCGCCATTTGAGCCGACTGTGCGCGGCAATGAGGTCTTTGCTCGGGGGGCGCAGGATAACAAGGGGCAACTTGCTTATGTGCTTGCTGCGGTTCGGCGCATGCTGGAGCGGGATGGAAAATTACCAATTAATCTTAAGCTCTGTATTGAAGGCCAAGAGGAGTGCGGGAGCACTTTTATCTCCGAAGTCATTAAGAAGCATCGGGAGGAGCTCCGCGCGGACTCGTTATTGGTGGTCGATTCGGGATTTATATTTCCGAATGCTCCGCGGGTCACTCTTGGAGCTCGAGGGATGTCGCAGCTTACGGTGGAGATAACAGGATCTAAGTTTGACCTGCATTCGGGTAATCACGGGGGGATGACCTATAACCCGGCGCGTGCGGCTTGCGAGATTGCTGCGGCGCTTAGGGATTCCAATGGGCGGGTGACCGTTCCTGGTTTCTATGACGACGTTTTGGAGCCAACGAAGGCTGAGATTTCCCGACTGAGTTTCGATTTCGACGAGGACTGGTATCGCCAGACCTTTGCTGCTGAGCCGGTAACGGGGGAAAAGGGATTTACCCCGATGCAGGCTAATTGGTTAAGGCCGGCACTTGAAATTAACGGCATAGGTAGTGGATACTTTGGTGACGGGAGTAAGACCATCATTCCAGCGCGCGCGGTCATTAAGCTATCGGCCAGGTTGGTGCCGAACCAAGATCCAATTAAGATTGGCCAGCAGATAAAGGATTATATCCTAAAGCTCACCCCCCATGGTGTGCAGACTGTAATTACCCCAGAGTCCGGCGGCGGTAAGGGATTTCGCGGAGACCCGGACTCTAAGGGTGTAGTGGCTACCTGTGAGGCGTATCGCCAAGTTCTTGGGGTTGATTGCAAGCTGGCGTTAGGTGGTGCGAGTTATCCGATTACGGCCGAGTTAGTAGAGGTGTCTGGGGCAACACCTGTGGTCTTGGGGTATGGGCTACCGGACGATCAGATTCATGCTCCGAATGAGCACTTTGGGCTAGACCGGATGCGGAAGGGGTTTGTGACCTTTTCCAGAATTTTGCAACTCCTCGGAAGTTGATTTGGCGACAGAGGATGGTTGTAATTCTCGGGCTAGCTGAAGCTGTCTAAGACAGAGGTTCGCGAGATCCACCGGCTTAAATAGCGCAGCTTGTAGCTCGGGGAATCTTTCGTTTAATAGCGCGGTGTAATGCATCCCGCCCTTAGCAAGTTCCAGGGTTTTCTCCCAGTAGTCCGCCACATCCTCGACATATTCCGGTATCCAATAGGCGCGGGAGCCGGCATCGTAAATCGTACACCGTTCAATCGGGTAGGCCGGGTCTTGATATTGAGAGTCGATAAATTCCGGCGCTAAAAGTGAGCGGGTGCGCAGCAGGTCTGTGCCGGTATATTTAATAGAGAGCTGAGTTTCGGGGGCGGCGACTGCAAACCGTCCCTCGAAATAAACGACAGTTGCGCCGCGATAATTTTCAAACCGCTGGCGACAGAGAGAGTCAACGGCCAAGAGAATCTCCTCAGAGCGCATTCCGCCGATAGTGAAAAAGAGAAGGGATTCTATCTCGGCATTATCTTTTTGCACGATGTTTAGAATCTGCTTGAGAGCGTATTCGAGACTTGTGCCGGTTGCGACAACATCCGCGAATATTATTGTCGCCTTTTGGGGAAGTTGGACTTTTTGATAAGCGGACTCGGTAATATGCCAATCCTCGGGATTTTCGCTACTGCGCGCCCGCTGCGAGCTGATAAAAGCCGAGGCATGTGTGTTCCAGCCAAAAGCGTCCGCGAGAGCCTCGCGCAGCCGAAAGTTAAGCCCACCGCGGAGGATGTTTAGGACGGCAACGTGATTTTCAAGAAGCGTTGCTGGAAGATGGTTCAGCAACATCGGCAAGATAGTTGCCGCCGCTACCCGAAGCTTTTCCGTGTAATCCACCCCCACCACAAACGGATCGTTACAAATCGCCCGTGTTTCAGGAGTCGAAGCAATAAAGCGTTTGATAGGAAAGTCGGAAGCCGGACGCTCATTAGAGCGAATCTCATAGAGCGAACCCCGCTCCCCAGCATGAAGTGGCAAAAGCAAAGACATCAACCCCCCGACATTTGTTAAAAGCCGGGTCTATTTCCTAGCAAAACCCGATAAAAATTGCAAAACCCCAACTCTTTAACGTTCCACATATCTTTTTTTTCTTTTCGACTCTCGATCCTGCGACAGCCGCGATCATTTGGCCGAAAAC
>CAYMWO010000059.1:0-14756 GCA_964393905.1 uncultured Bdellovibrionales bacterium | reverse complement strand
CATGATCCCCGTGAAAGATTAGTTCGACACCTTCTTCGTTCAAGCTCATGGACTTTTCCGCAGCTGTAAGCGGCGCGGATCTCGGATCGGTGGTAGAGCGTGCGAGAGTCGTGGAAGGTTTAGCAACAGAGACTGGAGTGGCAAAGGCTCTAACAGGTCCGGTTGTCAGGTCTGGTTCGGCATATGCAGAACCAGCACTCACTATGGCAAGACAGATGCCGAGACCAGCATCGATACAATACCGCGAACATTGAAAGTTGATCTTCATAGAGTTCAAGTTTACGAATCTTGCCAAACTACTTACTTCCTCTACACATCGGCATATTAGCCGATTGGCTTATTTCGACTATCCCCAAAAGTACGGTTTTTAACTCAATTGTCCCAGATATCTCGGACCTTGGACGGCTTTCGGGGGTGGTTTCTTCAACCCCTAGCCAATAGTCCTGCGGTAAGGAGAGTCACGAGGAGCAATGTATTGAGCCTCGTCACCCGTAACGCTATTAGCTCATCCGCAGCGCTCTGCTTTTGAAAATCAATGGCGATTCTGGGAGTCCAGGCTAGAGGAAGGGCCACCAAGAGAAACCCCGCCGGGAGAAACCCCAGTCCGGCGAGAATTAGAGCTAAGGCAGGACCGAGAATTAACAGCGAAGAAAAAACTCGAGTGATACCCCCAGGTCGGAAAACTATCTGGCCTTTACGCTCTATTGAAAATTCCCGTTTCCATCCTAATCCCTGGCTGGAATCCTGAATCACTGAGGCTCTCTCCGCGATAAACGCCGCGCCCAACCAGAACCCAGGAATTAATCCGAGAATAGCTGTGGCTGGAAATATCTCATCATTTTGCGCAAAGGCCCCGAGCATCGAGGTAAAGGATAGAATAATCATTGAACAGAGGACTCGACTGAAAACCCCAATTACACTCTCACGATTAAGTTGAGACTGAACCAATACGGATAAAACATAGAGAGCCAATAGTCCTGATTTTTGTGTGCTCTCCACCATCTCGTTTAGATAACCAAGGCATCCTAGCTCGACGATAAGAAACACTGAGATATAAAGCGGAGAGGATACCTTTCGCTTGTATTGATATGTAAACCACTGACCTAGAACCACTCCTAGCGCCAATATTAGGAACTTATGTGGCTCGTTTATACTTAAGCCTCCAGCAACAATGGCACCCAATATAAATGCCGCTATCGAGATAAAAAGGGAGAGTTTCTTTTGGTCTTTGAACACCAGTAACCTTTATAGTTTGGCAGACGGATTCCAGGCCACGCTGCGCTCGCCTCTAAAATATCTGATCCAGGCTGCACCAATTCCCATATTCGTTACCAAAAAAAATAGTGGTATTTTTACGATCAAGAAACCTCGCATAGCTGGTCGGAGATAGCCAACTACTGCAAGCGAGATGAAAACGACTCCACAGAAAAAAAGTCCGCTCCAGATACCCCCTTGCCCTGCTAATACGAGCAAACCAATGGCAGAAATCAAGATAAAAATCGGCACCAGCCAGCGAGCTAGTTTGTGGCTAAATAGCTGCCAAGAGAACGCGCCATATTTAAAAGGATTCAGCATCTCACGGCAGGAGATGAAGGTTGTAATGCCGCGAAGCACAGTTCGAACCTTTCTTCCGTACTCCTCTTCCTCGGTCTTAACAGCTGAGTAGCTGCAAATTACATCTTCAGCGGAGACACCGTGAAAACCTAACCTCTTAGCCTGAATCAACGCGGCGAAGTCACTTGGGATATCAGTTCTCCAGCCTCGACAAACCTCCTTTCTAACGGCAAAACATGAGCCACTAAGCCCCACAAGGGACCCGAATTGCGTCTCTAAACGCCGTAGCCACATTTCGTAACGCACATAAAAGCCCTCACCACTGCCGGTCTCTCCGGAAACCCGGTCGACGCTACTTACGCAACCGATAGTCGGCTCATTAAAGTAACGCACAAAGTTTTCTAATGCCCCTTTTTCAAGCTTAACCTTAGCGTCTGTAAAGACAACTATCTCCCCATGAGCGCGGGAGATAGCTGCAGCTTGCGCCCGCTCTTTACCGCCGCGACTAGGAAGTCTAACGAGCTCCACACCCCGAGATTCAAATTCACTCACGATATCATCGGTACCATCATCACTGGCATCCGACGCGATAATAATCTGCAGGCCCTTGCGCTCGCTCTCTCCCCCGTAAACTAAGCTGAGCGTGTTCTCCAATTTCTCTCTGATAACTCCCGCCTCATTCCGAACCGTCACAATCAACGAGAGTGGCGGAAAGGGCCGCCTGGTGGGAATGTCTCGCCGTTGAGAGTCCCGCAGCTTGTTAACCGCGAGCAGCAGGAGCGGATAGCCAAAGTATGCGTAGAATACGCCGAAGATAGCGATGGTCGTAATCAACGACCATAAACAATAATAACCACCCATTAAACGCCTCGTATTATCTGCTGCACTGCATCCATATCTCGCTCTGTCACATATTTATGAGTCGGCAGGGTTAGCAGCCTTTTGCTAACCGAGTCTGCCTCTTTACAACGGTCTCCGACAAGATGCGGCACTAGCTCGGGAAAATCAAACAGCGTCTTATTATACGAAACACTTCCGCCAAATCTAGCTAGCGCCTTTTCCACCCGCTTTCGACGCTCGGAATCCGCAAAAAGTATCGGATATCTAAGGGGCACTACGGAACCGTCGAAAGTGAAGCCGCGGTTAATAAAGGGTTCTTGCAAGCCCAGCCCTGGAAGTCTGTCGTGCCAGCCGCGAGCTATAGCCACCGCATGTTTGGCGTTTGCATCGACTGTTTTGAGGTTTGCGAGTGTTGCCAGAATTGAAATTAGACCCGGACTTTTCGAGAAATTCCTCTCCTTGATTGTAGTCTCACCGATTTCGAGAAACGGAAGAGCTGTCGGTATTGAGTAAAGAAGAGGGTGCTCCAGTGCCCAGCTAAGAGTCAGAACCAGTAGGTCTCGGAGCTCTCCCAGATAGCTTGTCGGCTCTAGTCCGTAATTTCGATTTTGTGGCTCGGTGGATAGAACTGCCCCGCCGCCAATTCCACATAACGCCTTGCCGCGACCGAAACTCAAAACGCCAAAGCCCGTTCTTGCGCCCACATGCTTTCCATTGATGGAACTCAAGAGCGACTGGCATCCATCATCGATGATTTGGGGTCTAGGCACTAGTTTCTCAAAACCGGAAAACGAGTCCGGTAGCCCGTAGAGATTGGATAAGACAACTGCGGTTACATCATCCGAGCCGAGCGTTCGGTCGAGCCGCATTTCCAAAGTCCCGGAGTCAATGTCTAGTGGAATTACCTTTACACCAGCTTTGACCGCTGCATAGGCGATATCCGGGCAGGTATAGGCACTCATTAATACCGAACCGATTTTGCTACCTAAACTCGCGTTTTGAAAGAGGCGATATAGCGCCTCGGTTCCATTACAGACCGGCAGCACTTCACTAAAGGAAAACCGCGTGCAGAGTCGATTAGCGAGGACCGCAGCGGCTGTTAGAGACGAGCCTTTAAGTATTTGCTTTAACTCAAGCCAGGCATTAAAAATACCAAGTGGCGACGGAAACCCACCAGCTGGTGCAAGTTTTCGAAAGCTCAAGGTGCAGGAATCGCAATCAGATTTAAGGCCGCTGGTCATATCGTCCGTTATGGTAAACGCTATTTCCGTAGACGTCGAGGAGTACTTTCACGCGTCAAACCTCGACCCTTATATCGGTCCAGCGCGCTGGTACAAGCTCGCCTCCAGGGTTGAGGAGTCAACTAAGGTCTTTTTGGAGATCTTCTCTAAGCATAAAGTTACCGGCACATTTTTCATTTTGGGCTATGTAGCCAGGCGTCATCCAGGGCTAGTCAAAGAGATTGCATCCCTCGGACATGAAATCGCCTCACATGGCTACAGCCATAGGCTGGCCTTTAACCAGACTCCCAGGTCCTTTTACCGTGATGTCCGTCGAACAAAGCTGCTACTCGAGGATCTAACAGGTAAGTCTGTTTTAGGTTATCGCGCTCCCAGTTTCTCAATAAAGGATCACAATCAATGGGCTTACGATGAATTGATTCGAGCTGGCTATGTTTATGATTCCAGCATCTATCCCGTTTGGCACCCGCGTTACGCCAACCAACATAAGCCCCGCACTCCGCATGTAATCACTCGCCCAGAAGGGCGACTGTTTGAGATGCCACTGGCTGTGAGTCTGCTAAAAACTCCCTTCTTTAGCCTGAGAGTTCCGGTGGCCGGAGGGGCATATTGGCGGCTGTTACCTCTATCTTTTCTCCACTGGGGATTACAGCGCATTAATCAACGCGAAGCTCAGTCCTTCATCAGCTACACTCACCCATGGGAGGTTGATACAGGACAGCCTATAGTCCAGGAACTTTCCTTTCTTAGTAAGATTCGCCATTATGGTGGAACGAAAAACCTACCTCGACGACTGGAGTTTTTCCTCGATAAGTTTCGCTTCGGAACAATTAAAGAAGTAGCGGAGGCGACCTTTGGAGACGCAGCACGGGAGGCCTTTCAAATTGCCTCAGAAACAACTGCGCGACGCATTGAGAGCAAAAAGTAAGAAATAGAGATGATTGAAATTAGTATCGCTAGCGAGTCCGATGAAAGTGATTGGGAGGGCTATATCGCCAGCATGCAGGTTGAGCATCACGCTTTTTCCTTTAAGTGGCGGCGTATCTTGCAACGGTCATTCGGTCATGAGCCGATTTATCTAATCGCTCGTGGGAAAGACGCCAATCGTCAAATCACAGGGGTGCTCCCGCTTTTTTCAATCCACAGTCTGCTTTTTGGAAAATCCCTAGTTTCAGTCCCGTACCTAAACGCCGGGGGCATATTGGCCTCGGATCTGGAGTCCTTTAGGGCCCTACTAACTTACGGGGAGTTGGTCGCCACCGATAAAGGGGCCAAGTATCTAGAGCTTAGGCACCGTGCACCAGAACCGCGCTTCCCTAAGGCTCTATCCCTGCGTTCGCACAAAGTGGCCATGCTGCTCCCTCTAGTGTCCGACCCCGAGCAGCTCTTTAACTCATTGCCAGCTAAACTTCGCAGTCAGGTTAGAAGACCGGCTAAGGAAGGTGCCTCCGCAAGAATTGTATCTGGTACCGAAGCCACTAACTCAGATATCGATGCCTTCTATGCTGTTTTTGCAGAAAACATGCGCGACTTAGGAACTCCTGTTTATCCGAAGCGGCTTTTTACTGAGGCCAAATCAGCGTTTGGAAAGCGGCTGAGAATTATCACTGTCTCCGTAAACAACACCCCAGCCGCGGCCGGCATCACCATCGGATCAGAGAAGAATGTGGAAATTCCCTGGGCCTCGTCACTGCGAAAATTTAACAGAGCTTCTCCCAATATGCTGTTATACTGGGAGGCAATTAAGAGCGCCTGCCTTGATGGCTACGGACAGTTTGATTTTGGGCGCTCAACACCTGATTCCGGTCCCTATAAATTTAAGGCCCAGTGGGGTGCAAAACCATTACCACTGCACTGGTATTACTCACTAGACGAAGGTGCGGTGCCAGACGTTAACCCCAAAAGCGGAAAGTTTTCGACTCTGGTTACTTGCTGGCAGCGACTACCCCTACCAATAGCGAATCTCATCGGGCCCTGGCTGACTCGAGGAATTCCATAAGGGATATCATGTGATCACGAGAGACTCACTGCACAACGTCAATATCGTTTCCTCAACCCTCCTCCCGACCCCCGAGGAGGTGAAAGCCAAATATCCTCTGACTGAGTCCGCTCGCCAGACTGCTTTGCGAGGTCGGGAGAGTGTTAGGCAGATTTTGGATGGAAGCGACCCGCGGCTATTTATCGTCGTCGGGCCCTGCTCAATTCACGATATCAGCGCTGCCGAAGAATACGCGCGGCGCCTCAAGAGATTGTCAGAGAAGGTGAGCGAGTCCTTGTTGATTATCATGCGCGTCTATTTCGAAAAGCCTCGAACAACTACCGGCTGGAAGGGACTAATTAACGATCCTTACCTAGACGACTCTTTTAAAATTGAGGAAGGGCTCTTTAAGGCTCGCGCACTTCTGCTGAATCTTGCAGAGTTGGGTTTGCCTGCTGCTACTGAGGCCTTGGATCCACTTATTCCACAGTATCTCTCCGATCTCATCACCTGGACTGCTATTGGGGCTCGCACAACGGAATCTCAGACACACCGTGAGATGTCGAGCGGACTCTCTACCCCGGTGGGATTTAAGAATGGCACTGATGGGAGTGTCGAAGTCGCGATAAACGCCATAAAATCGGCGGCTCACCCGCATCGCTTCCTCGGAGTGACAAGACACGGTCAAGCCGCAGTTTATCACACCCACGGAAATAGTTATGGACATTTGGTCCTTCGGGGCGGAGCTAAACCTAACTACGATAGCCGGAGCATCATGCAGGCGGAGGAGCAGCTTCTAGCGGCGAAACTTCCTTTAAATATTATGGTTGATTGTAGCCATGGCAACTCGTGCAAAAACCCGGCCCTGCAGCCCGCTGTTTTTGCCGATGTTATCTCCCAGGTCGTAAAGGGCAACTCCTCGATTGTAGGATTGATGTTGGAGAGCAACTTGTTGGAGGGAAAGCAGGATATTCCACAAGATCTCTCCCAACTAAAATATGGTGTCTCCGTTACCGACGGTTGTATCAGTTGGGAAAAAACCGAAGAAATTATTCTAGAAGCGGCAGAGCAGCTAAGTGGGATTATGAAATCCAGGGGGCCCTCACGGACACGAGCTATTAGCGGCCAGGGTCCGGAGATAACGAGTCATCTCTCCAGCCATTCAGTGCTGATTATTGGTGGCGCTGGTCAGATGGGGAGCTTTTTTCGGAAGTCCTTTGCCAATCGTGGAGTGAAAGTCGGTGTCCTTGAAAGAGGGACTCCGATTACTTCCGCGGAACTTGCTCCCTACGACATTATTCTTTTGGCCGTCTCAATGAAACATGCAGCGGAAGTTGCAGGTGAGGTAGCGCCGTTACTGCGAGAAAATCAGCTATTTTGTGACATCAATAGCTTAAAAGAGGAGATATGCAGGATTGCAGTTACCTCTCCAGCGCAAGTGCTTGGGATGCATCCAATGTTCGGGCCAACAATCGCCAACGCCAGACGGCAGAAGATTATTCTCTGTCATGTGCGCCCTGGACCGCTTAGCGATCTTTTAGAACGAGAGTTGGCTGAAATTGGTTTTGAGCTATTAAAAACCGACGCGACTACGCATGACAGAATGATGTCAGTTGTGCAGGTTCTCATACACTTCTCGAAAATTGTACTGGGCGAAACATTAAAAAACAGCGGAATAACAATCGAGGATAGTCTGCGCTTTACATCGCCGATTTACCAACTTGAGTTAGCCGTAATCGGAAGACTATTTGCGCAGGACCCTGAGCTCTACGCCGAGATTTTAAACTCCAATCCCCATGCTCCGCATGTGTTACAACTCTTCAGCGAAGCCGTTACCAGCTTGGGTAAAATTGTCGGCAAGAAGGACCGCGAGGAGTTGTGCAAGCGATTTATCGAAACTCGCCAATACATGCACGAGTTCTCAGCTGAGGCCTTAAGACTTTCTGACCTATTGGTTGAAACGATTATTAATCAGTAAGGGGGTTAGCGATACACACCTGAAAGACTTCGCGCTCTGAAGCGCACAATGTCCCGTAACATCCGGAGGGAATCTGTCACAAGATTCACTTTAGAGCCTGGAATGTTCGTCCAGTTAATCGGTACTTCCGCAATCCTGCAGTGTGATTTCCGAGCGATAAATAGTATCTCAACATCAAAGGAAAACCCGTCGGCCTTTTGCCTGGCGAAGAGGTATCTCGCGACTGGCCGAAGAAAAAGCTTAAAGCCACATTGAGTATCAGCCACCCCTGGAAGCACAACAAAGTTAACAAAAGCACTAAATATGCGCCCCATCACTCTCCGATACCAGAGCGCATGAATTGAAGTATCGCGTGAGTACATCGCACGTGAACCAATTGCGATATGCTCACCCGCCTTGATTGCCTCTTCTAGTCTCTCGATCTCAACAATTGGAGTTGCTCCATCTGCGTCGTTAAAAAGTATGAGCTTCCCTACGGCACTAAGCACACCGAGACGCACCGCGTATCCTTTACCCTTATTCTCCGGATAAGAAAGAAGTCTGATGTGTGGTGAGAGGTGTTCAAATCTTTGGACAACTTCTGCTGTTTTATCGGAACTACCATCATCTACAACAACAATCTCATAACTCACCCCTCGCCCATTGAAGTAATCAACGACGGAAAGTAGGGTGGATGGAAGTCTCAGCTCTTCGTTATAAGCGGGGATCACAATCGAGAATTCGAGCTCATTTTTTCCCTGAGGTTGCCCCAATTCTGCGGCAAGAATGGCGGGTGGTAAGCTGGGGCCTGCGGATGAGTCTTCAGGGCTACTAATATCAGTAAATTTAGCACCTAGCTGCACGCCCGTACCTGATACATCCTCAGGTTCATCGCCGGTCTCCTCAGCTGACTCTGGAATTTTTCCACCAAGGTCGGAAAAAAAGAAAAATAGCCCAGGGACTCCAACAACTGCAATTTGAATAATATGCTGCGCTGCAACCATCGCTAGCGAGGCTTCGCGATTAAGCCCTAGCTGCACAAGGGCTAAGGTGGCAAAGGCCTCAATGACCCCAATCCCACCAGGCGCGGCCGGGATGAGTGAGCTGAAATTCACTGCTGCAAGGAAAAGGCTAAGCGCACCGATTGTGAGCTCCTGACTAAAGGCTTTTGCTACAAGAAAATAAACTAATAGCTCCACTGACCAGATGACTGCCGAGAAAGCGCCAATAGTGCGCGCCTTTGAGGGTTTGAACATCGGAGCCAAGCCCTCTACAAAACGCTGTACCCGAACAAGAGTATAAGTAGACAAGTTCCCTGGCATGATGCGGTTTAATCGCTGAAGCAGCGAAAAAACCCGGGCGCGAAAGATGATGACAAGAACTGTAAAGAGGGTGGCAGCACCGAAAAGATAGGCAACATAGAAGATCTGAGAGGCATGCTGACTTTCTTCCGGTGTGGAAAAAACACTAAAGAGTACCGCAAAAAGCAGGCTAATCATTAATCCATCAGCCAATCGCTCACCGGCGATAGTAGCTAGCACAATTGTGCGGCTTTGCTTTGTCGCCTTACCGCCAACATGCGCCCTCACTAGCTCTCCGATACGAGCCGGAAGTACGTTATTCATGAAGAAGCCGATAATTAAGCAACGATAAGAATCGTAAAGGCCGGGCGCACCATCGCGGAAAAATAGGGGCCACCGAGCAGCTCGCAAAATGTAACTTATAATCGTGACAATAATTGCAGCGATAAGGTATCCGGGATGCACCTCTCTAACCCGAGCAAAGATTTCATCCTCCTCTACGTATCGCAGGAGCCAGACAATACACCCTAGGGATGTTAGGAGCCCCAGGTAGACGCTGAGTCGTTTTCCTCGTGAAGATTTATTTTCCGGCATCTGCAATAATCTCTAATTCGGTAACTGGGCCTCGGGGAGTGTAGTAAAAAAGGAGCTTAATTGCCAGCGATACCAAGCGCTTAAGTTATGTTTTAAGCTGTCCCCATTGCCCTGGCACTGTTATACCGGCAAGTATTGAGGATTTTATTCCGTGAGAAACAGAGTTTTACACATTCTCTCAGGCGATCTTTGGGGCGGCTCAGAGGCACAGATGGAGCTTCAGCTTGCGGCTATCCAGAGTCTGGGTTGGGAGGTCCGAGCTCTGCTTTTTAATTCGGGAGCAGTTGCTGAACGCTACGCTGTGGCGAATATTCCCACGACGGTCGTTTCTGAGAAAGCAGGGATCGTAACTCTACTTTCAACTGCGCTTTCGGCCGCCCGCGAATTTAAGCCCGAGATTTTGGTTAGTCACGGTTATAAGGAAGCAGTAGTGGGCGCTTACATAGCGTGGAGGTTGAGCGTCCCTCTGGTAACTACCTATCATGGCTTCACCGAGAACCCGAAAGGCTTTGCTAAGCTCAAGGCCCTTTTCTACAACTCGCTTCATCGTTTTATCTCCAAGTATTTTGCGGCGCGTGTTGTCACTGTTTCGAACGCGCTCGCTACGGCACTCTCATACACTGGACTTAAGAAGCTGCGCATCGTGCATAACGTTGCGGATGCGACAGCTCCAGCCCAGAGAGAAGCCGATCAGTTGCTTTCAAAACGACCGGCGATTGTCTTTGTCGGAAGACTAGTCCCGGTTAAGCGGGTGGATCTCATTCTGGAAGCGGCGGATGCTTTGCAAAAGTCATCCGACAACTTTCATATCTATATAGTCGGCGACGGCCCGCAGGCGGCAACGCTTAAGAGTAAGAATAAAGAGTTCGGTCTTGATGAGCGGGTAACGTTTCTAGGGTTTCGAGACGATGCGCGTGAGTTAATCTATGCGGCTGACTTACTTGTAATCTCTTCAGACAGTGAAGGGATTCCAACTGTCCTGCTTGATGCAATGTTTGCCGGTGTGCCTGTGGTCTCGACCGATCTTCCGGGGGTGAGGGAGGTTTTGCAGCAGGTGGTCAACTACCCGGCAGAGCTTGTAGCTACGGGGGATTACCAGGCACTAGCTCAAGCTTTGAGACAAGGGATTAAAGGAGTTGCGGCCAATACGGGTGAGCGAGGGAGCTGGCGAGGAATTATGACCCAGCATTTCGCGCCAGAGGTGGGTGGAAAAAAACATATATTAATTTATTCGGAGATTCTGGGCACGACTTGACATCCTGGCCATTAATCCCCGTCTTCTGGTATCATCGCTATTATCGTTTTGGAGGACAAAAATGTCACTGGTAGAGCGGCGATACCAAGAAGGCCTGGATGCAATGAGCGGAATGGAGAAGGTCGAAAGAACCGCCTCTCTGTTCGGCGCGCTGTGCGAAATGTTGAGTCTGCAGATTTCTCGAGAAAATTCGGGTCTTTCTCCGCGTGAGATACAGCTGCGGGTAGCGGAGCGACTATACTCCTCGGATTCGGCAGTGATGAAATTATTATATAGGGCGGGCCTTTCGTGATTAGCGCTGAGGACTTAAAGGCTACGATCACCCGAGTCTGCGCGATTCTTTCAGAACAGAAAATCAAATATCATATAACTGGTGGCCTGGCGTCTTCCTTATACGGCGAACCTCGATTCACACAAGATATCGATATCGTCATTAAAATTTCAATCGGAAGCGCTCTAGTTACCCTTATCACTCGGCTTTCCGAAAGTTTTTATGTTGAGCCGGATTCAGTGGAGGATGCCGTAAGACGTGGAAGCATTTTTCAAGCACTAGATGAAAAGACCCTTATCAAAGTTGATTTCCATGTAGGCGAGTCTATCCCTGGCGAATTGGAACGAAGCAAAGTAGAAGAACTTTTACCGGGCGTTACCGTGCCGATTGTTTCGAAAGAGGACTCGATTCTATCGAAACTTCTTTGGATTAAAAAGGGAAGCCACAAAAGTCGCCAAGATGTGAAGTTGATGCTCAAAAGTCGTGGCGTACTAGACCTAGCCTATATTGATCATCAAGCGGCACATCTCGGGGTGTCCGAACTCCTTATGCAGCTAAGAAACGAGCTGTCGTCAGAAGGATAAGGCTTATTCTGGGCTTGACTTTCCTCACAATTTTCAATATACGCACTACAGTTATGTCACACTTACCTTCAAGCTCAGCATTCAGCTCACACTCCGCACGGCGTTTTGCGTCGATGTGCATGTGCAGAATGTTTCTGATTGCCTGAGGGAAATAGACTTAACCTTCCGGCAATCTTTTGAGTGCCGGGGGGATAAAGTATCTCAATTCTTCTCGAACATCACTCTTTATATACCGGAATAGGCGGCCGAAAGAAGTCGCCGTTACGTTCTTTTACATGTGTTTACGGTAGATGATTGGCGCTGGTTTACAGTGCTGCGTGAGAGTCTTGTCCAGAGCTTGCGCAACTTTGTAGGTCAGCGGTCACAGCTAGCTCCTGTCTTTTGAGACCGGAGTTGGTAAGGGTTTTTGCTCCGAGTTTCGAGGCCGCGACAAAAAGGCCGAAAGGCTGATGTCGCATAACTGGGAGGTTTGCGCATGTGTGAACACGATCCGCTTTGGGAGCTTCGTGAGGCAGCCGCTCGCTATCAGAGCGGCCCTGTGAACATCGTCTTCGTCGCCGACTTCAATGGCTACGGAGACCCGGCGGAGGCTGAGGTGCGACAGGCACTGCAGAGGGCCTTAGAGGGTGGGCAGGGAAAGAACCCCATTCCTTTGGTGATCAACTCCGTTGGATCGGCCGGATTCAACACCGTGGATGCCGGGTTCAAAGTCGGCATTTTTGGGCTGGCATCTCCAACGAAGCGGCCGGCCCTCTCGCTCGTATTTCACAACGTGGATCCTCGAGCGAATTTGGTTGGACAGAAGAAGGGGGCATCCTTCTATGTCGCGTTACTCAAGAGCGGTCTGCTGGTGTTCGGTCCGAACTCGGGCTGGAACTTGGCCTTCGTTCGAGAGCAGATCCGCTCGGTTTATCGTGTGGTGACCGGAGAGGAATACCACCAGTTTCGTTCACGGGACTTCTATCCGTTCATCATCGCCCAGACTCTGCGCGGGGAACTCGACCAGATCGAGGGTCCGCTGGAGCGCCAAGAGTGGAACATTCCGGACGTGCCGGACACCGCGGTCGGGACTACCGACAACTACGGCAACATCAAGCTCACTTTGTCCGCTGCGGCTCCGCTCTTCAACGGTCGTTCGTTCGGAGAGCAGCTCAGGGTTCGAGTGAGAGGTCGGTCGGACATCCTCCTTACGGCGACTTACTCGCCGACCCTTTTCAACGGTGAGGGAGGGCTGTTCCTCTACCCCGGGAGCACCGTCTTTGAAGGACATGGTCGAACGGCTTTCCGCCACATGGAGCTGGGTATTCATGGAGGAGATGCTTCGGCCGCACTAGGCGCTCCAAGCGGCGGCACTAAGGTGCTGCTGGAGTGGGCGACGAAGGGGGTAATCGCGCAACCCGCTGAAGTATCCTCCGTGGGTATTCACGGGGAGCAAGTGGTCAGCTAACCCTAGCCGACCGAAAAGGATCTCGCGGCAACAGACGTGAGTCCCTTCCGTCACGGCCCCCGTAAGGGACGTCGTGACGGAAGGTTTCGGCCAATAGTAAAGGTTCTTGATAGGGTTTAACTAGCTGTGATCGCTTCCTCATTCCCTCACTATTTTCCCCGGCAACAATTTCGCCTTTTGGCCGATTAGGCCTTCGTGGGCATAAATTTTCATATGTGAGGTTTCGTTATGATTTCTAGTGGTAAGAATATTTTACCTCTTCTGGGGGGAGTAGCGGTAAGTCGCGAAAATATGGCTGCTATTACCAATGCAAAACCTAATGTCCGTGGAGCATTGCCTTCCTTAGGTGGGCATGCAGCGACTGATATTAATACAAGATCGGTTAATAGTTCACCTATCGCCAAGAGTTCGACACCTAACTC
The DNA here is from genome assembly GCA_964393905.1 of uncultured Bdellovibrionales bacterium. Taxonomy (GTDB): domain Bacteria; phylum Bdellovibrionota_C; class UBA2361; order SZUA-149; family CAYMWO01; genus CAYMWO01. The sequence continues at coordinate 1,312 of CAYMWO010000059.1, read as the reverse complement.
CGTTGCGAACATTGGAACTAGTGCCGTTAGTAAATCGATAAAATCCACCCTAACTCCGGATGCCCAAGGGAATATCCATGAAGAAGAGCTGCAACATGCTCTCGTGGCGTTCATGCTGGGCGATATTAGTCCTCAGGCAGGGGCCAAATATAAAGAGATCTTTGGCCAACTTATCGGCAGTGGAAATCCACCATTACTAACAGAAGATGCCGTCAAGGTTGCTCTAAAGAAACTAGTGGAGCTCAAACTAGTAACAGCGGAGCAGGCCGAGAAAATAAACGGGAGATCTTTTGCGGCCGCCCAGTTGGACTCAGATACCAGCACATTATTCGATAATCGTGGCGGTCCTGGGGATAATACAATTGCCGTCATGTCAATTGATGACGCCATTGCCAAAGCTGAATCGGCCATTCAAGCAATTGAGAATGGCACAAATAAAGTCGAGAGCCGCTCATTATCTGCTCCCTCAAACATCGCTCCCTCGAGTCATTCCGGAAACGTAAATAGCGGGGTGGGTTCGCATTCAGCTTCCTCTTCTATCTCCACTTCCTCATCCCCTTCTGGCGGCGGCAGCGCTGGCTTTCTTTGGAAGCCGGTTTCTGAATCAAACGGTAAGTTAGTTGTCCTACTTCCGGCATCTCTTTCCGGAAAGATTGAATCGACCGCGCTATATGCCAGCGATGGAACGCTTATTGAAAAAGGAAATTATAGCGGAGTCGCAAATGGAGGAAGGGCGCACTTTCGCTTTAGCAAGCCAGGAAGTGGATACCCAGCAGGCACCGTGGTTGTGGCACAACTTAGCGATGGAACCAAAAAGGAATTCTCTGTTAGAAGTACTGGCTCTCGCCAAGAGGGTTCATAGGCTCGCCAAATGAGCTAATTACCCGCCAAGGCCTTCCTGACACAACTACCTCTTAGCGTAATTGGTCGAGAAGCTGAGAGGTCGCATCTTCCCGGGAGATCGTCTCGGGGTAATAAGTCAGTTTCAGTTTTGCCAGGAACAAATAGTAAACTAGATTTATCAAGTTCGCAGCCTTTAGGACATTCGTGAGACATTTTGCTAATTGATTGATCGCATTCGATGCTCTTCCCCGCTTGTGTCAGTTCAGCAATGCGTTCATTCAGCGAGCTGTCGGGGCAGGTAACCGCATCCTCTTGGTATTGCGCGGTGCAGGTACCCAATACATCCCCACAATCCTTTGGTTCTTCGAACTTTGAAATGGTTGAGACTGGCTTACTTGGAGGTTGTGGTTGGACTACCGGCGACGAGCCGACGTGCTCAACCATGAATGAAGCAATTATCGCTCCAAAC
>CAYMWO010000058.1:0-14777 GCA_964393905.1 uncultured Bdellovibrionales bacterium | reverse complement strand
GCAAGAACGCTAATAAGTAGGGGGTGCTTGGGATAAAGCGCGCCGTTGGCACCGAGTGCAAAATAATCCTGTGTATATACAAACCCCGGATTTTGCCGACTAATTTCCAGATATGAATTATATTTTGCAACATAATCATCCCTTGAAATCTTTCCCGTCTGAGCAAGATAAATTGCCGTGCGTCCGACCTCTCCGGCGGGATTTTTTGGAAGAACGCTTCGCCCTTTGCTTATTGAGATAAGTGCGAGCAGAGAAATTAACAGGGAAAAACTCAAGAGCAGAAAGGTTTTGTTGACCCCTTGCTCCAGTATTGATTCCAGTTTCTCAGAGAATTTCATAAGCCCGGAATCGAGCACCTAATGCCCAGACAAGTTGGTAATAGGCAAGTTAGTAATAGGCCAACTTGTCAGAGCACCTAGGCTCTTATCAAGTCAAGAATTAACTCCGCGTATCTCGAACGGACTCTATATTTTAGTTCCGACAGCTCTGGCCTCTCTCTGCTGCTGTCTGTATATTGGTGGGCTTAACCCGCTAATTTCATCACTAACTAGCTTAGGTAATTTTATGGCTCCAAAAGGAGAGATTTTCATCTGTTCACCGAAGCGCACCGCTATTGGTTCCCTTGCGGGTGCTTTTAGCACTACCCCGGCTTCCGAGCTGGGAGCGCAGGTGATTAAGTCTGTTATTGGGGAACTTAAGATCCCAACTGATTCAGTCCAGGGAGTAATAATGGGCTCGGTGCTGACAGCGGGGCAGGGACAGGCGCCCGCTAGACAGGCTGCTATTAAATCCGGACTTCCAAATACCGTGCAAGCGCTCACGGTTAACAAAGTCTGCAGTTCAGGTCTTAAAGCAGTCATGCTTGCAGCAAACGAAATTGAGCTTGGTCAGGCCCAGGCCGTTATTGCTGGCGGAATGGAGAACATGACTCTTGCTCCCTACATTCTCCCATCTCTTAGAAGCGGCGCAAAGCTCGGCCATGTTCCGGCATTGGATAGCATCGTTCATGATGGTCTATGGGATGTTTATAATAATTTCCATATGGGAAACGCTGCGGAGCTTTGCGCACGCGAATTTCATATCTCGCGTGAAGCGCAAGACGCTTTTGCGATTGAGAGCTATGCGCGAGCTAATAATGCAATAAAGCAAGGTTACTTTGAGAAAGAGATAGTCGCAGTCAAAGTTAAGGCCGGACGCGATGAGGTGGAAGTTAAAGTCGATGAAGAACCGGGTCGGGGCAGGCCAGACAAGATTCCCTCCCTAAAACCAGTCTTCGATAAGAATGGAACGGTTACCGCAGCAAATGCCTCGTCCATAAATGATGGCGCTGCAGCGATGCTCGTTTGTAGTGAAGACTATCTTAAACAGCATAAATTGAAACCGATTGCGCGTATCGTTGCGCAAGCTTGGAACGCCCAGGCACCGGAGTGGTTTACAACCGCTCCAGTTGGCGCTGTGCAAAATGTTCTAAAGAAAGCTGGTCTCAACATCTCAGATATCGATCTCTTTGAAATCAATGAAGCGTTTGCTGCCGTTGCCTTGGCGTGTCAATCCGGGTTGGAGATTCCAGCAGATAAGTTGAACGTGAGCGGCGGGGCTGTCGCCTTGGGGCATCCAATCGGGGCTTCAGGTGCGAGAATTCTGACAACACTTACGTATGCGTTGCAGCGACTAAATGGTAAATTCGGAATTTGTTCAATTTGTAATGGCGGGGGCGAGGCAACCGCACTTCTCGTGGAAAGGCTTAGTTAATGAAAAGTTCTGAAGATACTGAGAGTCAGCTTTATAAGATTCGCCATTCGCTGGCGCACGTTATGGCGCAGGCGGTGTTGCAGGTTCGCCCGAAGGCTAAGCTGGCCTTTGGACCACCAATTGAGCATGGCTTTTATTATGATTTTGATCTCGGAGAGCCGCTTAGCCCAGAGGATCTCCCGGAGATTGAGAAGCGCATGCGGGCAATCATTAAAGAAAAGCAGAAATTCGAGTCCTTTGCCCGAAAAGCTGATGAGGCTGTAAAATACCTTGAAGGTGTTGGGGAGGTTTACAAGGTAGAATACTGCCAAGAGCTGATTTCTAAAGGTGAAAAAGAAATTGGTTTTTACCGAAACGGTCCGTTTGAGGATATGTGTAGAGGCCCGCATGTCTCACACACTGGGGAACTTCCAACTGACGCCTTTACATTAGATAATATCGCCGGTGCCTATTGGCGCGGTGATGAAAAGCGTCCGCAACTTACTCGGCTTTATGCCTTCGCTTTCGAAACTAAAAAAGAGTTGGATGAGTTTCAAGAAAAGCGCAAGCTTGCGCGGGAGCGGGATCACCGCAAGCTCGGATCGGAACTCGAGCTCTACACAGTGCGCGAAGAGGTCGGCCCCGGCTTAATTCTTTGGTTACCAAACGGAACGGTCCTCCGTGACGCCTTGGAGGGATACGCCAAGGAGGTGGAATTTAAGGCTGGCTATCAGCGCGTCTCCACTCCGCACATTACCAAGGCTGGACTGTATTACACCTCGGGACATCTTCCTTACTATAAGGACAGTATGTTCCCGCCGATGTTGTCAGAGGACGAGGAGCCGTATTACCTCAAGCCGATGAACTGTCCACACCACCACATGATTTATAAATCCCGACCACGGAGCTACCGTGAGTTGCCGTATCGCCTAGCAGAATACGGCACATGTTATCGGCATGAGGACTCGGGAGCACTATCTGGGCTGCTACGGGTTCGAATGCTGAGCATGAACGATGCTCATATTTATTGCCGACCGGACCAGCTAAAGACTGAGTTTCGTTCAGTGCTGGATTTACACAAACTTTATTACGACAAGTTTCGCTTAAGTGATTACTGGATGCGGCTTTCTCTGCACGAGCCGTCGAACAAAGAGAAGTATGTGGATAATCCTCAAGCCTGGGCATATTCAGAAGGCATTATTCGAGAAGTGCTAGAAGAGATGGGGGTCCGCTACGAAGTAGGGGTGGACGAAGCGGCTTTTTATGGCCCCAAAGTCGACTTTCAAATCCGAAATGTGATTGGCAGGGAGGAGACGGCATCAACGAATCAGTTAGATTTTGCCATGCCCGAACGGTTTGAACTAACCTACGTTGGCGAGGATGGTAAGCAGCACCGTCCGTATATCATTCACCGTGCGCCGCTTGGAACTCACGAGCGCTTTCTCGCGTTTTTGATTGAACATTTCGGTGGAGCTTTCCCGACCTGGATGGCACCAGAGCAGATTCGGATTATACCGGTCAATGAGAAATTTATGGAGTATGCGCAGAAACTGCAGAGTGAGCTTTTCAATCACATGTTTCGCGTAGAAATTGATTCCAGCGCTGAGTCGTTCAATAAGAAGATTCGAAATGCCGTGACGCATAAAGTGCCGAATATGCTGGTCGTTGGCGGTAAAGAAGCTGAAGAGGGCACTGTCACCTGGAGAAGGTATTCCGTGAAGGAACAACGGACGATGCCCTTTGCGCAGTTCGTGCCGATGCTTTGCCAGATTCGTGACGAACGGTTAATGGATAACTACGCAGACGAGCCACTTCCGGCTTAATGCAGAATTAGGGCGGAGCCATACATGCCCTCTACGGTGCTTCGTCCATATTTTCTGAGCTGGAAAAATCGGGTCTTTGCCGCGACCAATAATTATCACAACCTAAAGCGCGACCTGCTGATGTTGGGTGTCGGCGTCCTAACGATGGCTTGCATCTTTGCTGCGTTTTACATGGTACTCCGCAGTATTCACACCCCGCTATTTGAGGCGCTCGTCCCGACTAAGATTATTGAACTGCTTTTCTATTCGTTTTTTCTTCTGCTACTTGTCTCAAATACGATTGCGCATATCGGTAACATCTTTACCGCAGAGAATATGAATCTCCTTCTCTACACTCCGCTATCATCTTTCCGACTGTATTTGGCAAAATCCTTAGAGGCACTATTTGAAACTGGGATAATGTATTGCGTTTTCTCAGCTCCGGCAGCCTTGGCCTATTACATGGCTGTGCCGGTGAAGCCAGGATTTGTGTTGGCGGGTTTTTTGGTGTCGATACCAATATTGGTAATACCAGTTGGCATCTCGATGGTTTTTGCGACAGCCTTTGTGGCCATTTCAACCTACATTTGGCACCGTGGGCAGATACTCATTTTGGTATTACTAAGTGCCGTAGGTTGGGGATTCTTTTCCCTTGTTAGCCAACTCTCCGGAATAAAATATCAGAAGGCCGAAGGCGCAATCGCGCAGATGATTGGTCTTTTTGGGAACCCTAGTCCGATTTGGTTACCATCACGTTGGGCGGCGGACCTGGTTTCGAGTTATCTTAACGATATTCCGGGATACCCTGGACCAAACCTGACGCTCCTCTATGCTACAGCCTCTGCTGCCCTAGCTCTCGGGTATCTGGTTTTCGATCTCTTTTTGCTATCTGTGAGGTCTCGCGCCGGAATTTTTAACAAGGTCCGGAAAAGCCCGATGCAGTCTAAGGGCTATGCGGATCTGATGCGGATGTTGATCGAGCGTCTTTATAACCTTCTACCTATTGACTCGCAGACTCGGGCTATCATCATCAAGGATTTAAGCACACTCGTTCGGGATCGAGCACAGTCGCTGCAATTGCTATTATTTTTCGGTATTGGAGCGGCCTATGTAGTTATCTTTAGGCTCACCAGTGTCGCACTTGATATCGGTTCAGTCGCGCTCCAAGTCTGGGAGGCGTTTTTGATGACCGTAAACATTATGTTTGCCGGATTTATATTAACAGTTGTCATGACCCGATTGGTTTATCCCTCTGTTTCACTTGAGGGCAAAGCGTTTTGGTTGTTACGGATTACACCGATTGAAGTGCGGCGATTAATTACGGCGAAATTCATCTGCTGGCTGCCGGTGACCTCAACAATATGCCTCTCGTTACTGCTTTCGGGAGTAATAGCGATTAATGCGACTTTCCTGGTTGGGCTAAATGTCTTGCTAACTGGCCTCTCTCTTTCAGTTGGTTTTACAGGACTCGCTATCGGACTAGGCTCAATTTTTGCGAGCTTCGAGTGGGAGTCGCCAAATCAGCTCTCTGCGGGACTCGGAACGTTAATGCTGCTATTATTAAGCCTTCTTCTCGTAACAATTCTGAGCCTACCCTCCGCGGCCTTAATGTTTCTCATAATTGTCGAACCAATTCGGGCTCGCGTCGGGCCAGTGCTGACACCGACTCTGATGTTCCTTTCTCTTTATTTGGTAATGATAATAAATATCCTCGTCGCGCGCTGGGCGATAAGTAAGGGGACGGCGTCGTTGATTGAAAAAACTCAGGGGTAGAGGTTAGAGTTTCAATCTAACCCCTGCATATCCTGAAGCTCCTGGCATCTGATATCCTGCCTCAGTGTAATCCTCGTCGAAAATATTCTCCGCGCGGAGGAAAAGCTCGACATTTTTTGTCACATCGTAATTAGCTGTAAGGTCCACAACCGTAACCCCATCCTCCTTTACCGGATTAGCAACTCCGAAGAAGCGCACCTCTTGTTCGTCGCGGAAACGGATTTTTGCGCTGAGGGTTAGGGCCTCGTATTTGAATACGTTAGTTAACGCAAACCAATTTTTGGGAGTCCTTGGCCGCCGAGTGTTTGAGTCGATTTCGGCACGGTCGAGATAGGTATATGCCCCGCGCAACGTGTAAAGCTCATTTGGTATCACTAGCAGAGAAGTCTCAACTCCCTGCGTCTTTCCGCCACCACCATTATAATGAGTATTGTTGAGGTAATCATAAACAATCGTCTGATCAGCGTCAGTTTGGAAGAATGTCGCGTCAGCTCTTAGGACTTGATCTAAAAATTGTTGCTCAACTCCAGCATCCCAGCTGAGCGCCTCTTCCACATCCAAGTTGTCATTCCCCACTGCGACGAGCTCTCCCGTATTGAAGTCAACGATATCTCCATCGGTCTCAAACAGTGTCGGCGCGCGGAACCCCTGAGCGATGCTGGTGTGAATGCGCGAGTCTGTCACCGGCACCTTAACAACCGCGGAGGCCTCAAGAGTCGAAATCGTCTTATCGATATTGCTGATATCCGTTACTCTGGCGCCGCCAGCGAGCTGCAGAATATCATCAAAAAATCCCGTGCGATCATAGAGATAAATCGAATATTGATCCCGCGAGTCATCGTCAATTACGTCGTCGTTATTTGTACGAGACTTTTGATGCTCGTAATTTAAGCCAAGGACAATCTCGCTATTTAAATCCGCGAGTTTGAAGATGTTCTCCATCTCGGTATTAAATGATTTACCAATGAATTCCGAGCGACTCTCGAATCCGCTGAAGTCAAAAAAGAAATCTCGGTCGACATCGTTGTAATAGACCCGGACCCGGTTCTCGTAAGCTGAGCTTGGGGTATAGGAGCTCGTGATACCTAAGATATACCCAGAAGCATCGACTCGATTCTTCTCGGTATCCTGGTTCGGGATAATCTCCCCGCTCTCACTGACAGTGGGATCCGTATCCAGGTCGGTTCCTGCGTCAATCAGGCGAAATATTGGAGAGAGTTTCAGTAATCCCGGGACAACGTCGTATTGCCCGCCTAGATAGAGAGTAGTGTTGTCGTAGTCACTGTGCGTATTAAGACCGTTACTGTCATCCCGCGAAAGTGAAGCCACCACACCACCGCGATCCGAGCCGAAGTTACCAAAGGCCGTCTCGCTATAGGTATCGTAAGACCCACCCTCGAAAGAAAACTCCCCTGAGACCCCAGGGCTCGGGGTCTTAGGAATTAGATTCACGACTCCAGACTGACCCTCGGAACCATAAAGCACCCCAGCACCGCCTCGCATAACCTCAATCGATTGCAGATCCGAGGTGTTTAGAAATGAGAAAAACTGTTCGTATGTGCCACTGACCGAGGAGGGATCGCTGAGTTTCATACCGTCCAGCAACAATGAAGTGCCTCCAGTACGGAAACCGCGAATCTCTAGTGGTGAAGTTCCGGGAGATCCGGGGCCACCTAGGGACAGAGCACGAACACCGGGAACATCTTGCAAGGCGCTGACTACGGTTTGATCCTGTTGATCCTTGAATGACTGCTCTGTTCGCACATCAATTGAGCGCCCAACGTTTTCAATCTGTGTTGGGATTCGGTTTGCTGTAACAACTGTCTCGGGCAGTTGAGCCTCAGTTTTGGCGACAGCTTTTGCTTCATCTGCAGTCGGTTCTTGTGTGATGTCTTCAGCGATGGCAACTTGCGCGAAAAAAATAACGAACGAAAAACGGACCAGGCCGTTCAATAAGCATCTCATGGTATCAACCCCCCGGTTACCATCTTACTGTCTGTAAGCTCAATCCATGTGAGCTTTAGCGACAGAAAGGTTAATTAATAAATGCCAGATACACGGCGCGGGTATCCCGTTCGCATCGTGATCAGGCGCGAGCTTTCAGGGGGATGGATTGAACACGGAATAGGTTTCGAGATCTGTGCGGCTGTAAAGCCTCAACAATTGGACTCGAAGCCCCGACTTTCATCCCCCGAAAAGTCTGGTCTTTGCTTACTCAACAGGCAGGTTTCCTGACTTGCAGCGGGGCCGAATTATTAAATTCGAATCCGAATTAATTTGGTTATCACCTTCCCAGACTCATCTTTGTCCAGTGGCTTAAATAACCAGTTCGCTGCTTACAGTGGCGGGGACCGTGTTGGATTTACACCAACTTCCCTAGTTTCGGTTCTTAATGATTGATTTTGGCCGATCTCAGTTGAACGGGAAATTGAAGAAATGCTCATTTGCACTAGCAAACTGCGCTTTCTTCAATTCCCGTTCAACTGACCTCGTCTCAAAATCAATCATTAAGAACCGAAACCCACCTTGGGGATTAAAATTGCCGCCCCAGGTGCTCCAGCTGAGTAACAGTGGGGCTATTAGCACTTCAAAATTAATAGAGTCAACACCGTCAGATTAAATCGGCATAACCCACTATATTGGTTCCTAGTTTAAAAATCGGCTGATATATTCCCGGTATGTTGCAATTTCGACCAATTGAGACTTTGTCCACAAAACTTTCGCGGCGCGAGTTTCTTGCGCGCGCTGCTTTTCTTTTACTCCTAGGGGCTGGGTTGGGTTGTAAGAGGCAGTTTCACCGTCCGCATGGAGAGCTCGATCTTGGAGAGGTGAACGCATTACTCGATCCGAAAATGCATATTCCAGAAAAGGCGATGCTTCTTTTTCGCGATGATAGAGGGTGGTCTGTCCTTAGCACCCGCTGCACAGAGGAGGGGTGTGATCTGACATATCAAGATGAAACCCTTTTTTGTCCTTGCTGTCGTTCTTATTACGATCATCGGGGTAGGGTGATTAGTGGTCGGGCTCCGGCCAATCTCCCTTGGTATCAGATTCGTTATAGCGACGGACACCTATATGGAGATCCCGGAAAGATTGTGGAAAGCGCTTACAGGTTTCAGGATCCTGAACTAGAGAAGGATGTGGCTGAAATGCGCGAAAAAAGGCGGGAGGCAGGTTATACAACCAAGGCTACGATTCCTGAAAATCTAACGGGGAAAGGAAGCGGTGACGGCGCGCCTATGTTTCGAGAGTATGATCCGAGTGAGCTTATTGGTAAGGGCCAATAGCGCTCTGAGGGTTGCACGAACAGAGCGTCATGGTGCTGTTGGCTTTTTATAGTACTGGATCCGGAGCCTTCTTCGGGCCACGGTTCAACGGAGCCGGAACATCGGTCGAGTTTGTCTTAGGCTCTTCGATGTAATAACCCTCTTCCGCTTCATAGCGCTGCTTGTTCGGTCCCCAGGTAACAGGCGGCATATACGGCCAGTAGTTTGCTGGAACCTGCGTAGCATAGCCGAGGTGCTTAACGGGTATGCGCTCAAGTGTGGCTGGCATGCTGCTGCCACGGATTAAGCGCGCGATCTCAGGAGTCTTATCCATTTCAACAGAGCCGGCGGATATTACTACGGAGCTTGCCGGGTCAATTAGACGAGCATTTAAATATACGCGCTCAGGAGAAGCTACGTAAGTTCCGACGACTAGCCCAGAGAGGTCCTGAGCTGGTTTTAAAATGTTAACCTCTTGGGAGAGCCCGAACTCACCCTGGCCGAACATGACCTGGAGTGCTGCAGCTTGCCGCATCTCAATCACGTTGTAGCCACGCATAGTTAGCTCGCTCATTAGCTGTTCGCTAAGCATCCGGCCAAAGGTCGAAGAGCCATAAAGGTTATCGATATCGACAAATGTCGCTACCCCAATTGGGCCGTTGGTATTACCCCGATAATAAGCATGAATCTGGTCAGCAAGATAACTCGTCTTAAATCTACCGACGGAGCCGTTTTCGTAGTCCCGAATCGGGAAGGCAGAAAAAACTGGTAAATCGTGATATCGTTTGCTGCAACCGGCAACGAATCCACTTAAGAGGACCAATGCAAACAGGAAAGATGCTCGAAATAGTTTCCCGTTTAGGCTGTGAAATCTATCAGTTACGCGTTTCATCATTAAAACCCTTTACTTGTATCTTGGTGCTCATGGCTCTCGTTCTTGGAGGCTGCACCACGCACAACGTTCCGCTCGAGACAGATGGCTGCAAGATGCGGACCTACTCGAACCTTGGACTTCCAGACTACATAAAGGCCCGATTTAATTATCGGCAGCCTATTCGGATCGCTATAATTCCATTTGAGGTTCCGGCAAATTTTGCTCCTAATTTCGGTTCTACTGGGCAGGAAAATCTTAACTTTGGTAGGGAATTAGCAAGAAAGTTCCAGCTTGAACTTAGAAGAAGTGGGGAGTTGGCAATTGTTGAGGTCTTCAACCGTGACCGCTGGCCTGGTAAGCGAGAGGAGTTTTTCACCGGAAACTATAACGCAATCCGAATCGCTAAGGATGCAGGTTACCATATGGTAATGGTTGGGTTTCTAGAGCAGCCCAAGAATGACGAAGATTTAAATCTTCACACCAAAATTATAGATACAACGAACGGCGTTACGGTGTGGGATGCCAAGACGATGGCCTTCTCTCGTAATCGAAGTATCGAAAAGGGATTAAGCCAGGTTTTTATTGGTCATGAGCGCCCGGAGCAATTTTATTTTCCAGAGCGTACAGAACGGATGGTGGTCTGCACCGTGGATAAAATTCTTACGGGAGATCCTGTTCCTCAATAGTTGGGAAAGCGATCTCCACTTCAAGCCCGCCTTTGCCATCCAGCGGTGTATTGAACCGCAGCGTGCCCCCGTTGAGGTGGATGAAATAACTGGCGATGGTTAGTCCTACGCCGCAGCCCTGCTGTTCGAGCTTCTCTCTGCCAATTTGTGAAAAGAGCTGACACGCGGTTTGTGCGACTTCCTCCGAGATACCAGGTCCAAAGTCCCGAACGAACACAGCTGCAAATCCAGCCTGTTCCTCAATTCTAATTACAATGGGATTTTTCCCGCCAAACTTCTCGCAGTTTGCGAGAATTCGCCTAAGTGCGTCCCCAACCTGGACATCGAATACATTAATTATTGAAGTTCCGGCAAGACCACCCTCTCGGGAAATCAGCGAAGCACCTTGCGGATACTCATCACCAAAGTCTTCAATTACTCCACTGACGATATCACTAAGGTAGTGCTTTGCGCAGAGCCGTTTCTGGATAGCCATTGCTGAGCCAGAATCGATCTGTTGCATCGTCATGAAATCTTCAACCAATCGTAGCATTCGCTGCCCGCCGCGTTGAACGGTTTCGAGCAGTTTCTGTGTTCTTTCCGTATCGAGCTTATCTTGTTGTTCTAGTAGTAATTCCGTCCCTGTGTTTATTGCCACAAGCGGGGTGCGAAATTCATGGGAGAGAGTATGAATAATGCGTTTTCGGTAGTCATCCATCTTGTCATCGGTGGCGGATTTGCGAATTTTGGCGGCGACAAGCTTACCCCTAATGGAGGCGATTAAATCCATTGGGTCGAAGGGTTTTACCAGGTAATCATCGCAACCGGCCTCTTTGCCTTGACGAATATCGTTAGGATCGGAAAGTGCTGTGAGAAATACAAAAGGGATGTTACTCCACTCAGGTTGCTCGCGGACCTGATTGTGAAACTCAAACCCATTAACTCCCGGCATCATCACATCGCAAACAATTAAATCGGGTGGGCTGTCCCTTAGAAATTCAAGCGCCTTGGCTGCGCCGTCAGCGAGAATTGGATTAAAACCTTCAGAGGAGAGAATCTCATCGAGAACAAATAGCAGCTCATTGTTGTCGTCAACAACCAGCACCTTAGGCGAAGAGGCATCTCGTACAATTGAGTCCTCGGAGATCTCTTTCGGAGTCTCTTCCGGAGCTGAATTTGTTTCGTCTTCTAACTGCAACTTCTGATTACCGCAAACTGCTATACAACTCACACTTCTTGAGACCAAACGTTCCCACCCGGCGGTGAAAATAACCGGAAGGGGAGCGATATAAGATCTCCCTTATCTCCTTCTGTATCGTCGTAATTCAGCCAGTGCTTAAATAGGAAACTGGTTCTTTAGGTATTATGAAGTAAGCCACTACAGCCCCCGAATCTAGTATAACAGTCTGATATCTTTAGAGTACTGAGCTCGTGAATTTTCGCCTTCGGCGACTTGGCAAGAAATAATGCTCCCTTGAGTTAAATCACTCGGTGCGGGTATGAGTAGCCCCCTATAACAAAGGCTCTGATTTCAGGTGGAGAGGATTATGAAGATTGCAGCACTTTTTCCCGGTCAAGGCTCACAGGCAGTTGGGATGGGAAAGGAATTTTTTGAGAGTGAAACTCTGGCGCGCCAGCTATTCCAAGCAGCGGATGATGCGCTGGGATTTAAGCTTACTGACATCTGCTTTAACGGTCCGATTGAAACACTGACTCTTACGGAGAATGCCCAGCCCGCAATTTTAGTAACCAGCTTTGTTGCATTTTCACTATTAGGAAGAGATGTGTTGGCCGGTGCGGGGCACAGTCTTGGAGAGTATACGGCACTTGTTGCAGCCGGTGCGATTGATTTTACCGACGCTGTGCAGTTGGTGCACAAGCGCGGGAAATATATGCAGCAAGCGGTAAAGCCCGGCGCGGGAAAAATGGTGGCTGTGATGGGACCTAGCGAAGAGGAGATTCGTGCGGTTATTGAGTCCGTGACAGTTGGGGTAAGTGAGATTGCAAATCTCAACTGCCCCGGCCAGACAGTCGTTGCCGGGGATGTAATGGGCGTGGATGCGTTTTCGGAGTTGATGACCAAGGCTGGCGGAAAGATTATCCCGCTAAATGTTAGCGCACCGTTTCATTGCTCCTTGATGAAACCCGCTGCAGATAAGTTGGCGGCTGAGCTGGATAAGATACAGTTTAGAGATCCTAAATTTCCTGTATACGCTAACGTTACAGCCAAGCCCGTGCGAACGGCTGACGAGGTTCGTGCTCGGTTAAAAGAGCAGGTCTGTGGAACGGTGCGCTGGACGGAGTCGATGGTGAATTTAGTAGAAGGCGAGGGGATTACGGATATTATTGAATTTGGGCCCGGAGCGGTTTTGAGTAAGCTGATGAAGCGCATTAATAAGGGAATCAATCAGCACGAGGTCTTTAATCCCGAGAGTCTGGCTGATACTGGGAAGCTCTTCTAGAGTATGAGCTGCCTGGTTTGACCTCCGATCCCAATCAAGTAATACTCTCGCACTACATCGATCGCGGCCAAACATTTATTCTGCGATCTTAAAGCTATTGGAGATTTTAGCTATGCCACATGAATTACCAGCACTTGATTATGATTACGACGCACTTGAGCCGCATATTGATGGTCAGACAATGCGCCTGCACCATGACATTCATCATGCTGCTTATGTAAAGGGATTAAACACCGCAGAGGCGAAGCTCGCCGAAGCTCGGGAGTCGAAAGACTTCTCGCTAGTGAAGCATTGGGAGCGCGAGCTTGCGTTTCACGGCGCTGGGCATTTTCTGCACTGTATCTTTTGGAAAAACATGACGCCTAACGGCGGCGGAAAGCCAGAGGGCAAACTGCTTCAGGCAATTGAGGGTAACTTTGGCAGCTATGATAGCTTTGTCGCGCAGTTTAAGGCAGCAGCCGGTGCGGTTGAGGGCTCAGGATGGGCTCTGCTTGTAAAAAATCGGATGACAGGGCGCCTTGAGATTCTTACCTCCGAAAAACATCAGAACCTATCGCAGTGGGTGGTCGAGCCGTTATTAATAGTGGATGTTTGGGAGCACGCCTATTATCTTAAATATCAAAATAAGCGCCCGGACTATGTTAATGCGTTTTTTAACGTCATTAACTGGAAGGATGTGCAGTCACGGTTTGAGAAGTAAAGCGGACTGTCACCGGTAAAAGGGCCCCGTAGGGCCCTTTTTTTTGGCTTCACCCGCTAAATTATGGTCTCTTGCGGCTATGAAACTTTTTGGGATGACTAGTACCAGAAGCAGTTCAGCGTATACTCCATATGCCCTGGCCTCCTTTTTTAAGCACACTCCGTTTGATGCGAGCTGTCGCTTCCTCCTAATCGATAATGATCACACAGGGGAGAGCTATGCGGATTTTCCCCAAGTCGAGATAATCCGAAACCCGACGCCTCTAGGTTTTGCTGAAAATTCAAATCGCTTTGTTAGGGAAGCGTTGGGACTAAAAGCGGACCTCTTTCTTTTAAATAACGACCTTATTTTCACAGAGGGTTGGAGTGAAGCGCTTGAGCATGGCAATGACGCGATAACCTCACCCATATCAAATAGAGAGATTCCATATTCTTCCGATGTCTTTACGGCTCAGGTGGCGATGGAACTCAAGGATTACTTAGGCAATGAGGCCGGTTTCGAAAAGCTGGTCGAAGTGCACCGCGAGCGAAACTCCGAGTATCGAAGGGTGATGATAGTTCCGTTTTTTTGTCCGCGGATACCTTACCGGGTGCTTGCCGAGGTTGGAGAGTTTGATATCTCGTTTGGGCGCGGTGGGGCGGAGGACTATGATTACTGCCTGCGGGCGAACTTGGCCGGGTTTAAGGTGGAGTACGCTTTTAAAGCTTATTTGCTACATTTTGGCGGTAAGAGCAGCTGGTCCGGGGCTGAGTCAAGAGAGTCACAATTGGCGAGAGAAGGTCTGTTTAGGAAGGTGTTTAGGGAGAAGTGGGGCGACACTCTCGCCAAGCTCTGTCTGGAGGATGCCGAGGATGAAGCGGCTCTAACTAAGGGGCATGAAGCGCTTGTTAGGGATAAGGACTATAAAACCTTAATTGAACGGCTTAAGATTTAAACTTTTTTAAATTCTCGTGCAGCTTCGACAAACGAGCTGAATAGTTTTAACCAATCCTTGTTCGTCTTTTGCCAGAGTAGTTCTGGGTGACACTGGACTCCCAAAACGAAAGAGTTTTCAGAACCTTCTACAGCTTCAATAATCCCATCCTCACTCTTGGCCGAAATCTTTAGTCCGGGCGCTAGCTCCTTGATTGCCTGATGATGCATTGAGTTGGCCCAAATAGTGTCAGTGCCGAGAACTTGTGCAAGTTTTGAATTCTGCTCGAGTGCCAGAAGATGACTGGTTTTGTCCTTTTCCTCTTCTTGGTCGTGATCGTGCTTTGGATTTAACTGGGAAGGTAAATCTTGATATAGCGAGCCACCCAGGGCAACATTTAGAACTTGAATGCCGCGGCAAATTGCAAGAAGTGGTTTCTTGTCGGTAACTGCCCAGCGACTTAGATTTAGTTCCGCAGTATCACGAGTTTGAACAAATCGCCCCAGACTAGAGTGCGGCGGCTCTAGGTAATGAACTGGGTCTACATCCACTCCGCCGGGTAGCAGCACTCCGGCGACCAAATCGTATAAA
>CAYMWO010000057.1:0-14933 GCA_964393905.1 uncultured Bdellovibrionales bacterium | reverse complement strand
TTTGATGTGGCGGATGATATCGTTATTGGTGAGTCGGATGTCGGCACAACACTATATTCAATGTTTCAGGGGAACTTACGGGTTGATAAACGGGATGACGCGTTTAATCCACGGCATGGGTTTCTAAGTAGCCTTTATGCTGGTGTTGCCAGTTCGGCCTTGGGTTCCGAGGTGAACTTTGCAGCGCTTAATATGCAGCACTCGATTTATACCGAGCTTTCGGATTCATTGGTTTGGGGTAATAACGCGCGGTTCCAGATTTTAGAGCCGTTTTCTGATACCGAGACCATCCCGCTCGGTGAGCGGCTTTTTCTTGGTGGTATTAAAAGTCTGCGGGGATTTTCGCGAAACGCTGTCGGCCCCCGAGGTGAGTTCGGAAATATTGTCGGAGGCGACAGAGCGCTAGTGTTTAATACGGAGCTTAACTACGAGGTCATAAATAATCACATTGCAGTGCTATTCCTCGATGTCGGACAAGCTGTCTTGGAGCATGAAGGAACCTTCACCGGCGACCCGTTATCGTTCTCCGACCTGCGCTATTCCCCAGGGGTTGGCTATCGCTATAAAACCCCGATCGGTCCAATCAGTATTGATTTGGGATTAAATCTCAGTCCCCAAAATGGCGAAAGGCAGGGCAAACTAAATGTTGGGATAGGGGGGAGTTTCTAGGTTAATTAGCTAGTTAGTGTTCATCCCTGGCGCGCTCCACGGATGATGGTTACACTGGGGGCGAGGCTTAAAGTTGAATATTAGGGCTAATAGGTGAGCTTAGACGAGTTGGCTGTGATTTGCGGTTGAAGGAATGGCGGTTTTTGATTAATACTCGCCAGAACACCCGGGCAGGGTTGGTTTAATTTTATTCGGAGGAACATGTCCAAATTAGTTGTCGATGTTAGCGATAAAGAGTTCGATAAAGAGGTGCTTAAGTCTAGCATCCCGGTTCTTGTAGATTTCTGGGCCCCCTGGTGCGGACCTTGCCGCAGCATCGCTCCGATTATTGAAACCCTCGCCACTGAATACGAGGGCAAGGTTAAATTCGTTAAAGTTAATGTCGACGACAACAAGGAATACGCGATGAAGTATAATGTGCGCGGGATTCCAAACCTGATTCTGTTCAAAGGCGGCGAGTCGCAAGAACAGATTGTCGGCGCTGTCGCGCGGAACGAACTGCTAAACGCGATTTCTAAAGTCATCTAGGGGCGTTTCCACTTTCTTTAATCATCTGCTAGATTCCCGGCATTATGCCGCAGGAAGTCGAAATTCTATTTAACGGTGAGCCGCGAAAGGTGAGCTCTGGCACGGTGCTGGAGCTTCTCGCTGAGTTTGGGCTTTTAGGAAAGAAAATCGCGGTCGAGCGTAATCAGGCGATTGTCCCGCGGGCCGAGCTTGAGCGCACCAAGCTAGTGGCAGGAGACAAAATCGAAATAGTGCAGTTTGTTGGGGGCGGCTGACCAATGGACACCTTCAAAATCGGTAATAAAGATTTTAGTTCAAGGCTAATAGTCGGGTCAGGTAAATATTCTAACTTTCAACTTACGCGTGAGGCGACGATTGCCTCTGGGGCGGAGATGATTACTGTCGCAGTCCGGCGGGTTAATATCACCGACCCGAAGAAAGAGAATCTGATGGATTTTCTTTCAGACATTCCAAATTTAACAATTCTGCCTAATACCGCTGGTTGTTACACAGTCGAAGACTGTTTAAGAACTGCGCGCTTGGCGCGGGAAGCCGGAGTGGGAGACTTTGTGAAAGTTGAGGTCATCGGCGACGAGAAGACGCTCTTTCCGGATAATGACCTCACAATTGAGGCAGTAAAAATTCTCGCGAACGAAGGCTTTATCTGTCTGCCATATATTACAGACGATCCAATCACTGCCAGAAAATGCCAAGACGCTGGAGCCGCAGCCGTAATGCCGCTGGCTTCGCCAATCGGCAGCGGACTTGGAATTCAAAATGAGTATAACCTGGCGATAATTATTGAGCAGGCAAAAGTGCCGGTGATAGTCGATGCTGGAGTCGGCACGGCATCGGACGCGGCTCGGTGTCTAGAGCTAGGAGCAAGCGCCGTGCTGACTAACTCAGCTTTAGCTTGTGCCAAGGACCCGGTGATGATGGCCCGCGCGATGAAACTCGGAGTTGAAGCCGGCCGTCTGGCGTTTCTCTCTGGACGCATGCCGAAAAAGCTTTACGCCTCAGCGACTAGCCCAATTGCAGGTCTTATCTCCTAAGTGGCAGGCAAGCTTATTCAGCCGCTGTATCTAATCACTGACGGGTCAACGCTTCGTATAGAGCAGACGCTTGTTGCTAGAATTGAGCAGGCCCTTGTGGGAGCCGACGGCGCAATCGGCTGTGTGCAGCTTCGTGAACAGGTCGGCGAGTTTCCTGCTTCAGACTCCGAAGTCTTAGTATTGGCAGAAGCGTTGAAACCGGTCTGTGAGAGATATAACGCCAAGCTCATTCTAAATTCGAATTTAGCACTCTCAAAATCCCCACTCTTTGACGGCGTGCATCTCGGAGCGCGGTCGGAAACGATTGCCGCCGCGCGCGAGACCCTTACTCATGACAAAATCATCGGCTACTCAGCGCACAGTGTAGCGGAGGCCCTTGAGGCACTTTCCCAGGGAGCAGACTACATCTTCCTCGCGCCCATCTTCTCCCCGCTCTCAAAACAGGATACGAGAAAACCTCTAGGCCTAGAGCCGTTGCGAGAGCTTTGTCTTAAGACCGAAAAAATTGTTTATGCGCTGGGGGGAATAAATAGGACAAATATCGCGGAGTGTCTGGAAGCTGGCGCAAGCGGAGTGGCGGGGATTACACTCTTTCTGTCTTTTGAGGAAAACTAAGACTCCCTGCGATTTGTCTTGCCTTCAAGCTCCACCCCAGTATCTCTATCTCTTAACCCTACTCACCCTCCATCACCCCCACAATCAACGCAAACCGCGTCTCATTACTCTTTTCATCCGATATCCCCTCCGCAATGATCCGGAATCCCCCTTGAGTGAGCGATCCTCGGGCGGCGATTACGCCCGCAGTATACAGCTCCTTTTCTCGAACCATGGCAATCGCTGCAGCTGAGCTATTGGTATGGTGTGGCTGGGCCTTGGGTAAATGTGTGCGTAGATAGTTTGAGCACTGCGCAAACGCCTGGTCGTGAGAATAGATATCGGTAATCTCAGTGGCGTCTGGAATGTGTCCGAAGGAGCCGGCTTTGGGGAGTACTCCTAAGGCATGAGAAATTCCCATCAAATGGCTTTCATGAATCCGGATTTGACCTTTGTACTTATTAAGAAGCTCTGCCGTCTCGCTAATCGGGCCGCCGACTGAATTTTCAAGCGGCACAAACCCAGCGTCGCACTTTCTCTCGTAAACCATACGAAAGACATCCGCGATGGATTTGCATGGAGTAGCAGCTTCAAACTTTATAAACTGCTTAAGCGCAATTTCTGTATAGGTTCCAGCGGGGCCGAGAAAAGCGACATGTTTCACAGTTCTTGACCCTCCGTCAAAACTCTAATTTGATTCAGTCCAAATTACTGAACAGCAACCACATCTCCGTTTTTCAACATTGGGTTTGGCTCAGATCCGCTGATTACCCTGTTGTAGTCCAACTTGTAACGCAATTCGCCTTCAGCTGTCTTTCGAATAAGAATCAAGGCCCCTTCGTTGGCAAATGGAGCAAATCCTCCCCCAGTAGCAATTGCCTGTAGGAGAGTGATCTTCCCCTCACTCCGAAACTCTCCCGGCTTAGCAAAAGCACCGGAGAGAAAGTAACGAATCGGTGCGGACTGAACTACTGAGATTGAGACTGAGGCCGATGGCACAAAATCTTTAAGCCTGGCGGTAATATCTGTGGAAATGGCATCTAGAGTTCTGCCCGCAGCTGGAACGTCGTTAATCAGCGGCATGGTCAAGTTTCCGTCGTCGCGGACAAAGACCTCTCCGGAAAGCTTTGGCTCTCCCCATACCTGAACAGAGAGGTTGTCCCCTCCGCTAACGATATACTTTCCCCCTGAAGTCTCGGTTTCCGAAAGCTCGGTAAGTGGCCGCCCCTTTGTAGTGCCAGCGGAGCAACCACCCAGCACGGTGATAAGCGTGAGAGAGATGATTGAAAAAGCTAAACCGCAATTAAAAAACGTTCGCATAAAACTATTCATTCGCATGTCGACCTCAACTTTATTTAACTAAGCTTCTTCAGCGCTTCATCAATTGCCGCTCGTTTCGGAAAACTCTCAGGGGCTCCGGCTTGCGCCTCTGTTAGAACCTTCTTCGCTCCTGCTTTATTCCCCGTCTCTCCCATAACAACTCCTAGGTGATAGAGAATCTCCGGATTTACCCGAGTATTGTTCGTGGCCTTACGCTCAGCATCGACCGCCTCTTCGAGAAGCGGCAACGCCGCCTGTGCTGCGCCCCGCTTATAATAAATCCAACCTAGAGTATCGGAGACGCTGCTTTCGTTAGGCATTTCTTCCTTGGCGATCTGTGCGAGTTTAAGCGCCTCTTCTAAATCGCCCTTTAGATGCTCTACAAGAATCCAGGCCAGGTTGTTTGAGGCTGGGCCGAAACGGGGAGTGCGTTGAAGTATCTCCCGGTATGAGGCTGCGGCTTTTTCATATTCGCCCTGATGTTCATAGTTAAGAGATAGCAACATGCGATACTGCACACTCTCGGGCTGCAATTTAACAAGCTTCTCGTAATTTGCTGCCGCCTCCTTAAACTTCCCACTTCGGGCATCAATTTCAGCCAGCGCGTAATAGGCCGGCAATAAATCAGGCTGCTTTTCAAGCGCACGATTGAAGTACCCTCGTGCTGTTGTTAGATCCTCTTCGCTAAGTTTCTCCTTTGTGAGAAACATTCCGCCTAAAATTACATCAAAATCCGGTTGAGATAGTTTTGATTTCTCTTTTAGCGCTGCGACCTCCTGCATTGCAGAATCAAGTCCGTTTTTGGCGATTAAAAGCGAAGCTAGACGCTGAGCCGGAAGCGCGATGTTCTTATCGAAGGAGATAGTTTTTCGATAAAGTTCGAGAGCTGCGTCCTGATTTTTCTCTCGCTCCTCAAGTAATGCGAGTTTGAAATAACCAATCGGGCTGTTAGGGAATGACTCCTTAAGCAGCTCGTAGACCCCGCGTGCCTCTTTGGTTTTCCCTTCGACAAGCATAATGTCGGCATACAGCACGTTTGCTCCAATCTGCCGTGGATATTTTTCCAAAATCTTTTTCAAGTGCTCACGAGATTGAGCGAAGTCGCGTTTTAGAAAGAGGTCCTTTGCCAGAGCAAGTCGGGCACCGACATCGTACTCATCAATCGAGACCGCCTGGTTTAAGTGTTGCAACCCCTCGGAACGGTGTCCCTGAGTAATCTCTAGCAATCCTGCGCGGCGAAATGCGGGAGCAAATCCTGCAAGCCCTTCAAGGGATTTTAGAAAATGATGCTGTGCCTGCTCGAGGTTGTTATCCAGTTCAAAATTACGCCCGAGGAAATACTCCGTCGCAGCGTCGTTAGGTTTGCGCTTTCCTAAGTCAGTGGTCAGTGCCTTGGCTTTTTCAATCTCGTTACGGTTTAGGTACATATCGTAGAGTCGGTCACGGGCGTCGATGCGATCGGGGTCGGCTTTTAAAGTCTCCTCAAACTGGCTCAACGCTTTATCTGTAAGCCCCCGGCTTAAGAGAAACTCGCTGAAGTGATAGCGAAGCGAGGAGTTCTTTGGCTCGGATTTCAGCAGTGACTCCAAAATAGCCTGCGCATCATCAAGTCTACCTTGGCGCATATAAAGGTCGGCTAAGGCCAAACGAATTGGCGAATTATCCGGTTCGAGCTTAAGCGCCTGGTTGAAATACTCCTCGGCCTCTTTGGTCTTGTCATCGTTAAGCGCTAAATCACCAAGGGAGGCGATAGCTGCGGCGTTTTTTGGATCTTCTTTTACTAGTTCTTCGAGGATTTTCTTGGCGCCCGGTTTATTATTGCGTGCGGCTTCAAGACTCGCGCTTAAGACTCGCGCTTCCATGTCGCTAGGGTTCATCTCTAAGAGTTTACGAACGTGACTCTCTGCGAGTTCATTCTCTTTGGCGGCGATCATAATCGCTGCGAGGTGAAGTCGAGCCTCTCGGTGATCTGGGTTTAAGTTAATCGCGGTCTTGTAATTATCTACTGCCTTGGGGAAGTCCTTAACTCTAATTTGGGCTTCAGCGAGTTTATAATACGCATCTGCGCTTTTCGGGTTTGCCTCCAATGCGGAGAGCAGAGTGATACGGGCCTCCTCGAACTTCTCCTGGGAGGAGTAGGTGTCAGCCTCTTTAATGAGTCGGGTATATTTCGCCTCCGGGGTCTCCTTGTTGCAGCCTGTTATGGGTAAAGCGGAGAGCGCGGCACAAAAGGCGAGCACACTAAAAGAAAAAGAGGGGAGTGCATTAAATCGAATTTTATTCATAACCCGCTATAATTATTGATAATAATTAATAATGTCAATGGTTTTAGATAGATAGCTCGCTTTTCAGGGGCTAAGCCTAACAAAAAACTCGGTTGATACATAGCTGATTAAATGCCTAAGCCTAGTTCCAGCCTTGCCCGAATCCACTTCCACTAAAACCCATAGTTTGCCGATAACTAAAGGATGCCGCTAAATATCTATAGAAGCAGAAGTGGTATCTATTGGGATATGTGGTATATAAACACTAGTTTGGTCTTGTAATTGGTGTTACGTTCTTTAAGCTATTGTATTCGTTTAGTTTTTATTCATAAGAGTTAGAATATGCGTGGTCAAGATTCCGAAGAGCGCTCATTTGCCGAGCTGGCAAACGTTGGGCGGAACGTCTTTAGGCGTTACTGGAAGATAGCTGCGTTCCCGGCTATGGCTGTGCTCTCCCTTGGCCTTCTCGTCGCACTGACTCTTCCGAACTACTATACCTCCGATGTGCTCGTTTTTATCTCCCCTCAGCGCATTAACATTAACAAAGTCATCGACTCTCCCAACAAAGATGAGATGACGGAGCGTCTCCAGGCGCTAGTGCAAGAGATTCTCTCGCGTCCACGGTTAAATTCCATTATCGATCGCTTCAGCCTTTATCCAGAGTTAGTTGGCCCTAAGGGCAAGGAGCTGGCAGTGCGTCGCTTTCGCAGTGCAATTACTGTAACTCCCATTCAATCACCAACCGGGGTTCAGCTACTACAAACTTTTCGCTTAGAGTTTACACACTGGGATCCTAAGACGGCCTTTGAAGTTACTAAGGCACTCTCTAACCTATTTATCGAGGAGAGCGTTGTCAGTCGCCGCAGCGAACTTAAGGGGACCGAGGAGTTCCTTGATGCTCAATTAAACGAAGCGCGTAAACGATTAGAAGAGACTGAGAATTCGGTGCAACAGTTTGTGAAGGCTAATTTCGGCAAACTTCCCGAACATCTAGATGCCGCAATTGCTCGGTTGGAAAACGCCCAGCAACAGCTAGCAACAAACTCCAATATCCTGCTCTCAAACAGCACACGACGCTCCTTTATCGAAAAGGAGCTTTCGGATCTTAAGAAATCCAGTTCGGTCGTCGTGGCTGGAGGTGGCGCCGGGGCTGAAAGCTTAGATCAGCTTAAAGCCGCTCTAGCAATCATGCTTTCTAAGTATTCGGAAAAGCATCCAGATGTCATCAACACCCGCAAGCGGATTGAAGCGCTTCAGTCACAAGGTGCAAATGGCGCTCATCGAGTAATCTCCACCGGCGGTTCAGAAGCGGCGCGCAATACTGCACGACAGCTAAACGAACTTGATGCGCAAACAGCGTCGATTAACGAAGAGAATAAGCGGCTAAAAGAGACTATTGAAAAGCTCCAGGCGGATATTGAGCAGATGCCGGTTAAGGAGCAGGAGCTGGTTAAAATTCAGCGCGATTACGCAAACGTTAAAGCCAACTACGAAAAGCTACTCGGTGCGCGTGAAGATGCGGGCATTCAATCCAGTTTGGTTCGGAGCGAAAAGGCCTCTCAGTTTAGAATTGTGGAGCCAGCCGAGCTTCCTGTGCAACCGGCTGGACCGATGCGACTTGTAATAGTGTTAGGTGCTCTAGTCCTCAGTTTACTTTGCTGGATTGCAATCCCAAGTGCGCAGTTTGTGATAAATACAGCTTACAAACTTGCCGGTGATTTAGAGCGAGATTTAGGGGTCACCGTCTTAGGGGTAATTCCAGCGATTGCTACTCCGCACGCTGTGCTTTTGACACGCAAAGCGCAGCGCCGAGCGGCATTTGGCTCGATTATAACTTTTGCGGTCGGTTGTATTGTAATCTTTTTTGTTATCTAGGGTTTGACACGGTTATGGCAATAATTCAGCTCGGGAAAAAAGGCGTTACTGAAGGCGAGCTTAAGTCGCAGTCATCTTCGCTTGGAACTGCTCCAGGACTTCAACATGCAGTTGCGAGTGTTGGAATAAGCTCCCCAGGACAGAACGGCCAACCTGGTCGAATTTATCCTCCGACTCCTAACACTCCGCCGGAGAAGTCGGTGTCAGAAGAGAAGGGCAAACTTAGCGATGTCTTTGACACGCTTGCTGCGGGAAGTAAGAAAGCGGTCAATGTTTCACAATCGCTTCTTTCTCGGAATAAATCCGCACGTCCAGCCTACACAGCTCGGCGCGGACAGTATGAACTATATAACGGCAGCATCTTGCTCTCCGAAGGTGAGATTATTGATGTGCCCGCTGCGGAGCGTTTTCGTATTCTCCGCGCGCAGATTGAAAAGCAGAATCTAAGTGGGAAAAAGAGTTATCACGTTATCTCGGTTACAAGCGCTGTTCCCGAAGAGGGGAAAAGCGTCGTCTCGGTTAATCTTGCACGAGCTTTGAGTCTTGATCCAACCTCTAAAACACTTTTAATCGATTGCGATTTACGTCGCCCGACAATTCACGAATATTGGGGAATGGAGCGCGGGCCGGGACTAACAGACCTGCTGACACGAGGGGCCTCACTAGAGTCCGTTGTGCGTCCGATAGCGCGCGGTTTAGATTTGATACCCGCCGGAAATCCTGTCCCAGATCCGGCGCAGGCAGTTGAGCAACCGGTGTTTGCCCGTTATTTACAAGAACTTCGAAAGCATTACCGTTATATCATCGTTGACTGTCCTCCCGTGCTTCTTTGCCCTGAGCCAATTACGATTAGCAGCGTTGTTGAGGGCACGTTGTTAGTCGTTCGCGGCTGGCGCACAGAAAAACGGCTTGTTCAGGATGCCGTCGAAGCGCTTGGTAAAAATAAGATTATGGGCGTCGTGATGAACGACGGAATGGACTCTTCCAAGCAGTATCAATACTACCGCTACTACGGAAATCCCGTTCGCAAGAACGCCGAAGCCGCGCAAATTCGCGCGAATGTTAGCTTAAAGGATCAGTAGTTCCGTCTAGGCTACTAACAACACCGCACAGTCGGCGTTTTTCAACATGGCTGAGGTGGTGCTGCCGAAAATACTCTCCTTCAGCCTGTTCGATCCAAACGCTCCAAGCGCCAAAATCGTCGCGTCGATATCCTTTGCATACTGTGCAATCACATCAGCCGCTTTGCCGGGAAGCACAACGGGGATGACTTCCAGATCGTAGGCGTGGAGATAATCCACTGCGGGAGCCTGTATTAAATGGGCCTCCTCTTTATTGTCAGTGACCGTAATCAGATGCGCCTCGCTCATGTCAGTTACCTCCGCAAGCTCGGCTGCAGCGCGCAATGCGCGATCGGCGGCCAGGCTGCCGTCATAGGCGATGACAATTCTCGATTCGCCCTCGGCATCGTGTGGCACAACTAAAACCGGACGCGTAGTGCGCCGCAGAAGACCCTCGGCGGTTACCCCCTTGGCCTTAAATTTGACCCCCTCGTGTTCTCCACTATTTCCAAGCACGACAAAATCCACTGCTCTGGAAACATCGACAATTACCTCGGCCGGGTCACCAACTTTTCTAATAAAGCGCCCGTTTACATCCGACTCTCCACACCTTTCGTGGAAGAAACGCTCAACTCTATCAGCCTCAGAGTCCGCCTTCTCCATCTCAGAAATTAGTTCATCGGGCTCCATTGGTAGTGGACTAATGGCCTCGCCGGTTAAATTCTCTGCCACGGCTAGCACCATCGGAGGAGCCTTAACAAAGCGTGCTTCGTCCTCAACGAAAAGCCCCAGCAGGTCGGCCCCAGTGATTCCGGCAATGCTGCTTGCCACTTGCAGTGCCGAGTCAGCAGATGGGGAGCCATCAATTGGGACAAGAATGCGCTTAATCATAAAAATTACTCTAGTTGGGTTAAATGTGTCCTGGCTAGTCTAGCCGCTAAAGGGTGTAAATTGCTAGTCCCTTAGCAGTTTAACTCAGTTGCCCCACGCCAATTCGATAAACGACTCCACTTTGAAGTTCAAGGGAGACCCCAGCGACATTGGGCGGGATAAAATAGCTTTCTCCGGGAAGTATCCTGCTCCGCTTTTTCCCAGAGCGGAACTCCCCCTCACCGCTAAGTATAAATAACAACTGACAGGAGGAGCTTGTCGGAACTTTTATGTCCTGATGGGTGCCTGCGGCGATATCCACCTGGAACTCTCGCACCGGCGTAGGATAGGTGCGCCACGGCTTTTCGGATGCTGCAATAGACTGCAGCCGACTAGGCTTACTTGGGTCAAATTTGAGGATTGAAAGCAGTGTAGAGATATCCTTAAATTTTGAAGTCAATCCCGCACGGATGACATTATCAGAGTTAGCCATGCACTCTGCGATATCTCCAGAGAGATAGGCATGTGCTACCTGGGGCTCGATAAACAACCCGTCCCCGGGGTGCAGCTCGTCGTAATTGAGAAGGTAGAATGCAAAAAGCCCAACATCTCCTTCCGGAAACTCGCGTTCCAGCTCCAAAATAATCTTCTCGTGGGGAAGAAGTAGTGGGCTGGATTTCAAGAATGAATAAAGCGCGAGACTTGCCTCCCGAGCTTGATCGAAAGGGGTCATCCAAACGCGCTCGCAGAGCCCTTTAAGTGCGGCTGAAGTTTCAGCCGGAGTTGTCGCACCTGTTAGAGAAGCCCTCATCTCCTCTCCTACTATTTCAAGGAAGGGGCTAACCCGGGTTAGGTCTGTCAAAATCTCCGCCGCAGTGCGAAAGCCGTAGAGTAGTTTTGTCTTAGTTATGGCTACCGCCAGCTCCGGCTTGTGTCGATTGTCGGGGTAGTTGTTAGGTGCACGCTTAAACAAAAGCTCTGCTTGTTCAGAGTTTGGGTGCGCTTGAATCGAAAGCGCCGTGCGAACTGAAAGAATCTTAAAGAGATATGGAAGCTCGGCGCCAAACTCCTTTACTACCAACTCCCCCAATAACGCCCCTGGGTGCTCCGAAATCAGCTGCATCAGAGTGGTTTCTGGTGCTGTTCCGATTACTCGCGAAGGAGCGTTTTTATGTGCACCAACCCAGAGTTCGGCGCAGGGCGTAGAATGACCCTCGAGTCCGGCAAGAGTTGCTACCAGTGACTCTGATCCAATTTTACCCCAGGGGTAATGTTGAACCGAGCCCAGAAGTTTTATCGGTCGATTAAACTGCACTACTATTGCGCTTGTGTTTGAGTATCTGACTTGGGAGTTACCGAAAGATTCTGGCGCTTTCGAACTTCAAGCAGAAGGTCTGTCGCTTCAGCGTTTCCACTGTTGAGATTCAATACCTTCTCGAAAGCTCGACCAGCTTCCGCATTCCGGTTAAGTTTTAAATAATCCTTTCCCAGCCACAGCCATAGGTCCCAGCTATTGGGGCAACGAATGGTTAGCGCTAGATACTTTGCCGCTCGAATTTCGGTCTCCTCGGTGGTGAGTGCCGCAGTTACGTCGCGCTCTATATTCGGACAAGTTGCCTCAATTCTTCCGAGTGGCGATTTCTGTTCGGGTGTGTCGACTTTAGCTACCTGCGCTGCGCGCTTTTGCTGAATCTCTTGTAAGGATTCTTGTTTGTTTAATGTGCGACTTATTCCACCGCCACCCCCAGTCGGCGAGCCGTAGCTCCCGCCGGTCACTCCCCCGAGGCCCCAAGAGCCGACAGTCGCTCCGCGAGCTCCAGTGGATACCCATGGTGGCGGGCCGCTAGGGAAGGCGCCCATCTCCTGGAGCTTCTGTTGCTCAGCGACAGTTGGGGCTTTTAATCTGCAAGCAGCAAGGCCGCAGAGGGCTAATGCTAAAAGGGATACGATGATTGTTCGCAGGTGTTTTTGCATGGGGCTTTTTTAGCAGAAAGTTATAAGTCGGACCAGAGTGCATGCCAGACCAAATTATAGGTTGGGAAAGAAAAGCGTGGTGCGCTTTAAACCTTTCCCGGGCGGCAGTCGGTGCGGACGTTTGTCACGTCGCACCGACTGCTCCCTTGATTCGGGACTTGAGCACGTCCTCGAATCGCACGAGCTCCTGGAGCACTCCCCGAAGGGTGAGCGCCAACATCGGCCGGTTCATGAGGTCGGCCGCGGTTGTTCCGGTCAGGCACTGCACATAGCACATCGTTCGCCGTGAGACCGCCGCGCGGAAGAGCCCGATGTGAAGTGACACACACTCGGGGAACTCTGCGCGGCCCTGGCTCCTGTCGAAGGCTACCCGGTCGGCGACGATTGCGCTGATCGCAGTATCGACCGCAGAGCGCATCTGCGGAAGAACGGTGAGCGCGCACGGGTCCAAGAGCACCCCCGGGTTGGCCTTGGCGAGGGCATCGAGCTTCTCGAACAGGTCCTTCAGGGCCGTAGCCCTTCCTCCCGCGGAAGGTGTGGCCGAAGGAGGCGTGTTGGGCGCAATCATGGCAAAACCTCCATCGGTGAAACCTTTAATCAGCACCACGCTGAGGTTTCCCGAGACTTCGCCAAATCATTGGGCGAAGTCTCAGAAACCACAGACGACTCTTCTACCTAGTTAAATTTTCAAACCACTAAAAAAAGCAGATAAATTACTCCCGATTCGGAAGATTGTAAATTTTGAGCTGAGCCTTGTTACATTGAACCGTTCTAGCGGCATGCGGCGGGTGGAAGTCCCCGACGCATGCCGCTAAAAACCGTGTGGCGCCCCTAGAAGCACCCGTCCGTCTGCTCGCCCGATCCCGTCGAAAGGGCCAGCCCTGAGCTCGTCGAAGGGGAGCTCGTCGAAGGGGCCTCTCCTCGCTCGGGCTCTGACCGGAACTTCTCTCGGTTGGCGAAGAAGTACTCGACCCACTTCGCGAGGAAGTCGAAGCCGCTGAACTTCACCATCTCGCTCTCGGGGACGACCCAATCGCAGGCCTCGTCGATGTCGAGGAGCAGGTCGGGGAGATCGAGGGTGGCGAACGAGTCCTCGCTGACGAAGCCGAGCCAGCCGTCGTGAGCGATATCGTGACCGTGCTCGTCGAACAAGTCACGCAGGTAGTTCTCGATGTCCTCACGAGAAGCTTTGGGGGAAATGGTCACTGAACGCATGGGAACCTCCGCTGGTCCGGGGAAAATGAATTCAAAGTGGACCGGCAACAGAGCGGAACTAAAGCCCGTTCTACTGCCGACCCAACTTCAAAAACAAAAAACCTCTAACGCAACAAAGCCCGCTCAGGTCAAAGCGCTAATCGCTGACCAAGGCGGGCTGAAAATTTGTAATTACTCGGATTGATAAGTTGTCAGGGAGCGGAGGAAAACGGTGGCAGAGAATAGCATGATAGGGCTAAATATGCTATTCTCCGCCATGCTCGAGACCGATAATTTCGAAAGGGAACTTAAATCCCACCCGCATCTCGCAGATCTTCTGCGAATTCTGCTTTATCTTCCGGATGTTCAGACTATCGCGCAGTTGGCGGACAGCTCTGTGCTGAGTTTGGAGGAGTTTAAGGCGGCGTTTCGGCGGTTTAAGGAGACGGGGGTTTTGACGGTTAGTGAGAGTAATCATGTGGGGCTTAAGGTTGAACTGAGAGACTCACTAAAAAAGATTCTCACCCGGCATGAAAACGCGATGCTTAAGAGCCGCGCTGAGCACTCCAAAGTAGATATTCCCAGCCGACTGCGGCGAATCGAGGAAATGGCTGAGCTAATTCAGAATGCCAAGAGATCGCGCGATGAAGCTCAACGTAAACTTTAAGTCCGTGGTGTCTGCCCTGGCTGAGTGGGATGTCCGCTGGGCTGTGTGCGGAGGCATGGCTGCGGGAGTCTATCGCAAGGAGCCGCGCTTTACGGCTGATATTGATATTGCTCTGGTTGATACTCCTAAGGCGAAGGCTCGGGAAATCGCGGAGAGTATTATTACAAAGTTCGGTCTCGAACCGAAGATTGGCTTTATCGAAAGTAAAACCGGAGCGCTGATGCCGGGTGCTGCCCTAGTTAGTGTTAAAGATGAAATAGAGGGGAGTTATTTCGGTTTTGACTTCCTATTACCGCTTCTACCTTGGGTGACTTTAGCCGTCGAACGGGCGCAGAGTAATCTGCTAGACTTCGGCTTCGGAAAAATCCCAACAATTTCTCCAGAAGACCTAATCATCGCGAAACTTTTCGCCCATCAAACCGCCCCCGGCAGACCTTACGACCTCGACGACATTCTCTCAATTTTGGGTAACAACTCCGACCTAGATTTTGGCTACCTCAAAACCCAAATAACCCGGCTGGCGCTGCCAGTGCCAGATCAGGTTGGAGCACTTTTACCGGGCACTTTTTAAAAGTAGTGCGGCGGGCGGGAGAGTAAGATTAAGATCAAGAGGGAGGTTTAGATTCGGAGGGAGACTAAGAGCTAGAGCAAGATTAAGATTGAGAGCAAGAGTAAAAGCAAGAAGTAAACCGTAACGAGTAAATACAGAGTCGTCCTTCAATCTTTCCAATCCACACGGCGCGTTGAATCCATTACACCGGAACACACGCCAACCACCCCCCGTCCAGTACACGATCCGTTCTTCAAACCAGCACTAACCTACGCCAAGCCGCGGGGGGAGTGGTCCGAACGAGACTGCGAACGGGGTGGTCCTTGGGGAGGGTGA
>CAYMWO010000056.1:0-15166 GCA_964393905.1 uncultured Bdellovibrionales bacterium | reverse complement strand
GACCGTGTGCAATCAACCAGGCATTTAACCGCTTAACCGGTTGTAACCTTAATCGATTGCGTGGGAAGGATATTACCGCACTGTTCCAGATTCGGACAGAGAGCCACCGTAGCTTGACCCCAGAAGAGGGAGAGAGTTGGCAAGGAAAGGTGAGTTGGATGGGGGGCACTCGTCCGATTCCGATGAAACTCTCCGTATCACGTCTTCCAGCTTGTGAAAGGCCTGGTACCTGTTACCTGCTGCTTTTCGAGCGCAATAACAAGAAGGAAAGTAAGGACCAAAGTCCAAATCCTAGGCACAGCCAACTTGAAGCCCTTGGTTCTCTGGCTGGGGCAATTGCGCATGATTTAAATAATGTGCTGACAAGTATCCTAGGGCACGTCTCTTATTTGAGTCTTTGCTTACCCCCGGACGGTAGCCATCGAGAATCTCTGGATGCGGTTTCTGAGGGTTCTAGACGTGCGGCCTCCATGACCCGACAGATACTGGAGTTTGCTAAGGGCGAGCCCTCAAAATTTGTCCCGGTTAGTCTCGTGAAGGTAGTGCGTGAAGGAGTTAGTCTTTTAGCTTCAACGCTCCCCGAAAATATTAAACTTGAAATTCGATCTGACGATGCCGCAGTTGTTTTGGGTGACGAGAGTCAGCTTTCCCAACTGGTAATGAACCTGGAGGTCAATGCCCGAGATGCAATGCCAAAAGGTGGCAGTATTCTGATCAGCGTTGAATCTTTGCCGTTTAATAAAATTGATCGCTTGGTGCGGCCGAGACTAGAAGAACGAAACTATGTCAAGCTAAGCGTTGTCGATTCCGGAGTGGGGATTCCTGCCCACTTGCAGGAGCGGATTTTCGAACCGTTTTTTACGACGAAATGTCCCGGTGAGAAACATGGAAGTGGAACTGGGTTAGGTCTGTCCACAGTGTTTTCAATTGTCCAACTTCATCAGGGAATTATTGAAGTTTCTAGCGCAGAAGGCAAAGGTACCAAATTCGAAATTTACTTGCCAGCAGCTGAGGCGCTTGAACGGAAGGTTGAGAAGCGAAGGGAGGAGGATCTTCCAACAGGAAATGAGAGAATTTTGGTTGTCGACGACGAAGAAGCCGTGCGCACTGTTATCCAACGCAGCTTAGAACATCTGGGTTATACAGTGGAGACCGCAACAAACGGCATCGACGCCATTTCTCGCTACCAGCAAAATCAGGAGAATTTTAGTTTGGTGATTCTCGATATGATTATGCCGCAAATGCCAGGGGATGAGGTATTTCGGCGACTCCTGGAAGTTGACTCTAAGGTTCCTGTGCTTGTGGCTTCCGGGTACACAAGCGATATGCGGGCACAGGCAATTTTAGACTCCGGAGGCTTGGGTTTTATCCAAAAGCCATTTGCGGTTGATGAGCTAGCTCGGGAGGTCCGGCGTTGTTTAGACCAAAAGGGTATTTAGAATAAGCTTCAGGCTTAGAAGGGCCCCCTCCCCATAACGAGTTATTTCTGTTATTTTCCCCGCCATGGCTGTAGGAATTCTTAAAATTGCTGGGCTTGAGCTCGAGCCAAATCTCATTCTCGCTCCGATGTCCGGGGTTACAAACTCCTGTTACCGTAGACTGATTAAGTCAGAGAATCCCGGGGCGGTCGGTCTGGTCGTTACGGAGTTTATCAGTATCGAAGGCCTGACTCGGCAGAACCTAAAAAGCCTACAGATGATGAAATTTCGTCCAGAGGAAAGGCCAATTTCGATTCAAATCTTTGGCCATACGGTGGAGCGCATGGTTGAGGCCGCGAAGATGGTGGAAGATGCCGGCGCCGATATAATTGATATTAATTCAGGTTGTCCGGTGCCGAAAGTTGTTAGGCGCGGAGGTGGATGCGAATTGATGCGTCAACCCGAACATCTTGAAAAACTATTACGGGCAGTCAAATCTGCTATTTCGATTCCACTTACCCTAAAGATTCGTTCAGGTTGGGATGACAGCTCTCGTAACGCGCCAATCATAGCCAAGGTTGCCGAAGATGCTGGAGTATCGATGTTGGCAATTCATGGCCGGACCCGAAGTCAGTTGTATAGGGGGGAGGCGGATTGGGATATCGTAGCGGAAATAGCTCAAAGTATTTCAATTCCTGTTGTAGGCAGCGGAGATGTAGTGGATATTGACTCGGCTAAGCGCGCTTTAGCTAAGGGGGTAGCTGGCCTGATGATTGGAAGGGGCTCGTTTTTGAATCCCTGGATCTTTTCGGAAATCCTCGCGGGCTTATCCGGGAAGAAGTTCACTCGTCCAGCGGACTCAAGAACTGTTGATATTATCGAGCAATATCGCGATATCCTAGCCGAAGAGCTGCCGGAAAAGGCGATGATCGGAAAACTCAAGCAGCTAGCTGCGCAAGTTACGCGACGCGTGCGAGGCGGTGCGCAGTATCGAAAACAACTATGTCTATCAAATAATGTGAGCCAATTTTCTGAGGTGCTAGTCGAGTTTCGCGAAGCGATTTCCTTAGGTAAATTGCACGCGGTTGAGCATGTTGCGGCCGATAACTACCCCAATGTTTATTCAAGTGAGGGACTCCCTCCGCTGGGGGGATGTTGAATGATTGTAAGTGGGTTAAGGAAATCCTTTGGCGGTAAGCCTGTTTTGCGGGATGTCAATTTTACCGTTGAAAGGGGCTCAATAGTTGGCGTCGTTGGTCCCAGCGGTGTGGGAAAGAGCGTTCTATTGAAGATTCTAGGAGGAGTGCTTGAGCCCGACAGTGGCAATATTGATTGGGAGAGTGCCGTCGGTGAATCCCATAAAAACGAGGTCGGATTTCTCTTTCAAGAGGGTGCGCTGTTTGACTCGATGACTGTGATTGAAAATGTTGCGTTTCCACTTCTTGTTAAGCCGCAAGAATCTGGCGCTTTAGGGCTTTCTTCCGTGAGAGAGAACTACAGTCAAGCAATGGAGAGAGCTTTTAGTATTCTTACCCAAGTGGGACTAGCCAAGGCATACAAGAAGGTGCCTGGTCAGCTTAGCGGCGGAATGCGCCGCCGTGTGGGGATTGCCCGTGCATTAGTAGCGAACCCTGAACTAGTGCTCCTTGATGATCCTACCGGTGGTTTAGATCCTGTGGCAGCAAGCGTTATAATCGAGCTTATCAAGGAGCTCCATCGACAACACAGCGCAACGATCTTTATAGTGAGCCATGATATTCGTCGGCTACTTCCGAATGTTGAGAGAGTTATTGCATTGTTTGAAGGGCAGGTGGCGTGTAGTCTGCCGCCCAGAGAGTTAGTCGAGAAGGCCCCGGAAGAGGTAGTTAAATTTCTCGCCACCCGTTTTGATTTCTCTAACAAGACTTTTTTAGCTGATAGCTCTCATGTCTGAAGCTAAACTGAGTTGTTTTTCTGAGCTAAGATTCAAAGAGAATAAGTGAACAAAGAGAGAAATCATATAAGGGAGGAGAGGGCCGCACTTCTTGGTGGCATTGGTGTGCCGGAGAAGTCGAATTTCGTTCCAGACGCATTTCAGCTTGAAGCGATTGATGCGTTACACCGCGGAGAAGATACGCTGGTGATTGCCCCTACCGGAGCCGGAAAGACCTACATTGCAACGGAGGGAATCTCGCGTATCATTAAGGACGGCAAGCGCGCCGTTTATACGGCACCGCTTAAGGCCCTTTCGAATTCCAAATATAACGAGTTCAAAAAAAGGTTCGAGCCGGAGTATCGCGTTGGACTTTTGACTGGAGATCGTAAGATTGAGGGCGATGCTTCGGTCGTAGTGGCGACTACCGAAATTTACCGGAATGAACTTTACTCGGCGCAAGAAAATTATGCACTCGTTGTTCTAGATGAGCTGCACTATCTTGCCGATCCTCAAAGGGGGCCAGTTTGGGAAGAGAGCATTATTCTCTCGCCCCGTTCGGCAACTCTTTTGATGCTTTCGGCCTCAATCTCTAACGCACAAGAGACCGCGGAATGGATTGAGGAGGTGCGCGGACGGAAAGTCAGGATAATTACAGTTAAAGTTCGCCCCGTATCGCTCAGACTTGGTTTCCTTCATCCGGAATATGGAGTCATTCCCTTAGAGGATAGAAACGGCGATATCTCCCCCGAGGTTCAGCGTTATTACAGCGAGGGATCGGGTGGATACCATCGCGGTGGACGTGGTGGAAGAGGGGGAGGCAGACGTTTCCCTCAAGGTGGTGGTAGGGGACGGAGGAGGAGATAGTAATGCGCGAAGAGATAAATATTGTTGATATAGTCATAGAGTTGGAACGTGACGACCTCCTGCCTGCAATCCTTTTTAGGACCTCTCGTAATCAGTGCGATATCGATGCTCAAAGGGCAACCACGAATCGTGGATTGCATTTAGCTCCACATAAGCAGAGAGAGCTGCAATTGGCGGTGAAAGAGATCATGTTGCGTTATGAGATGGACGAGGATTTGATCTCCACCCATCCACAGTACAGCGGGCTACTCATGACAGCGATAGGAGCCCATCATGCCGGCCAGCTTTTGATGTGGAGGCTTTTATTAGAGGAGTTGATGGCAGCTGGCCTTTTAAGAGTTCTTGTCGCAACTGGAACAGTTGCAGCAGGAGTAGATTTTCCGGCGCGTACAGTAGTCATCACCGCTCACTCCCGGAGAGGCTCGGAGGGATTTCAGAACCTGACGGCTTCTGAGTTTCAGCAGATGTCTGGACGCGCAGGAAGGAGAGGGCGTGACACTGTAGGTTTTTGTATTGCTGCCCCCGCCCCTTTTTGTGATGCCCGGGCGCTACTTAAAATTTCGAAACAACCTCCCGAGCCATTGGTCTCGGCCTATTTCCCTGGTCCAAGTACTGTTTTGAACCTGCTACGTTATCGGAATGTTGATGATTTACGCTACACAGTCGATCGAAGTCTTGCGGCGTTTACGGATAGAAAGCATTCGAAAGCTTTGGAGACCGAGGCACGCGAATTGGAGCAGGGTTTGTCCCCAGAACTGAGAACCGCTTTGGCATCGGCACTTAAAACAGGTGGTGGAGCCGATACCGCGGATGAAGATAATCCTCTCCCTAACATCCCGCGAACAAAGGATGAAAAAAAGTTAATAAAGCGAATCCGGCGGACATATCGTCAGGCCCAGGAATATCAAGGGCGTCAGCTGGCCCTTGTCGATTCGGCGCTTTCGGGGTTGAGAAAGCTTAAGTATCTGGAGGGCATTAATCTCTCGGAGAAGGGGTATTGGGCAGCTAACTTGTGCACGAGTATCGTTCTGGAACTAGCTGAGTTAATTGAATCCGGAGTGCTTACTGGCTTAAGTGCCGAGCGTCTTGTCGCGATTGTCTCCTCAATCGCCGGCGACGAGCATAGGCAGTATTTAGAGACAAAGAATCCACCTCTAAACAAAGAAGACGTTGAGCGCATTACCGGCATAATTGAACCAGTGGGTAGGAGTCAGATGCCTGGGGTTAGTCCCACGCGAAAGGTATTACCAGCAGCCGCAGAGACCGTAGTTACCTGGATGCATGCCGAGAACTGGCAGGCCTTTCGTTCAATCCTAGTTTTGTCAGGTGTAGCGGAAGGGGACGCGGCAAGACTAATCACTCAAACAGCGGACCACTTAAATCAATTGACCCGCCTGATGACAACTCACCCGGAGCTCGGATTGAGAGCCGAAGAGGCAAAACGCCGTATATTGAGGCCTCCTCTTACCGAAGGACTGAACTTAGATACGATTTAAGTCTGTTTTCTAGCTCTTTCCTTAAAATATTTCTTTCTAGAATGACCATTCGCTCTTTAGATTTTACTGGAGTTTATTCTCTGTACTGCTAACTTCCAAAGCGTATTCAGTAGTTATCGCAATCGGTTTTTCTTAGGTTTTTCGTTGAAAGTGATTGCAGGGATTGCAGCAGATGTTTTTGGGATAACAGTTTCACAGGTCCGGTCTAATTTAGACACTTAACAGGGTTGGAGCGAAAAACATGGCCGATTACGCAGCTCAAGCAGTAAGTAGCACATACGCAGTGGATGCTTATTCCTCGATATTCGAGCCAGATGTCCTGCTTCCGAGTCAATTTTTTCTCTCATCGGAAGACGGAATTATTGGTGGCGAGAGAAAGCTCATGGCAGCAATTCTCGCAGACGGAGTAGAGGCTTTTATCGCCGAATGCATTCGCGAAATAGATCAAGTCGAGGGCGAGGACACGGAGGGGGCACGCGACTGGGTTGAAACCAGAGATTCGCAGTATGTCTTTAGTTTCGACAATGTATGTCAGTCCCTCGGAATCGAGCCCGAATATCTCAGGCTGGGGTTAGCTAGATACATTGGGGCTGTTCGAGTTAAACGATTTAACAATGGGGCAAATTTCGGAGAAAGCTCCTGGAAGAAGATTCGGCGCCCCAGAAAGTAACCCAGAAAGTAAATTGAAAAAGTAGATCGCCAAAAAATCTCTTAATTACTACTTCATCTCCTTTTGGGCGGGAGGGCATGGGCCCCCCGCTTTTTTCATTTTAGCCCAATATTTGCCGAAGACGATTTAGATAGGATGAGCGTCTCGTCGCTTAACTCGGATTCTCTCTAGAGAAATCACTGGGCGGGACATAATGATCAGACGCTGTTGATTTACCTCTGACGAGAAGTAGTCAAAGCTCTCATCGGATGCAACGAAAAGCGTAAGCTCAGCGCCTTCGAGATTGACATCTACTACAGCGCGGGTTTGCTCTAGAAGACCCATCTGCAGTTTGTCCTCTAGTAGCAAGAGGATCTTCTCCCATGCCTTAGCGGAAACCTGGTTGGTCATGATCTAAACCTCTTTTTGGGTTAGCTGCTTCCTTATTTTCTCCCCGGAATAGTGATTTGGTCAATCCCAAGTTTACTTAGCTTAGGACCGGTAATTGAATGAGGATTGAGAGTTGGGGGCAAAAAAAAACGGCCCGGGCAATAAAGCCGGGCCGCTTTTACTAGGCGTATCAGCAAGATATTAAGCTGCTACCGAATCCCCATTCAGCGGGGTGACACCCTGCGCATCATGTTGTCGGTGAATTGCCTTTCTTAATTCTTCCTTATGGAAGTCCAATGCTTCACAGATATAGGAGAACCCAAAAGAGTCATGGGGTTCTTCTGGACCAAAGAGCCAGTCGCGCGCTGAATCACGAAGCTCCCCCTCGCCAGTTACGAAATCGGTGATTGCTCGCTGAAGGACAGCGGCAAGAAGCCGACGCTCGGGATTAAAGCTGTTAGCACTTCGAGGAACGCTATTATTGGACCAAAGCTTCATTCGTGCCCACCCTATGGTTGTTCTCAGTTAATAATTAATCAAAATTACAAATCACTGTTTTCCGCCTCGCGCCGGAAAGCCAAAACGCAAATCTTATGCGTTCTCGCCAATAGCGCGTGCACTAAACAAACAACCTAAATTATGGAAACTAAAAAAACCTAAGACTACTAATTCAAATCTATTAAAAACGAGATGCCTCACCCTAAGTGCGGGGTGAAAGAACCCCTTCACGACGCAATCGTGGCCCTATAATCGACTATGAAAAACCGGGACTTGTTACTGAAAGAGAGCCCGGGAAAATACCGTTTTGGACATCCAAAAGTCAACATAAATCTGCAGAGGCCCAAAGAATTCAATCAATGCCTATTGGGGCATTAAAATAATGGCCCATCCGAGCCACGATTTTACAGGGTTGTGAAGAGGTATTCTAGTAAGTTGATTAATAAATCTGAGAGCGGGTCTTTAGTAACTTAATTAGCTGAAAAAATTGGGAAAAATGCGGTTAAAGTATCTGACCTGAAGAGCAAATCGGGGGCGATAATTTGGTTGGGGGCGGACGAATCCTGATTAAGAATTATCCGATTTGTCCGCCCCCAATGGAGTATTTTGTCTCGTTAATTTAGAAACGCTTCCAAATCATCTGGTTTGTCACCTCGTGATGGAAGAGAATCTCCTCAGTCTTAACCATCGTGCCCAGCTCTTTTGGGCAACGGTCTGCGGAGGCCTGCTTCAGTTCAACAAATTTCGTCGCATTTTCCTCTCCGAGAATCTCCTTAATGAACTCGCTCTGCTTAAAATGCCGGATGGCGTCATAAATGTTGTCTGGAAGGAATCGGGTGCGAGTTCGTCTTGTTTCAGTATCGAGACTTTCAATCATCGGCCCTTCCAGTCCGGTTTTAAATAAAGAGTAGATTGTCATATACGGGTTTACATCTGGTGCAACCGTTCGGACCTCAACCCGGGATGATTTTTCGTTCCCGAGTGGGATTCGAACCATTGAAGTCCTGTCTACTGCCGAAGACTTTATCTGATTCGGTGCCTCAAAGTGCGGATCTAGTCGTCGATAGGCATTCACACTAGGGTTCATTATGAGACAGATATCATTGGCGTTATTCAGCAGCCTGTCGACAAACTCCCAGGCCATTGGAGAAAGCCCATCCTGGCCGTTACGATCGAAGAATAGGTTCTTCCCATCTTTCATCAGCGACATGTTGCAGTGCATACCGCTGCCATTGATGTTGGCTACTGGCTTTGGCAGAAAGCAGGCTGTCATTCCCATGTTTGCTGCTACCTGACGAGCTACGAGCTTATATAACTGAATTTGATCTGCTGCGAGCAAGGCATCGCAATAGCTATAGTTTAGCTCAAACTGGGAAGGCGCCACCTCTGGATGATCTTTTTCGTTCTCAAAGCCAAGCGCTCGCTGGGCTTCGGCAAAGCTGTCGATAAATAGCTTAAGCGGCTCCTTTGGAAGTGAGTGGTAGTATCCCCCGGAGGAGACAAACTTAAATCCCTCCCAAGAAGAAAATCTCTGCTCGGCATTTATTCCCTCAAAGAGAAAGCCCTCAACCTCTACAGCCACATTGGCAATAATCTTCTGCTTACTAAAGAGCGTGTCGCTAAGCTGTTTTAGGCGTCCTCTCATATCCGAGGAATAGGTCGAGCCATCTTTGTCTTTGATTAAACCGAAGACAACAACCTTTCCAGGCCCGAAGATGTCACTTGGCAACCATCGGAAAGAGCCCCAATCTATGTCCAGCCTGAGATCGGATTCCTTTACAACAGAAAACCCTCGAATTGAGGAACCATCGAAGGTTAGGTTTTCATACGACTTCAAAAGGAACTTCTTATCGTAATCCAACATATGGAATCGGCCCTCAAGGTCGGAAAAACCTACAGTAACGGCCTTTAGGTGCTTCTCGTCGGCGAGATACTTTAAGTAGTACTCTTTGAGATTATCGTCGGACGTTCGATTCTGCACCCGCTCCTTGGCCTGAAGATTTAAGCTCTCAAGCTCATCGTAGGGAATTTCGAGAAAGTTCTTTATTTGTACGGAGGTCATGGCTGGGCCCTGTCAGATTTTTTGGTTTAACTTCAGATGGCGAATTAAAAAAGAGAGTAAAAATTCAATGGATAACTAAGTATCGCCTAATTTAGTTTAAATCAATTAGATATTATATTAAAATTTCACTAAATTAACTTAAATTTGGGGTAAATTAAGATAAGTAACGAATCTTGTCGCCTCGGTAGCCGTATCCCACTTCGGAGCACTTCCAAATACTTTGGTAGGCGCAGGTTTGGAAGGATTTTAGTTAGACCCAACATATGGGGCTCCTGTCTCTCAAGAGGCCCCGTATATTGTGCCACCTAAGCCCTGTAACTTTTTTTAGTTTAAACGAGCTAAACCTGTGATTTTCTTCTTGTTTTAACCAGTTTTTGCACCTATTATGGCGGCTAGTGGGACGGAGTGGGGCGATATGGCATCAAAAGACCAGAATCATGATGAAAATATTGAGCTAACTGACGAGACTTTGGTCGTCAGGAATTCCGTTGGTGGGATAGCGCCATTGCGTTCTGGTTTTCGGGGTAGTTTTAAGCACGTATTGGATGAGAAGGGGCGGATAAGTTTTCCAGCCACCTTTCGCGAACTTCTTCAGGGGCAGGGCGAGCAGAGCGTGGTGCTTACCAATTATCTCTGCGACGGAGCGCGATGTCTTGAAGGTTTTTCTTTAAAAGCTTGGGCCGAGTTCGAACAAAAGCTCTCAGAGAAAAGTCGTTTCGATCCGCAGGTAGTTCGCCTGGAGAATTTTTATCTAGCTCGTGCCATCGAATGCCCAATTGATTCGAGCGGAAGAATTAATATTCCACTTCACCTTCGTCACTACGCAGGCCTAGAAAAGGAGGTGGTTTTCGCTGCTTCCTTAAGCGGTTTCCGAATTTGGGATGCTCGAGTTTGGGAGTTGGTGTTCCAAGAGGCCGAATCTGAGTTGATGCAGAACCCACGTTTGTTTGTTGATGTCGATAAGAATTAGGTGCTCGTTTGGATTTGGTAAACGCACATAAACCGGTTCTTCTTGACGAGGTGCTCTCGTTTATGGATTTGGACGAGAGTGAGGCTTGCGGCGCTAGGCAGCTTGTTTTGGACTGTACCGTCGGTGGGGCGGGCCATAGCCAGGCGGTACTTGAACGCAATAAAGGGGTTTATCTAGTTGGCCTAGATAGGGATGCAGAGGGTTTGAAATTAGCTGCTGAGAAGTTGGCTCCGTATCGCGGAAGGTTCCAACTTATTCATGGTAACTTTGCAGATCTCGATCGGTGTTTACTGAAAGCTACTCTTTCTGAGTTAGGGATTCGGGGGTCCAATGCTGCAGTAGTTGGTTTGAAGGAGCAGGGGGCTTCTGAATCCGGAACTGAGGAAGGGAGTTTTCCGCGCGAAGCGTTTCAGCGAATTCTTGTTGATTTAGGCATTTCCAGCAATCAGCTCGATAGAGCCGATCGTGGTTTTTCTTTTATGAAAGACGGTCCGCTAGATATGCGAATGGACCGCTCGGAGTCGGTTACTGCCGCTGATATCTTGAATAATTCCTCATTTGCTGAGTTGAGGCGCATTTTCTCAGAAGGTGGGCTAAGACAAGATGCCGCACTATTAGCTAAAGAGGTAGTTAATAGCCGTCCGCTGGAGAGCACTTCGCAGTTTAGCGCCGTTTGTGAGCGAGTTCTTGGATTTCGTCGATATAAAAAAAGCTCATCGGGGTCAAAATTATCTGGGCGAGGAGCTGCGCATCCAGCGACAGTGCCGTTTCAGGCGCTTAGGATTGCGGTCAATAAGGAATTCGACGCTATCAAATCGTTCCTTGCTCAGGTTATGGAGCATCTGGCTCCAGGTGGTCGCTTGTTGATGATTAGTTTTCATTCATTGGAGGACAGGTTCGTTACTAATTGGATGCGAGGTGGTTCAAGAGCGGAGATGTTGCCTCGGGGGGTTCCGACATTAGAGATTCCGAAGGCACCAGGTAAATTGCTTACCAAGCACGCCATCACAGCGACGGAGGAGGAGGTGACTGATAATCCTCGTGCTCGCAGTGCCCGACTTCGGGTTTTTGAAAAAGCCCCCTTTGAAAAGTTAAAGGGGGTAACTCGCTAAGATGTCCACAGCAGCCGCACACATTAGCTCACTCGGAAATCAAGTCGTCATCCCACGAAGTCTTGCTCGAGTGCGCTCGTTGAAGCATCGGCAGATTATTCCAGCCGTCTTGCTCTTTATTGCACTTGCATCACAACTCTGGGTTCGGATTGCAATAATCGAAAAGGGTTATTCCTTAGAGAAATTGCGGGAGACCGCGTTGGAAAACGATATCCGTCTACGTCAACTCCGTCTTGATTACGCCTATCTTACTCGCCCTGTGGTTTTAACTGAGCGGGCTAAAAAAGAGCTGCAGATGGAGAGTTTGGTTCCACAGAGAATTCGCCGCATGGTGGTTCAGGTTGATGATTCGCAAGTGACAGGAGGTTTCCGGTGAATTTTCGTTACAGAAATCGTTATGCGCAGACTAAGGTTGCTAAGCCTATTCAGTTTATGGGCTTACGTTGCTCAGCCACCAATAAATTTCTACAAGGACAGAGTGTGGTCCGACAGGAGCGTCGCTTTAGTGCATGCGCAATATCATCAAGGAATACCCGAGGAGCGGTTTCAAAAAGGTTAAGTCCAGGATCGGTGCTAAACGGCGGGCTTATTGCTGGAATCAAGAACTGGTTTAGTGCTGTTGATTTTGACCCACTTCAGGAACCGGAGGCTCTTCGCGCTCGACTCGGTTGCCAAAGCCTGGGGTTGATACTCTTAGCATTGATTATAACCACTCGACTTTATTCTCTACAAAATGTCGAATTTACCAAGTGGCAGGAGCTAGCCGCTAAACAACATCAAACTTCAATTCAAATTCAAGGCGCGCGCGGCGACGTTTTTGATGCGACAGGTAGAACGCTCGCTACGAGCGTTGAGGCTGTTTCCGTAGGGATACATCCACGATTAATTAAGGATATTGAAAAGACATCTAAAGTGCTGGCCGGGGAGTTGGGCATTGCGCCCCAGGAGCTACAAAAAAGAATTGAGAGTAACCGAAGTTTTTTTTGGTTAGAGCGTGGGCTGGATAAAGAGGTTGGCAAAAGGCTGGAGCAGGTCACGTTGCCGGGGGTATCAGCGATTAAGGAATTTCGTCGTTATTATCCTCAAGGGACCCTCGCCGCTCCTATTTTGGGGCGCGTAAGCCGAGATGGAGAGGGGCAGGCCGGAATTGAGCGGAGGTTTAATCTGGAGCTCTCGGCAAAGAGTTTAAATTTTCCTGTCAGGAGAGATGCTCTAGGGAGATTGGTTACAGCCTCGATAGCCGGAGAAAACACGCAATCGGCGCCTTTTATGCAGGGTCTTTTTTCGATTGTTAATGCAACAAAAGACGCTCTTTCTCCGGAATCGGCTGAGGCGAGTTCTCCAGATTACCTGTTTAGAAAAGAGGGGGGAGATGTCTCCCTTACAATTGACAGTTTCGTGCAGAGTATTCTGGAGGAGGAATTTTCAAAAGCAGCAAAGACTGCCAGCGCAAAACGTGTTTACGGAATGGTAATGGATGCGGATTCGGGCGATATTTTGGGTATGGCTCAAGTTCCGAGATTCGATCCTAATAAATTTGAAAATGTCTCTCCGGAAGACCTACGAAACGTTTTGATTCAGGACAGTTTTGAACCGGGCTCAACAATGAAGCCGCTAGTTGCCGCCGCAGCGCTTGAAAATAAAGTGGTAAGTCCTAACGAGACGATGAACTGTGAGAGCGGACAGTATGTTTTCGGTAAAAAGATTGTGCGCGATGTTCATCCGGTAGGAGTTGTCCCTTTTTCTGAGGCTTTAGTGCGCTCATCTAATATTTGTATGGCAAAGGTCGGAGTCCGGCTCGGACGTGATCGACTGCGGCGCGCCCTAAGCGATTTCGGTTTTGGAGCAACGACAAATATCGAGCTTCCCGGAGAGGCAAGAGGAATTTTGCGCCCGACTTCCGACTGGAAAGATATCGATGTCGCTACCCACTCATATGGTCAAGGGGTAGCCGTGACGGCGCTACAAATCGTTCAGGCTTATGCGGCACTTGCAAATGGTGGCTTTCTTGTGAAGCCAAGAATTGTAAAGGACGAGGGGAAGGAGGCTGCTAAGCCGGTAATTAGCCGCGCTGTCGCGGACAAGGTGGCGGAGATTTTGGCTGGAGTTACAGAGAGCGAACACGGCACAGGAAAACAGGCTAGGATTTCGGGGGTAAGAGTTTCAGGGAAGACTGGAACAGCTCAAAAGGCGAGCTTAAACGGTCGGGGTTATGACACTCAGCGCATATTGGCCTCTTTTATCGGGTTTGTAGACGCGAACGCCATCGGGGTTGACCGGCGGCTGGTAATGTTAGTAGCTGTGGATGAGCCAGGGGTTTTCCCGCGTTGGGGCGGGGTCCTCGCAGCGCCGGTATTTAAGCATTCGATGGAGAGAGTGCTTTCGCACCTTCTCACGAACGAGGGTCAGCGGGTTGAGCATGCCAGTGTGCTTGCTGGCTCTGGTAAGGCAAAGAGCTAATAAGATTTTCCACCCATGA
The DNA here is from genome assembly GCA_964393905.1 of uncultured Bdellovibrionales bacterium. Lineage (GTDB taxonomy): Bacteria > Bdellovibrionota_C > UBA2361 > SZUA-149 > CAYMWO01 > CAYMWO01. The sequence continues at coordinate 1,313 of CAYMWO010000056.1, read as the reverse complement.
GGTGTCGTGTCGGGTGTCAGTTTAAGTCAGCTGTTAAGGTTAGCTGAAATCCCATTTATTCAATCCGACCTCGCGGTCGACCCGCTAATCTTAGCTATCACAACGGACTCTCGTAAGGTCGAACCAAACTCATTATTCGTGTCGGTCAAAGGCACCAAGAGTGACGGCTCAAAATTTATCGAGGAAGCTATAGCCCGCGGGGCAGCTGCTATAATAAGAGAGGAATCAATCAATAGAGCCATTGGCTCAGATCTACCGCAGGTTGAGATTGCCGATGCTCGGGAGGCGTTAGCACATATCGCCAACGCTTTTTATGGTAAGCCTTTCAATCAGACACTCAACATCGGTGTAACTGGAACCAATGGTAAGACTTCTACTACTTGGATCATTGCGGAGGCTCTTCGGCGACTTGGTCTTCCAACATCGCACTTTGGCACATTGGGTAAGCGTATCATCTCTCGGGGTTCAGACGAGTTATTTCCGTCAGATCATACCACACCAGATGCGCTTGAGACTTACTCCTTCCAGCAACAGGCAATTAGCAAAGGTGTTACCGCGGCGGTGTTGGAAGTTTCCTCACATGCATTGTCGCAGCACCGAACAACTGGAGTCCCTTGGGACGCAGTGGTATTCACCAACCTCACCCGAGACCATCTCGATTACTACGGAACTATTGAGAGTTATGGTTTAGCAAAGGAGCAGCTCTTTACCCGCGACCTTGAAGCGAGTTCCCGAAAACGAAAAGTTGCAATCATTAACATCGATGACATCTTTGGTGAGAAACTGTACCAAAGGCTAATTGCAAAAAGAGGGCTTAGCGAGGTGTTTAGTTATAGCCGAATGAATCCTGCCGCGGATTGTTATGTGCGTAGGCATAGCGGAGATCTGTTTCATACAAGGATTGAGGTGGCTCTTAAGCATCAAGGCAAGATGGAAGAGATAGCCTTTCTTACGAGGTTAATCGGTGACTACAACGTCACGAATATCTGCGCTGCTCTTTTAACTCTTTCGGCTTTAACTCCAACACTTACCGTCAGCGGCAAGCGCATAGAACTTTCGGATATTCTACCTACCCTAGCTGAGATTCCAGTAGTCCCTGGAAGGCTCGAGCTAGTAGCCGACACCAAGCCTGGGATTTTTATTGATTACGCTCATACGCCGGATGCACTAACAAGAGCGCAAGCCTCGCTTAGAGAACTCACAAAGGGGAGGCTAATTACGGTATTCGGTTGTGGAGGAGAGCGCGATAAGGGGAAGAGACCGATGATGGCTCGGGCTGTATCGGAGGCTTCAGATATCGGAATTGTCACCTC
>CAYMWO010000055.1:0-15226 GCA_964393905.1 uncultured Bdellovibrionales bacterium | reverse complement strand
GATTGCCGCGAAAAAAGTTTTAAACCACGTTGGTTTAGTCCGAGGAATGAATAACATATTGGAACTATAATACGTGAAATAATTAGGGGAGGGTAACGGAGACCCTGTCTGAAAATTGTTACAATGTCAAAGTACTTATTTTTAAACGTGAGGAACCACTAGATGTCCGAACAGCACAATTACTCAAATGGCAAACTTCGAGTGCTGCTTCTCGAAAAAATTCATCCAATCGCCGTACAGAAATTGGAGAGTGGCGGATATTCCGTATCTCAAATCCCAAGTGCTCTGGACGAAACAGATCTTTTTAATGAGATTAAGGATATCCACATATTGGGAATTAGATCGAAGACTCGAGTGAATGCAAAGCATATCGAGGCGGCGGAGCACTTACTCGCGATTGGTACTTTCGGTGTAGGCACTAATCATATTGCCCTCGACTCAGCAAGATCCAAAGGAATACCGGTTTTTAATGCTCCCTATGGAACCACTCGGAGCGTCGCAGAGCTCACTCTTGGGGCAATGATTATGCTTTCAAGAAAGGCGGCGGACCGGAATAATAAACTTCATAAAGGAATTTGGGAGAAGTCAGCAAATGGTTGTTGCGAAATCTATAATAAGACAGTCGGGATAATTGGTTATGGTCAGATTGGGCAACGGGTAGGTCTATTGGCGGAAGGGATCGGAATGCGGGTTATTTACTTCGATCCCATTAAGAGACAGCCCTTGGGTCGGGCAGTCCCCGCAAACTCTATGGAACTGGTTCTGCGTGCAGCAGACTTTGTCACTTTACATATTCCAGCGCTGGAGAACGGGGAGACCCTACTTACCTCTGAGGAGATCTCGAAAATGCGCACCGGTAGCTACTTGCTTAATCTGAGTCGCGGAAATCTAATTGATTTCGTAGCCCTGCGGCACGCCATCGAGGCGAAGCATCTTGCGGGAGCCGCGATTGATGTTTTCCCGAATGAACCAAAAACAAATAGTGAAAAATTCTTTTGTGAGCTAGCCGGTTTAGAAAATGTGTTTCTCACCCCGCACCTCGGAGGAAGTACCGAAGAAGCCCAAAAAAATATTGGCGCCGAAGTTTCTACCGCGATCATGAACTTCATAAGTACCGGAGATTCTTCGTCCGCTATAAATTTTCCGCAGGACTGTGCTGTAGGACCGTGCTGCGAAGAATCGGGCGAGATCGATAAAACCTAGAATAAGAGAGAATTTCAGCTGGATGACCAGCGCGTATTTCAAAATGCTACCGCCTCGTGCTCCGCCGGAAATTTTGAATTGATGTCGAACCTTTTCTGCCCAGCGAGCAGTATCAGCACGGCGCCTTGTTCGTGCTTCTGCTCTCGACCCCCGACGAATTCTTGGCGTTCTCCCTGTTCCAATAGACCACCCCATGTTTATGAAAACCCAATAAGCCCGGACGTTCTAGGACTCGGGTAAACCCTATGTCTATGACTATTGTTTAGAACGCTAATTATCCCCTTGTTCCCGCATCTTTTTAAGGACATCATAGACCGGGTTTCGATAGTTATTTCCTTATCCCTTATCTGCAGGGTGCTTTCTGTTCTCAAGCCGGCCTAGATTTATCTCTCTCTTAAGACCTCGCGCCGACGAGCGTGGCGCCGGCATTTTGGAATACGCCCTGATTGCCCCGTTCTTGTTTTTTTTGATTCTGGGCTTTATCAACCTCGCCCGCTACCTCGCGGCGCAGTCACTTTTAAGCCTCGCCGCCCAGCGAGGATTGCAGAAGGCGGTGAGCACGCCGAACTTAGACTTAGACATCACAGGGCTTGAGCCGGCGCATCCGGAATATGAGTCTTTTGTGCAAGCAAGACGACGGGTCTGTAATGTGGCGACGAGTTTCCTAACGAGCACGCTTTTTAGTCCTTCGGAGACGGCGAGCTCTTACAAACTCCGGGAATACGAGATCACCGACTACGCCGCAAACGGTGCAGGCGGAGCTCCCGCACACAAAGACGACTGCGCGGTCTTAAGACCCGGCGAGCGTGCCAAGATTGTGGCGCTTAATACTTATGTGAATCACCCGACCTTAGCCCCAGACTCCGCGGGGCATCCGCCGAGTGCGAATCCGAAGATTTTGATGAAGAGACATTATCTGTATGTGGAGGTGAGCGCGGATATTGAGTTGTATTTTCCGTTTATGAGGACAGCAACACTAACGGGGAAAGCGGTTGGAGAGAGGCAAGAGATTGCAGCTACGCCGGATGTGGTGGATGAGTTTAATCCGACGGATGTGGTGGTGACGACAACTACGACTACTAGTTCGACTAGTTCTACTAGTAGTACGACTACTAGTTCGACTACGACTACGACGGGGTGTGTGCCGGATTGGCCGATAGCAGCGACAAGGAACAAGTGCCCTGGGGTTACGGTAAATCTTACAACGGGTAAATGCAAAGAAGAACCAGCGTGCCCCGACTTCGGCCCGCAATAATTAACTCGACATGAAAAAACTGCCCTTCAAAGGCTGCATGTCACATTGCAGGAAAAACATTTCAATAAACCCTATTTAGAGGAAGACGGGGACGGGAGCTGCCTTTCGGCGAGCTCCCGTCCCGTCCAGTTCCCACCACTCGGAGCACCGGTCAGGGCGCTACGGGTTGTTAGGAATCCTCGCGACGAAGCCCTCGCGGGCGCCGCCGCTGTTCACGCCGTCGCCGGTGATCACGAGGTGATCTCCGGCATCGACACCGCCGTTCACGATGTCGATCGAGGTGAAGTGGCTGAGGTCGAAGCCGAGGCCCGAGAGAACCTCGCGGAGCGGCGTGGCTCCGTTCACTGAGTCCCAAATCCAGGCGGAGTCGGACCCCGCCTCGGAGCGGGAGAACTCCCCGAACACGTACGCCCCGCCGAAGCAGACGCCGCCATTGCTGACGAACATCACCGCTCCGTTGACCCCGAGGGGTTCGAAGTCGTACTCCTCGGTCGCCGGGTTCCACACCCAGCGACACGCGTTGTTCGCGCCCTCGAAGTCCGACCACACGCCGCCGATGAAGGCGCCGTTGTCGGAGATACTGAAGGCGATCGACCCGGCCGCATCGACCGGCTCCGGAAGCCATGCCACGGTCTGCGGGGTGAGCCATACCGTCGCGTGCGACGAGTACAGCCGGCTACCCGCGCCGACGACGATGAGACCGTCGGAGACGTCGAAGGCCGTAACGCCGCCATCACCGTCGGCCGGCCACGGAAGCACATCATACCCTGACGATCCAGATCGGCGGAGGATGGCCGAGGCCCCTCCATCGGATCCCACGCGGTCACCCGCATGGTTGGAACCGCGGTGAGCGGCAGAGAAACCGCCGTTCGTGTCGGCGGACCCTTCGAGGGACGGAGTCCCGTCGGTGGCCCACGTGACGGCTTCCGCGTCGGTCGTGAGCGGGTTGGCGTTCGGCGTGCGCACCGTCCCTGCGAGGAAGTTCCCCGCAGGGCTCACCGTGAAACAGATCCCCTCCTGGGAACCCGCCCCGTCGGTGAGGGTCGCGAGACCCGCCGCCGTGCCGTCAGCGCCGAACTCGGCGCAGATCGGCCTCATGTTCAGCGGAGTCCCGTCGTCCGGGTAATCCGCGAACCCGCCGGCGACCACGCGCCCCTCGGTCGTCTCACCGACCGAGAGAGGAAACGACGTCGTCCCGCCCGGCGGGATCCCGGTGGGCGCGAAGAACGGGGCGAGCGCCGGCGGGGGCGGCGGGGGCGGCGGCGGGTTCGACCCGCCATCCGACCCACCGCCGCCGCACGCGGCGAGCGTGAGGAGGACCACGAGGCCCAGAGAGAATCGGGAGAAGTTACGCATGAGTTTTCTTACCCGGCTTTTGACCGGGCTCCGAAGGCCCCCGCAAGGGGGCCGAATGGTTGGAACTTTGCGCAAGTCGACCCAAAGCAAAACCTTAAGTTTGCAATGTGTGACATGCAGTCTAAGAAGACTGCAGGAAACTCATCTACCCAAAAATAATTTTGTAAAAAATCTCACAGAACAAAAACGCACCGAGCCACAGCAAAACACCCGGCCTGCCATCTCGAAGATAGCCACACAGCCAAAACTGCCAACAATCCCAAATGATCCTTATCCTTATGCAACTATTCTTAAGGATGCATACCGATAAAATCCACTACCGGGACCGCTGACATCATATCACACCCCCCACCCCCATTTCACACCTATTCCCGGGAAAAGTGCTGTATTTCTTATAGGTTAAACTCGAATCCCCCGTCTGGCCAAAAGGTTCCACCTTAGTTGCCCCCCAATTCCTGAAAAAGGATCACATTCTTTTCCAAACTCCACCCCTCCCACCCTGCCGGCGGATAAAGTCCAAATACTTTCAACTAGTTAGCTCGATGCCTTAATTGGAAAAGAATGTGATTCCTTAAAAATCAGCGCCCCGAGCACCCCGAAACTGCAGAACGCCCAGCCGGGGTGGGGGTGTCTAATTTTTCCTGTTGTCACGGACGGGAGCGGGGCGGGGTGCAGAATTGGGACCGTCCTTTGCGGAGCAAAGGACGTCAACAATTTGCGGGGGCCGCAGGCGAATGATGGTCGGCCGGGACAACAGGAAAAATTAGACACCCCCACCGCGGCCCATCGCCACTGAGATTGCGAAGTGCGGAATTACTCCAGCTCGATGCTACTGGCGAAAAAGTTCGGCGAAAAGGTCCCACATTAGTTGAAAATCTCGACACTTACCGCTCCACGAGTAATATTCACTTGACTGAATTTTACTCGTGAGTAATATTCAGTCATATGAATATTACTCGCCAGCTCCGCCAGTTTATAGATAAAGACTTACAGGACAAAATTGTGCTTGTCGGCGGCCCCCGCCAAGTGGGGAAAACCACTCTAGCAAGAACGTTCATCAGCAAAGATGAGCAATACTTTTCGTGGGACGATCTGGAGGACAGAAAAATAATCAAGGCACATAAATTCGATCCCGCTTTAAAAACGATAGTCCTCGATGAAATTCATAAATATCCGCGCTGGCGAATGCTATTGAAAGGGCTGTTCGATAAGTACGGAAGTAAGTTGAAAATCGTTGTTACCGGCTCGGCGCGGCTAGACCATTTTAGAAAAGGTGGGGATTCGCTGTTTGGAAGGTTTTTTTATTACCGACTACATCCACTAACTTTAGGCGAAGTCAGTGGAAAGGATACCTTAGAAAATTTACTGAAATATGGCGGATTCCCCGAGCCGTTCACAAAGAAGAATGCCGCATTTCTAGGAAGATGGCATCGCGAAAGATTGAGTCGAGTAGTTTACCAAGATGTTTCCGATTTGAGCATAGTGAAAGATGTCGCAAACATTGAATTATTGGTAGACCTCCTGCCCAGCAAAGTCGGGGCTCCCTTGTCCATTAAAAGCATTCAGGAGGATCTAGAAGTCTCGCCAAATACTGTAAGCTCGTGGATTAAAATTTTAGAGCAGGTTTATTACTGCTTTAGAATTTACCCATATGGGCCAAGCAAAGTCCGAGCTGTTAAGAAAACCGCGAAGCTTTTCCTTTGGGATTGGTCTGAGCTAGAGAACGTGGGCGCTAAAGTTGAGAATTTTGTGGCTTCTCACCTGCTGAAATATTGTCATTTCCTGGAGGACACAGCCGGTCATAAAATGGAGTTGCGATACATAAAAGACGTCGATGGAAGAGAAATCGACTTCGTTGTTCTAAAAAACAATAAGCCGATTTTTGCAGTAGAGTGCAAAACAGGAGAAAAAAACATCTCGAAGCATCTCTACTATTTTCGAGACAAGACAGATATTCCAGTATTCTATCAGGTGCATTTCGGCAAAGCTAAATTCTCTGATAAAAATATTCACGTCTTGCCATTTACTGATTTCTGTAAGCTTGAAAAACTCCCTTAAAAGTTGTTCACCCCCCTACTCCCCCTTCCGATGCTCAATCAACAAACACCTATCCATCACCATCTTAATCCCCGCTCGGCGGGCAAGTTCGAAGGCCTCTTCGTTTACAATTCCTAACTGGCTCCAGATATACGGCACCCCGCGGCTAATCGCCTCTTGCACTATCAGCGGAAGCTCTTCGCTCTTTCTAAAGACATTGATTAAATCAATCCGCAGATCCTGCGGCACATCGCTAATCGTGGAATAGCTCTTAACTCCGAACAGCTCTTTTAGATTGGGGTTTACTGGAATGATTTCGTAGAAGTCCCTCAGATACTCGGCGACTCCAAAACTTGGGCGCTCCTGCTTATCAGAGACTCCGACCATGGCGATGGTTTGGGTGTTATTAAGGATCTCTTCGATAACTTCAGGGTTTGCGTAGTCTGTGCTCAAGTGCGGGCCTCTGTTTGCGTAATAACAATGATTCTTGATAAAAAGCTGGCTGACAAAAGTTATAGCACTTAATACACCCATGACTCCAACCGCTCTTACCATCGCCGGCTCAGACCCTTCAGGTGGCGCTGGCATTCAGGCTGACCTTAAGACATTTCACCAGTTCGGTGTTTACGGCATGAGCGCGATCACACTGGTGACAGTGCAAAACACAAAGACCGTAAGCCGAGTGGAGCTCCTGGGTACTGGTTTGGTAATGGAGCAGATACAGGCTGTAAACTCGGATATTCCCCCTAATGCCATCAAAACCGGAGCCCTGGGAAGCGCCGAAATCATTCGCACGGTCGCAGAAGCGGTCCGGGGTTTTGATGCCCCACTCGTAGTTGATCCGGTGATGGTTTCTAAGCATGGGCTTTCGCTGCTAAAACCTGACGCCGTTGAAACTCTTATACAAGAGCTGCTGCCGCAGGCCTTTCTTATCACTCCAAACATTCCCGAGGCAGAGCTGTTAGCGGGCATGAAGATTCGAAACCAGGAGGAGATGCTAAAAGCCGGGGAAAAGCTACTCGCGCTCGGCGCTAAAAATATTTTAATAAAGGGCGGGCATCTTGAAGGCAGCGCATTGGATCTACTCTTTAGCGCTAAATCTCATTCCTTCTTCGACACTCCGCGGCAGGAGACTCTAAACACTCACGGCACAGGATGTGTCCTTTCGGCGGCTATCACCGCAGGACTGGCAAAAGGTGTAGGACTAAAAGAGGCAGTGGAGGGCGCTAAGTCTTTCGTCACCGAAGCCATAAGGACCAATCCAAAACTCGGTCACGGTGTGGGGCCCGTTAACCTTTGGGCGACTACTCCATAAACTCGTTCTTAAATACCGGCCGGCCTACTAGTTCTTGCTCGCGATATTTTCCATCATCGTCATACGCTTCATCGCTTGGGGTCTTAAGCTCGAAGATTGCTGCGCGGGCGATTTTCATCTTGGGGTAGAGCAGAATCGGGTTTGGGCCGTGGTTTGCAAGCTCAAGGGTCACGGCGCGGTTACGGTGCCCCGGGTAAACTATCATCGCGGTTTGCACGATTGTGAGCCCCACGCGCGCTAGCGTGCTCCGGCCTTCAATTAAAAAGCCGAGATTAGAACCGACAGTTACTATCTCAAATGTGTGCGCCAGAACGAACTCGTTTGGTTGCAGTGTATAGGGGGCATCGAGCGTAATTTTAATTTCGCGGTAGTCTGGGGCGACATGGTTTTTCACATCGACTGTCTTTCCCGGAAGGGGCTTTAATAGGTTTTCACCTAAGTGGAGCGTAATCCCCGAGGGGCGAATGGATTTCTCAAGAAAGGGTTCGATTTTTAGTGAGCCTGAGGAAAGCGCGAGGCGGATATCGGCGTTTGATAGCATCATGGCGGTTTAATTCTTGTTTCCTGCGTTTAAAGCTAGTCTAGCCCGGGTGTCGACAATTAAGTATGGGCAGTACGTACAATGTTTTTTTATCTCAGTTAACTTAAACGCGAAAACCGCAAAACTCTCAAGCGCTGCTACTTGTTTGAGAGTAATCCGTCAGGAAGAATAGGTGCTGGCTAATGAGGGTGGTGGCACCCCTGATTTAGCACCGGCTTCGACAAGGAATCATTAATAAATACTTGCTCCGGCGCTGGTAGTCCTACTCGGGTTGTTCATCTAACCAGACAGGGCACATTGGAACTTAAACCGTCAAAGGTTTCTCCGTTGGGTGGAAAGGCGAGTGGAGGCTCGTCCGCTCAATACGATTCCGGTCATAGCGGCCGGAGTGGCTTTCTCGCATCATTGCAATCAACCGACCCTGAACAAAAGCTTCTTATAAAACTCCAGGAGAGCGAAACTCGTTTACAAGAGAGTGAGGCCTTATTACGTGCCACTCTCGAGAACGCTCCGGTGGGCATTGGAACTTCGGATCTGGAAGGGCGTCTGCTGACAGTTAATCACGCTCTCTGCGCCCTAGTTGGTTACACCGCAGAAGAGCTGCTACAGATGACCACGCGACAGATCACTCACCCAGATGACCTTGAGAAAACAATCCAGCTTCAAGAGGCGCTGATTGAGGGCAAGATGGAGAGCTACCGGATAGAGAAGCGGTATCTCCATAAGAATGGGCAGTCGATTGAAGCTATCGTGCGGGTCGCTGTGATTCGCGATGCCTCAGGTGCACCAAAGAGGTTCGTCGGCGAAATTGAGGATTTGAGAGAGACTAAAAAACTAGAGGCTGAGATTTTAAGAGCCAGCAAACTCGAATCCATCGGACTCCTCGCTGGTGGAATAGCCCATGACTTTAACAATCTACTGACTGGAATCTTAGGCAATCTCTCATTAGCGAAATGGGAACTGACCGGGACCCCAGGAATATTTCCACGGTTACTTGAGGCCGAGAGGGCCACACTTAAGGCGCGAGACCTAACCAGGCAACTTCTGACATTTGCTAAGGGAGGAGAGCCTATTCGACGGGCAGTTGCTATCTCTGAATTAATTAGGGAAAGCTCGGGGCTAGTTCTGCGCGGGACGAACTGTCGGGCCTGCCTGGATATCCCCAATGACCTATGGCCGGTATTTGTTGATAGCGTGCAAATTGGGCAGGTCTTTCATAACCTGCTGATTAATGCAGTGCAGGCTATGCCGAATGGGGGGAAACTTGAAATTCGGTGTCGCAATCTGTTACTCGATAACGGCTCAAAAAGTGGTCTAATGGGGACGCTTGAGCCAGGCAAGTATGCGCAAATAACAATAATTGACCACGGTACCGGGATCAAACCCCAGGACTTAACCCGGGTCTTTGATCCATACTTTACCACAAAACCTAACGGCACAGGTCTTGGTCTCTCAACTACCTATTCAATTATTCGACGCCATCAAGGGCATGTCGCCGTTTCTTCCACTCTAGGGCTAGGCACATCATTTACCATAATCCTTCCTGCATGCGAGCAGGAAGTTGAGAGGGTTAAGGAGGGCGACACGATGCCAATACTTGGTTCAGGTAGAATTCTCATCATGGATGACGAGGAGCTGGTCCGAGAAACAGCAGGGGATATGTTGGAGACTCTCGGATATGATGTCACCCTCTCAGAAGACGGCGCCGATGCGCTTAGAATATACCAAGCGGCTAAGGCCAGTGGACATCCGTTCCAAGCCGTGATTATGGATCTCACCATCCCGGGCGGGATGGGTGGAAAAGAAGCTGTGCAGAAATTATTAGAAATTGACCCTGAAGCGTGCGCGATAGTCTCTAGCGGATATTCAGATGATCCAGTGGTGGCAAACTATATCGCCTACGGATTTCGCGGAGTGGTAAGTAAGCCTTATCTGCTGAGCACCTTAAGCGGGACATTGGCCGAACTCCACAAGAATAAGCCAAGCTCAGGCAAAAACCGTTAAAATTCGCCCAATATAGTGTTTAGAACTCCCCGCTCGGCACTGGCCAGCGCCTCTGCTTTGATCTAAGCTCCCAGCTCTAGCAAAGACTGGCGATGTAATGCAGCTAGTAATTACCCCATTGATTAAGCTTCGGGCGTTGAGGCTTCTGGATAAGTTTTAATGAAAACACAAAAGATCTTCCTGGCGATAACTCTGGCCGCTCTTGGTCTCGGATGCATAGCCCATCCACAACCAACATCGATTAAAATAGAGATGTTGGATGCCTATCAAACAAGCGCCGAACTTTATCGTTATGTCTGGGCACCTTCCAGATTTAAGAAGCCCGAGGCGCATGATAAGTTGCTAGCGCTACTCGATCGGTTAGCATCCGACTTTCACCGCATCGAAAAAGTTTCTCCCGCACTCCTAGCCGAGCCCGGATTCAAAATAGCGCTCCAGACCAATCAAGAGATGCTTAAGGATATCCGCGACCGCTTCGCATCGGGGAATAAGGATTATGCAAACTGGAGGCTGCGTGGGCTTACCTCAAACTGCCTGGCTTGCCATTCTCGACACGAGGTAAAGGCCGACTTTCTCGGAGAGCTTCCGACTTCGCCCGATGAAAGTTTCGACGACAAAATTGCAGCTGGAGAGTTTTTATTCGCCACCCGTCAGTTTGATAAGGCTAGTAGCAGCTTACTGGCCCTGGCTCACTCCATCTCTGGGACACCGTCGGGTTCGGCGCTTGCGATGAGGGCGCTTAAGCTTTGGTTGGTAATTGAAGTCCGCGTAAAAGACAGATTTTCCTCTTCAGCCAAGTCCCTGGATAATCTAATGAAGACAGGTGAACTGTCAGTGACCGATTTAGATACCCTTAGGCACTGGTCGGAAGAGCTGAAAAAGCTAGCAAAAGAGCCTGGTTCAAAAAATGCCGTGCAGGACGCTAGCCGGCTACTAGATGAGGTTAAGGACAATAGCTCAATCGAGAGCGACGAGCAGAAACTGGTTCAAACCCTTAGAGCAACAACTCTCTTACACGGCTACCTTGAAGGAGATCGCACCTCTGCAGAGCGACAAAGGCCAACTTACCTTCTAGCTTTAGCCTACTCTCATCTTCCGATTTCAGTGTTTGATGGGTTTAGAGAGCTGTATCTGGAGCAGTGCATCAGGGAGTTCCCCGGCACGGCTGAGGCCCAGGCAGCCCTTAAGATCTACAAGCAAAATCTTGAGATAGAAAACTCAGGTAGCGGTGGGCTTCATTTGGACGATGAAAGCAAGGCGAAGTTGGATGAGTTGACGAAACTAGCTCTGCCTACGAAAAAGCCCACTACCAAGAAAAAACTTAAAGACAACAAGCCGAGTAAGGGTTAGGCAAAGCGGTTAGTGCTTAAGTCCGAGCTCTTTTTCTGCTCTTAGCCAATGCTCAAGCTGCCGCCCCTCCGGGCAGCCCTCCTCACGCCAGATTTCCCACGCCCGCATCTGAACGGCCTCAGGCTTTGGCTTCTCTCCACCTTCTAAAAAAGCCCCCACCCCAGTCTCGCCATTTTCGATAACCGCCTTCTTGCGAGTCCCGGAACCGGATTTGGTTGGACTTGATTTTGATGTGGACTGCCTTGTCCCCGTCGAAGAACTCGTGGAAGAACCTGATGAAGAATTTGTAGTAGTCATAATAGAAGGGTCTCCGGCAAATTGAACTTAGGACGCTCACCCGCGGTAGGAGTCTACCACGCTCCCTATTTGGAATCGACTAAGGAGAGCCCAAAAAATTACTTATGATTTCAAGTTGTTTCGGAGAAATAGTTGCAATTATCGCTCAAGATTCGCGGAATGAAGCCCTTTTCGCGCTTGAGCGGATATTCAGAGTTTCAACCATAAGCGAGAAGCACATCGCAAAATAGATATACCCCTTCTCGATATGCTTACCGAGACCATCGGCGATTAAGACCATACCGATTAGCAAAAGAAACGAGAGAGCAAGGATTTTTAACGTTGGGTGCCTTTCAATAAAGGCACTAATCTTCCCAGCGAAGATCATCATCACCAAAACTGCCAGCACAATTGCGATAATCATAACCTCGACCGACTGCGCCATACCCACCGCCGTAATGACAGAATCTAAGGAAAAGACAATATCGAGCAGCACAATTTGAAAGATTATCGAGGCAAATCTCGCCTTTTTCATAGTCGGCCGGTCCTCATGCTTGTCGCCTTCGACATTGTGATGAATCTCGTATGTCGCCTTTGCAACCAGGAATAGTCCGCCAACGAGGAGAATTATGTCGCGGCCGGAGAAACCTTTTCCCAACATTGTAATCTCAAACAAAGGCTCGGTTAGCATCATTATCGAACTGATGGCTAACAGGAGCGCGATGCGCATGACCATTGCTAGCGCCAACCCTAGTCTGCGAGCTCCGGGCTGTTGGGACTTTTCGAGTCTGCCAACTAATATGGCGATAAAAACCACGTTATCGATTCCGAGCACTATCTCAAGCGCTGAGAGCGTGCCGAGGGCCAATAAATTATCGAGCGTAAGTAGAGCTAACATGCTGATTGAGATACCTTAAAACCCTTGGTTTCGGTATCAGAGATTGGTAAGTAAAAAAGTTGATTTCCTAGGCGATTACAGGCTATATCTCCAGGGCGGTTGCCGGGTCGCTAGCTGCAGATTATTGAATGAAAATAACGGGAGAATTTAGGTGAAAGTTCCTCTTTTAGATCTCAAAGCACAGGCAGTTGCGCTCGGTCCTGAATTAAAGAAAGCAGTCGAGCAGGTGATGGACTCGGCGCAGTTTATTATGGGCCCTGCCGTGACGGAGCTTGAGCGGGTCATTGCACAATATAGCGAGTGCGAGTTTGGCCTTGGGGTCTCCTCCGGTACTGACGCGTTACTGATTGCGCTCATGGCGCTTGATGTGAAAGCTGGAGATGTCGTTCTTACCTCACCCTACTCTTTTTTTGCGACCGCTGGAGTTGTGGCTCGCCTGGGAGCAACACCGGCGTTTGTCGATATCGACCCGGATTCCTTTAATATCTCACCCACGGCGCTAGAAGACTGGTTTAAGAAATCAAACGTCGATCCTAAGCGGGTAAAGGCTATTATCCCTGTCCATCTCTATGGCCAGTGCGCCGACATGGATCCGATAATGGCGATTGCCAATAAGTATAATGTGCCGGTCATTGAAGATGCGGCGCAGTCGATCGGCTCGCGTTATCCTACAAGCAAAGGGGTTAAGCGCGCAGGCAGCATGGGCTTAATGGGCTGTTACTCGTTTTTCCCGAGCAAGAACTTGGGCTGCTTGGGAGACGCCGGTCTTGTTACGACGAACGATGCCGCGCTACACGAGAAGCTTGTAAAACTTAGAAGCCACGGCTCAAAGCCGAAATACTATCACTCACTTATCGGCGGGAACTTCCGCATCGATACAATTCAGGCGGCGGCGTTATTGGTTAAATTCCCGCATCTCGAAAATTGGCACGCAGCGCGACAGAAAAACGCCGCCTACTACGATAAGAATCTAAAGGTCAGCGGTGTTAAAAATCCGGTGCTCCTCTATAACCGCGAGTATCACATCTACAACCAATATGTGGTTACTGTTAATGAGCGTCGCGACGAGCTACGGGAGTTTCTCACCAAGAACGATATCGGCACTGAAATATACTACCCGGTTCCGTTCCACGAACAGGAGTGCTTCCAATATCTCGGTTACAAAAAGGGAGACTTCCCGAATAGCGAGTTTGCGGCATCGCATACAGTCGCTCTTCCGATTTACCCTGAACTTACCGACCCGATGAAAGATTACGTAATAGAAAAGATAGGGCAGTTTTATGGCTAAGAATATCTGTGTAGTTGGCGCTGGGCGTTGGGGTAGTAACCACATCAAGACCCTCCACGCGCTCGGGGCGCTGGGCGGAGTGGTGGAAGCTGATGAGAGCCGCATCTCGGCACTTAAAGGCACCTACCCTAAGGCACGGTTCTTTTCGAACATCGAAGAGGCGCTTAAGGCCGGCTTTGATGGCTTCACTGTGGCAACTCCAGCGGAAACACATTTTGAAATTGCCGAGGTAATTCTTTCAGCCAGAAAGCCAGTGCTAGTGGAGAAGCCACTGGCGCTAAACACAGAGCACGCAACAAAGCTAAACGCGCTCGCTCTAAAAAACAAAACCACGCTGATGGTGGGTCACGTTCTGCTGTTCCATCCAGCGATTCGGGCCATCAAGGAGCTTGTCCAGAGCGGTAAGATTGGCAAGCTCGAATACATCTACAGTAACCGATTAAACCTCGGCACAGTCCGCACAGAGGAGAACATCCTTTGGAGCTTTGCTCCGCACGATATCTCGATTTTTCAATATCTGATTGGCGAGTTGCCACTTGATACCATCTCTCGTGGCGGGGCTTATCTTCAGACCCACATTCACGATACGACGATGACCGTGCTGCGTTATCCAAATAACATTGTCGGACACATCTTTGTCAGCTGGTTACATCCCTTTAAGGAGCACCGTCTTGTAGTAATCGGCTCCAAGGGCATGCTCTCCTTCGAGGACTCCGCTGCCGACCAGGGATTACTTTTTTACGAAAAGGGCATCGACTGGGTCGCAGGCGAGCCGATTAAGCGGGACGGCCCGACGGAGATCATCCCATACGAGAAAACACAGGCGCTCACGGCCGAGCTTCAATACTTTATCGAGCATCTAGAGAATCCCGCAGAGATTGCTAACGGACAAAACGGTATCGAAGTCTTGCAGATTTTAGAGCAAGCCACGGCAAGCCTGCTTTCAAACACAGAGAAGCCGGAGTCAAAGGTCGCAGCGAAGAAAATCGAAGCTAAAGCCGAGGCCAACTTCTACGTACACCCTTCAAGCTATGTCGATGACAACGTCACAATCGGCGAAGGGACTAAGGTCTGGCACTTTAGCCATATTCAGCCGCATGCAGTAATTGGCAAGAAGTGCTCAATTGGACAGAATGTGAACATCGCCAATAACGTTAAGATTGGAAACTTCGTTAAGATTCAAAATAACGTCGCGGTTTACGAAGGTGTGGAGCTAGAAGATTACGTATTTTGTGGGCCGTCGATGGTTTTCACAAATGTCTTCGACCCGCGCTCGAAGTATCCGCAACGTGGTGCTGACTTCTATTTAAAGACTTTAGTGAAAGAAGGGGCCTCGATTGGCGCTAACGCGACAATCGTTTGTGGCAATACTATTGGTCGGCACGCCTTTATCGGGGCGGGAGCGGTGGTCACGCAGAATGTGCCGGATTACGCGCTGATGGTTGGTGTCCCGGCAAGACGCATCGGCTGGATGTGTGAGTGTGGGGAGAAGCTTCCTACTAGCGGCTATTCGATTAAGTGCCCACGCTGCTCGCTGCAGTATCAGATTCAAGAGGGGAAACTTGCACCGATTGCCGCCGCAACAGAAACTAGAGCGGTTGGGAACCTTTAAGATGGGCTCCACTACCCTCAAACATCAGGTCGAAGAGTCGGCCCCGCTGAAGTTAAGCGCTAATTTCTGCCCGATTAAAAAGACAAAAGCG
>CAYMWO010000054.1:0-15790 GCA_964393905.1 uncultured Bdellovibrionales bacterium | reverse complement strand
TCTAAACATCTGGAATTAATGAAACTTAAATTTTTCATCCGAGATACGGCCTACGACTTATATGGAGCAAAGGTATAGGAAGTGGCTCATAGTAGCTCTCTTACTTACGTTCTCAGCCTGGTCTGGATGGGCGGCGCTTAGCCCGGGATTGGACTCTAAACTGCGAGCCCGCATCGATAAACTCTCCCTGACTGGAGCTCCCGAGAACGGACCCGAGCAGGACAGTGAACGGGTAGATATCAGTTCTCCTCTAGCACAGCTCGGAAAGAAACTGTTTTTCACCAAGGCACTCAGCGGGGAAAAGGATACCGCGTGCGCGAGTTGTCATCATCCGTTTCTTGGAGGTGGGGATGGTCTTTCGGTCTCTGTCGGCGTTCAGTCGTTAGACCCGGATCTTCTCGGCCCGGGACGCAGTCATCCTGCATTATTTCCAAATGTTGGACGTAACGCCGCGACAACCTTTAATGCCAGTTTATACAAGAAAGTTGTCTTCCATGACGGGCGGGTAGAGCGTTTGGAAGCCACGAACAGAGATAACAAGGACCATACTCTTGGATTAAGAACTCCTGATAGCGACTTCTTTCGTATCGATCGGTCGGCGGGGTTAGATTTGTTAGCGGCGCAGGCGCGATTCCCTGTGGCTTCAATCGATGAGATGCGCGGACCGACTTTTGAAGAATATAATAATAATCAGGCTGTGCGGCTGCATTTAGCGGCTAGGCTTCAGGGGGCAGGGGCCGCAGCGGAGGAGCTTCAAAAGAACGATTGGGAAAGGGAATTTCGCTCGGTATTTGAGAGTAAAGAAAATCCTAGCACCATTAAAAAGGACATGCTGATGAGCTACGAGAACGTAGCAAAAGCCTTAGCCGCTTACCAAAGAAGCCAACAATTCGTGAACAACAGCTGGAGACGTTATGTCAACGGTGATGTTGCAGCAATCTCACGTTCCGCTAAGCGCGGCGCTATTCTGTTTCTTACGCGCAAAGAAGAGTCTGGAGCTGACTGCATCCGTTGCCATAGCGGGGACCATTTCACGGACGAGGGCTTTCATGTGCTCGCAACGCCGCAAGTTGGGGCGGGCAAGGGGGACGGCCCGTTAGGAAATAAAGACTTTGGCCGGTTCCGTGAGTCTAATAATCCAATCGACCTGTTTGCCTTTAGAACACCGTCGCTATTGAACGTTGAAGTCACGGCCCCATATGGGCATGCCGGAGCCTACGAAACATTAAAGGAGATTGTGAAACACCATCTTAACCCAGAGGAGGCAATTCGAAATTACTTACCCGAGAATCTCAAACAGAAAGTTGAAACAAATTATGTTCAGGCAAACACCCTGGAGGCGCTAGCGCAGCTTAAGGCACTTCGCAAAATGCAGGGGGATACTATTTACGATCAGAGTCTTACTGAAGGGCAGGTTAACGACTTGGTGGAATTCCTAAAAACTCTAACCGATCCCTGCGTGAAAGACCGAGAGTGTCTAAAACCGTGGATTCCGACGGATTCTGATGCCGACCCTGATGGTCTGAGATTGAACGCGAAATTTGCTCAATCCATCACTCAAACTGCGCAGTAGCAGGAACTGTTGGCGGAATGATCTCTAACTTACGGCACCCGTCGTGCTCCCCTTCATCGTCTACCCAAAGGGAACCTTCCGCACAAACCGGATCAACCTCTGACTTGTCTTTAAGAAGGCAGCGATCTCGGTTCTTCGCTACGAGGTAGCTAACCCCACCGTCCGTCGTCGGGCATTTTGCTGGGCCGAATTTTAACATTCGCTTGCACCTCACGCGACTGGCCCCGGAGCCTGCGAGTTGAAATTTATACCCCTGTGGACATTTAAATCCATCATCTGAGTGCGGCTCGTTATGGATTAACTGGCAGGTATCAACCTCATTAACTTTGTCGTGCAGCACCCGAAAACCTTCAGGGCAGTGACCCTGACCCTCTAATGGCTGAGCGACTGTCGAATTAATGGCAATTATTAATGACAGAAATTGCAGAAACAGTTTGAACCTGAACCTTCGCTCTGACACGCGGTAACTAAGGCGGGGTTTGGAGCTTACGCTCAGCATCAGCGTCATATTCGTAATAATCCACTGTAATCTCTTCACCTGGTTCGATATCCCTAACCGCGACCGTACTCCCCTCCTCGTCTCCTTCAACCAGACTAGTGGCATTAGGATCATCCGAGTGATTCATAAAGCGCGCATCATCGGCACAGAGCACGATTTTGCCGGTGTCCTCGTTAATATAGCAGTAACGATAGACAAGCCTTCGCGCTGCCTCGGGAAGGGATTCCACCTGAGCAGGATCAAACTCTTGATCGAAACCTGGGTGAAAAGTCCAAATCTTTGTCCCCTTAGGAATACGTTGTTTAGCAAAAAGTCCCAAGCCCCGATGCCCGCTAGAACCGAGCTTGGTATCAACTAGTAACATCCTCCCTCCGTTTGTCTGAGAAGCTGACCGTTATTCCTCGTCCAGATCTTCGCTCGGCGCATCATCTAACTCTTTGAGAGCGTCATCCACCTGGCTTTGCCCGGCTTCAATGCGCTCCTTCACTGCCTCGGCTTTTTCCTTAGGTTCATTTATATAACGCTCCAAAGCGTTGTCCTTGGTCTTCGGTTCTGGTCGCTTGCAGGCGAGCCCAATAAGTGTGGCAAAAATTAATAAGCAAATAATTATTCTGAACTTGCTTGATACATCCTGATTCATAAATAAACTCCCGTTAACTATCCCGATGGACCGTATCCGGCGAAAACGCCGGAAGACAAACCGCAATATATTCTGCTCCGTTGCCTTCTGGGGTACTGTATTGGACCCACTCACCCCGACGCGCTATCACAGTTTCTCCCTCTCGCACCTCCATTACCCCGCCCTCAAAGTTAACGCGGACCATACCCTTTAGGACATAGGTATATTCATCAAACTCCGGCCGCTGACCTGGCTCCTCCCAACCACTGGGGCTACGCATATGAGCAATTGAAAGATCTGTTGATTGCGAATTAACCCGTCCGATTAGCTCCTGGATAATCTTTGGTTTATTACCAGCGGCTTTTATGACAGTGGGGGTTTTAATATGTGTGGGCATAGCTTTCCTTGGTAGTTTTCTCGGTGATTGTTTAAACCTAGTTCAGGGGCCAGAAAAGCGGCATCATCGCAAAAATGACCCCCGTTATTATTATGGTGAGCGGAAACCCAACCTTAAAATAATCCCGAAAGGTATAACCGCCGGCTCCTAACACCAGGCTATGAACCGGGTGTCCAAGAGGAGACATAAAGGCAATGGAAGCACCTAGCGTTACCCCCATTGCCATAGCCCGGGGATCAAGTCCGGCATTGTGTGCCGTCTGAATTGCAATCGGAGCCATTGCCGCCGCTGCGGCTCCGCCGCTCATTGTTTGCGTTAAGAGTACCGTGACAAAGAAAAGTCCAAACATCAAAGCCCAAGGTCCGTAACCCCCAACAAGTTGAATCACTGTGGCTGCTAGCTCCGCCGCCACACCGGTCTTTGTGAGTGCAATCCCTAAGGGAAGCATGCCGGCAACGAGAAACACGCTTCGCCAATCAATCGCATCATACGCTTGATCCATTGTTAAGATACCGGTCAGTACCATGGCAATCATTCCTGCCAACATTACCTCGCCGACGGGTAAAATCCCGAGTGCCGAGACTGCAACAGATAACAGAACAATTCCGATTGCTAACCCGGCGCGACTACGACTGCGCTCTGAGACCACACTCTCCTCGTCGTCAGATAACAGAATAAAATCCCCGTCGGCTTGTAAAATAGCGAGCTTTTCTCTCGGGCCTTGTAACAAAAGCGCATCGCCAAACTGTAGGACGACCTCCTTAAGCCCTGTCCGTTTAGACTCTCCGGCATGCCAGATTGCGATTACATTCATCCCAAAGCGTTCGCGGAAGTGGGCCTCTAGAACAGTTTGCCCGATAAGTTTAGAGCGCGGTGAGAGAACAATTTCTACTACCACTACCGAATTTGATTCTAAATCACTCTCCCTCCATTCCCGGGGAGGTAAAATCTCAAGCAGCGGCGCCACATCTCGGGCACGGAAGTTTTCCAAGTTTCCCTTAAGGACAAGAATATCTCCCTGGCTAAAACAGAAATTAAGGCTTGGAGAGAGCAGCATTTCTCCATGACGCTCAACGCCTAAAACGCTAACATGATAGTCTTCGCGTAATCGACTTTGAGATAAGGTGTTGCCTAAGAGTTTAGAACCGTGCGGAAGCCGCACTCGAAAAAGCGTCTCGCCCAGTCCATAAACTCCAACAAGGTCAGATTCAATTGTCCCCTTTTTCACCTTTTCTTTGTCCGCCATCGCTACCTCTCCGATACGCTCAGAGGCGGAGGTTTTAGGAAGAAAGCGCCGACCGATAAAAACCAGATACAGCACACCACTGAAGACAATTGGAACCCCTACGGGTAAAAAATCCAACACACCAAAACCTGGAATTCCAGCATCCTCCAACAGACCACTAACGAGGATGTTAGCTGTGGTAAATAGCGTAGCCATACCTCCCAGAATTGTAGCGAAGGCCAGCGGCATCAACAGTCTGGAGGGACTTACATCAGAGCGCTTTGCGGCACCTGCTACAGCGGGCAACAGCACCGAAGCTGCCGCAACATTGTTCATAAAGAGCGAAAGAAACGCTCCCGACCACATCACCAGGGCAATCAACCGTTTTTCACTCGCCCCAGCGGCGCGCTGTAAAATCTGGCTTAAAGTATCAGTCACGCCGGTGCGGCGCAGGCCATCAGCCAAAATAAAAACCGCCATGATGGTTATGACAGCCGAACGGCTAAAGCCGGAAAAGACCTCCTCCGGAGTTAGCACACCGCTAAAGCCTAGTGCGATGAGTGTGAGTAACGAAACTAAGTCCGGGCGCAGCGATGTAAAGGCGAAGAGCCCAATTGAGACGAGGAAAATACCAGAGGTGATAAAGGCGTCGTTAAAAACCACCTAAAAGATTCACATTCCTTTTATGGCTACTGCAGATCGGTTGGAATTACAAAATCTACTACCTTGCCGTCGGTCCCGCTCTTTCTAACCCTGAGGTTATAAGCCAGGAATGACTGGTTGCGACTTGAATCCAACGAAATAACTCCGATCGTATCGGTCGAAGTTGAAAACTCCTCATCATTTAGATTAAGTAAGAGCGAGGAAAAGTTGGACACCGTTCTCGTAGATTCGTGAATATCATCACCACCAGATCTCAGCAGCAGATTGATGCTACGACTTACTCCGGTCGTTCCAACAATAGTCAGCTCATTTTCCATTCCTAAAAAGCGATTAAAGGATCCAACAAGCGGCACCTCGGGGGCCGTGTCCCCCTGAATGTTGTATCCGGTCTGTAAACTGTTCGCGCTGCAGTCGTGGTAGTAAACAACACTTTCGGCTACGATGGAGTTTGCGATATCCGCTGATACAGCAACGAGCCCTAAATCCGATCCGCGGTTCGCCAAAAGCGACCCGGCATTAAAATGATATTGCGACAATGGTTGTAACGGGACACTTGTTGTGGAAAACAACAAGCCGTTCTTATCGCGAAAACTTAAAAGCACTGTAGATACCGAGGAGCTGACGTTTGCTACCTCAACCCAGTTAGTCTGCGTGTAACAATCCCCGACCCGATTTGAAATAGGGAGGAACTGTTCGGCAGCAGTCCCTGCACGGGCAAATACTGGCATGGCAAAGGTATAGCCTCTAAAAGTCCCTCCTGGGAGGGTGTTAGAGGAATAGCGAATCAGGCTTGAAAGATACTCAGCGGAGCTATCAGTCGGCACAATTTCATTTATAAACACGGCTTCGCCGGACTCATGACCACCGGAGAGATCTCTGCGCGCATTTGGGGGCAAGGTAAAAGTGGTGGAAGTCACTAAATTCCCCGCCTGGTCGTATAGATTGTGTGTGAACTGTTCCGTGGTCGCAGCTAGGTTTGTGACAGACACCCAGTTTGGCACTACATATCCACGACCTTGAGGATCAAATGAGTTAGATGTTTCAAAAGTCGTGCCTGTCAGTGGTTGGCGTAGAGGTAAGGCGTATGCAAAAGAATAAGAGGAAGAATCGTTGTCGTTTAGCCGATACACACTCATCCGCCCTTGGAGTCTGGCATTGGGGTTTGAATTGTTAAACTCAATTTTAATTAGGCCATAAGTGTTGGTCTTACCTACAAGCGTATTTATATCTAAATCTGTCTGAGTAAGTGGGTCGATATAGACTCGAACAGCCTTCTGAAATGTCCCATCAATTTTATATATACTGACCTTGGCATTAACCTGTGCTGAACCAACAGAGACGAGCTCGAGAAAATTCTGCGCCTTAATATATGTGTTGTATTCAGTGTAGAGGGGGCTTTCTCCCGAGATATCAATCCCGGCTGAGGCCATCTCAACCTGACTTAGCAGACTTAGTAATAGAGCAACGACAAAGGAGAGGTTTCGGAGGCGCACGCTAAATATCCCCTATCAAATGAAATCAAATGAAAAAATTCTCTAAGTACGGAATTTCCCATCAAACGAGACCATAACCGATGACTTAGAACAGAAGGTATTTAACATTAAACCCACCCACTCCTCCAAACAAATTGCATAGCGAGATTAAGGGGCATAATTCTAATGCCAATATATCGCTCGGCCCGTACCGGGCGGTAAATGATTGGCGGTAGAAAAAGTTAGTTGAGGGCGAATGTAGCTTATGCTACATTCGCCCTCAACTAACTTATGACTCATAAATCAGCTGCGCTACGAAAATGACCGACACCGAAAAACCAATCGGGGTTTTGCTAAATGATAGCGAAGCAGGCCCAACTCCAGGGGCCTGGCGACGCGAGGTTACTACCCGCTCTCTAAGCGAAGTCCATTCATCTATTGCCGTCCCTCATGGAGCCAGTTTTTGGCGCAAGCTTTTTGCTTTTTCCGGTCCGGGACTGATGGTGGCCGTTGGCTATATGGACCCAGGTAACTGGGCGACGGATCTCGCAGGGGGAGCCAAGTTTGGATACTCGCTGCTATCGGTAATTCTAATCTCCAACTGCTTCGCGATTCTCCTACAGCATCTCGCCCTCAAACTGGGCGTGGTAACAGGTCGAGACCTAGCGCAGGCTTGTCGCGATCATTACAGTCGACCTGTTGCGCTTTTTCTCTGGGTCATCTGTGAGATAGCAATTACAGCGTGCGATTTAGCTGAAGTCATTGGTTCCGCAATCGCGTTAAATCTGCTTTTTGGCATCCCGCTGGTATGGGGCATAATCATCACCGCCCTTGATGTAATGCTGATTCTATATCTGCAGAACAAAGGCTTCCGCACGATTGAAGCGATAGTAGTGATGCTAATTTTAACTATCGGCGGATGTTTCGGGTATGAGCTTTTCATCTCCCAGCCACCAATCGGGCCGATAATGAGCGGCTTTGTCCCAACGACCGCTATTTTTACCAATTGGGAGATGCTCTATATCGCTATTGGCATCCTCGGTGCGACTGTCATGCCGCATAACCTCTATTTACACTCCAGCATTGTGCAGACGCGAGCCTTTAAGTGCGACTCACCCGGGCGCAAAATGGCGATAAAGTTTGCGACTATCGACTCAACCGTCTCGTTACTTTTTGCGTTCCTCATCAATGCCTCAATTCTAATCCTTGCGGCAGCAGCCTTTCATGGCGGACCTCATAGTGATGTAGCAGACATTAACGATGCCTTTCATTTGCTCTCCCCCGTATTAGGGGACCCCTGGGCTAGCGTAGTATTCGCACTGGCACTTTTAGCTTCTGGGCAAAATTCCACGCTAACAGGAACGATGGCTGGTCAGATTGTAATGGAAGGATTCCTGGATCTTAGGCTTCGTCCCTGGATAAGGCGCCTCGTCACTAGACTTTTGGCAATAGTTCCGGCTGTGATTGTGGCAGCTCTTTATGGTGAGCACGGGGTAGGCGAGCTTCTTGTTCTAAGCCAGGTAATACTTTCATTTCAATTGAGCTTCGCCGTCGTCCCATTGGTGCTTTTTACCTCTGATAAAAGGAAAATGGGGGAGTTTGTCTCACCTCGCTGGCTTGTCGCTCTTGCTTGGATTATTAGTGCTGTTATCATCGCGCTCAATATATTTCTACTTTATCAGACCATCTTCTAATGTTATCGACCAGAAACCTGCGGAGGTAGAGAGATTACGTGTATAAGAGAATTCTAGTTCCGCTTGATCATTCAGCGACAGACAACGCGATTTTAGCTCACATTAAGGAGCTAGCTCAATTTTGCAAAGCTGAGTTAGTAGTCGTGCATGTTGCGGATGGTTTTGTCGCCAGAAATCAAAACAAGTTGAATCTTCAAGACTCTGAGGAGATGAAAAAGGATAAGGAATATCTCGAAACTGTCCAAGCGGAGCTGACGAGCGCTGGATTGAAAGTTAGTAGCTTTTTACTTCAGGGAAATCCCGCTTCGCAGATTTTAGCACTCGCAGAAAGTGAAGGTTGTGACCTTATCGCAATGGCGACCCATGGTCACCGCTTTATTGCAGACATTATTCTGGGAAGCGTTGCAACTGAGCTACGCCATAAAGCAGAAATACCCGTATTGATGATTCGGCGCCAACGGGATCAATAGCCAGATAAGCTAATTCGAGTAATGCCAAGTATAAAGAAATTAAGGGCGATCTCATTTCAAGCCACAAGAGATCATCATGCCACCGAGTCGGCAGAGGACTATACTGAGCTTATCGCCGATTTAATCGAACGCTCTGGTGAGGCCAGAACTTGCGAAATTGCCGGAGAACTCGGCGTATCCCACGTCACGGCCCTTAGAACTATGCGTCGACTTCAAGAGCAGGGATATTTAAAAACCGCTCCGCATCAACCTGTCGTGCTAACGACTAAAGGCAAAAAAACCGCTGCTTATGCCAAAGAGAGGCACGAGCTACTACTGGAGTTCTTTCGAAGTTTGGGGGTGCCAAATGATGTCGCCGAAATTGATGTCGAGGGGGTTGAGCACCATATTAGCGACACAACCATGAACTGTATCCGGAAATTTCTTAACTCCCAGTAAGCTGAAAATTCGCTCACAAATAAAAAAGGCCCAGGGTTTCCCCCGGGCCTTTTTATGCTTTAGCGGTATCCACCGCGTCCGCCACCACCACCGCCGCCGAATCCGCCGCCACCGCGACGCTCGCCACCTCTTCCACCACCGCCACCGCCGCCGCCACTACGCTCTGGCTTTGGACGAGCTTCGTTCACAACTACATCACGACCCTTAAGGTCCTTTCCATTAAGAGCTGCAATCGCTTGCTCTGCCCCTTCACGAGATGCCATCTCGACAAACCCAAAACCTTTGGATTTTCCAGAATGCATGTCGTTAATTATCTTCGCTGATGTGACCTCTCCGAACTCTGAGAAAACATCTCGTAAGTCCTGCTCTGTCACTTCGTATGCCAAATTTCCGATATAAATATTCACAATAATCAAGTCCCAATCAAAAGAGATACTACTAGTTAATCAAACAAGAATCACAGCTAGCACCGCGTCCGGCACTTGAGCTCTGTTCTCCGAGGTCCATCAGCCACCACACTCAAACAACATATGCTCCTATGCCGGTTAAGGCCTAACGGCAAATGCGTTGATATAGTAACAGCTTATGCAAAATAATACGATGCTTCCTTAGGAAAATATTGCGCCAAATAACTCGCTTGGTTACAACTGCCTGGAATTATTCTATTAATAGAGGGGCTTTGGGACTCTATTTAGGAGGGTATTTAGGTATGCAAGTTAAGACTTTTACAAAAGTACGTTTCGTTAAGTTAATAGGGGCACTTCTTTTCTGCGTGACATTATCCGCATGTGGCCCGGTCTACGATACACAATACACCTTTCTTCCTCCCGAGGACTCGACCGGAAGAGCGTGCGTCTTCCAGTGCGATAACTCCAAGCTGCAGTGCCAGCAGCTTCAGGACCAGAGCGCCGAGCTTTGCGAGAGTCGAGCCGAGAGAGAGTACGACCGCTGCGTAGATAAGTATGGTGAGAAGAAATGTTATCGAGACTATTGCAGCAGTAGTGACCACGAGCGCTGCGAGACACAGTATCGCTCTTGCTATCAGTCATGCGGCGGAAATGTTCGGTCGGAGACTGTCTGCGTAGCTTTCTGTGACGGCGCGCCGGCGAAGAAATAAATCGGTTAACTAATTAGCGAGTAAGCTCTGCGACAACTTCCCAATGGTCTGTAAGGGGGAACATGTCAAAGGGCTTGAAGCTTTTGACCTGGAACTCGGGGGCGAGCTGCCTTAAGTCTCGCACCAGAGTTTCAGGGTTGCAGCTCGAATAGAGTATCGTCGCCGGATTCATTAGCTTTATTCGAGCAATGATCTCAGGGGAGAGTCCGCGTCGCGGTGGATTAACAATGATAAGTTCCGGGCTCTCCCCCGCATAGCTCCTAAGAGAGCTCTCGACATCAGCTGCGACAAATTTAACATTCGAAAACCCTCCTCTCTCGGCAGCTAGCTGCGCCGCAGATATGGAGGGTTCGCTTACCTCAATACCGATTCCCCATTCGACAAACTCTGCAAGCTGGAGCGATATTCCACCGACTCCGCAGAAGAGATCCAGAAAGCTTCTAGCACAGGAGGCACGAGCCCGGTCTTTGAGAAATAGATAGAGCGCTTCAGCGGTTTCGTGTGTCACCTGACTAAAGGACTGTGGTGCGAGTGCGAGAGAGACCTCACCGTAATGCTCCCAAATCAGCGATTCTTCGGTCAACACCACCTCCTCAGGGCCTTCAGGAATCGCGGCGGGTTGGGGTTGAATATTGGCGCTTATTACGCGGAGTGCGGGGAATTCGGTTTTGAGAACTTGGGCCGCTTCTCTTAAGCTCGGGAGGGAGTCGTGAGAGCGGACGACAAACCGAAGTGCAAGTTCGGTGCGCTTGGCGTTGGTCCGCACCATGATTCCTTTTAACTCACCGGTGCGAGCCGAGATATCGTAGGGCTCCAGTCGATACCGGCGAATTATCTCCGGAAGGTAGTTTATTACTGCATTGATTTCAGGAAAATGCAGCGGGCAGTTTAATAGCTCAATTCCTTGATATTCACGGTCAACGAGACCAATTATTGGATTCTCTACGGTGCCGGTAACGGAGAGTTTGGCCCGCGAGCGTGATGGGAAAGGAGTGGTTACACGAAATGGCGGAAGCAGCTCGGCTCCCTGAGAGACGAACTCTGAGAAGATTGCGGTGAGGAGTTCGTCTTTTCGGGAGGCGCGCTCACTTTCAGGGAACTCCAGCAGCGAGCAAGAGCGACAGCGGAAAGAGTCAAAATATGCGCAACTTTCCACGAAATTAGCCCGGCTCTGGCGTACCCAATCGAGAACTAGTCGGCGCGGCCGAGATAGGTCCCCTCGGTTGTATCAACGATTATCTTCTCGCCAATTTTAATAAACGGCGGCACGTTAATCGACAACCCGGTGGTTGTCTTTGCAGGCTTAGGAGAGTTACTGGCGGTTGAGCCCTTCATCTCTGGAGGGCAATCCTCCACGACAAGGTTAACGGTCTTTGGAAGTAAAATTCCAATCGGCCGGTCTTCGTAGAGGCTGATTTCAACTTCGATGCCTTCAAATAAATAATACTTTTGATCCGCGACAAGCTCCTCAGTCAGCGCTACTTGTTCGTAGTTCTGGGTGTTCATAAAATGAAAGCCAGAATCATCCGCGTATAAAAAGCTAGCTTTATATGTTTCAATCTCGGCAAACTGTAGATCGGCGTCGGACTGGAAACGGGTCTCGGTCTGTGAGCCGTTTAAGATGTTCCTGAGTTTCATCTGCACAAACGCCCGCAGGTTACCCGGGGTGCGGTGATGGAACTCCATCACCCGGTGCGGGATGTCGTTATAAATAATGACGTTACCTTTTCTCACATCTTTTGCGCGCATCGGACCTATTCTCCGCTAATTCACCCGTATGTCCCTAAAAGGACAGTCTTTTAATACGATTCGGGGTTAAATGTCCAGCTCACAGAGCTCTCCTCGTGCTCCCTTAGGACACTCAAGTCCAGTAAAAATCACCGTTTAGGCCGGCTTTTGCACAACCTTCTGTTAGTCTTGAAATCTGAAAATTTAATCTGGGTAGAATTTCATCACTAGCCGCTTGTGAGACGGGTTTCATAAAAGCCCCGCTCGCGAGAGGCTAGGTGGTGCACAACAAGGTTAAACCAAAGGGTTTTACTGGCACTGCTTGGTCTTGGGATTTTTCTTTTTCTTTTCCTTCCTTTTCTCAAACCCCCAAGAAAGGGGTGCAGTATGATTGAGATCAAAGTTGCGGGGGAGCCGTCCCCTGAGGAGTTGGCCCGTGCCCGTGCGGGCGCGATCGCTCGCGCGCGAGTCGAAGTGGACGGGGGATTCCTCGTCCGCGCCGACATTGCGGCGAGTAACGCCACGGCGATGTACTTCGCCGCGGCCGTCTCCGCCCTCGCGGTTCTCGCGGTGATCGGTCTCGAGTCCGTTC
Source organism: uncultured Bdellovibrionales bacterium (assembly GCA_964393905.1). GTDB lineage: Bacteria > Bdellovibrionota_C > UBA2361 > SZUA-149 > CAYMWO01 > CAYMWO01. Next base: position 3,303 of record CAYMWO010000054.1, on the reverse strand, counting down.
GCCAAAGGCCGGAGAGCGGCTGGGTGGCGATCTTCGCCGTCCTGCAGATCTTCCCGACGGCCATGGTGCTGGGCGGGATGCTCCGCCAGCACATGCAGGCGGCCGCTCGAGAACTCCGCATCGGAGACATCGAGGGGACGAAACCCGAGGTGCAGGCCGAGACGCTTGGCCGCCGGGCCAAGTTCGTCCTCGAGAAGTGGGGCCCCGCGGAGCGGTTCGCGCGCGGCCTCTTCTTCATCAACTGCGGGGTCTTCGCCGTCCAGGCGACGGGCATGGCACTCACGCAGGAGTGGCCCTTGCTTGTCTTCGCGCTCGTGACCTCTGCGATGGCTGCCCTGATGGGGACCGTCTGGAGGAGCGCTTCGGTCGTCGCAAGCGCCCTTCGCCGCATCCTCCCCGAGGAGCGTCGGACCAAGGAGCGGCTCGCGGCCGACGCCAAGAAGAAGGAGCAGGAAGTTCGGACGAAGGTCTGAACTAGGGTACTTGGCGTCAAGCCAGGTTCCCGGGAAGGTTTTAGGTGCACCACCTGAACCCTCCCAAATTTACCCTAGGCTTTACCCTTCCAAACTCACTAGCTAATAATTCCTAACAATCACCTCTTTAACCGGCCCGCGTAGCGTGGCCTTAGAGTTAATCGAGCGGGAGGATTGAACGGTCTCAAGATTAAAATCTCGATATAACTCCAACACCAGCGGCGCGTCGGAGTTTGAAAGCATAAACTTCACACCTTTCTTATCCAACTCAATACAGGCATCTCTTAACCGAGTATGGTCCTCAGCGGTAAACCCCTCTTTGCCATAGGCTGTGAAGTTCGCCGTCTTACTGACCGGCATATACGGCGGATCAAAATAGACAAAATCCCCTTTACTTGATGCAGAGACCACCTCTTCAAACGAACGCCGCACCAGTTCACGACCGTGCAGTGCTCCCGAGCAGGCGCGCAGATTCTCGGCATCTAAAATTGCAGGATTCTTGTAATCCCCAAACGGGACATTAAACTCCCCACGGGAGTTCACACGATACAGTCCGTTAAAGCAGGTCTTGTTGAGATAGATAAAACGTGCCGCCCGCTCGACATCAGAGAAGACCCAAAACGCTGGAGAGCGGTCAAAATCCCGGACGCGGTAGAAATGGCGCTTATTATGGCGGTGCCGCGAGAGCTCCTCGATAAGTTTTTCGACATCACGTTGCACCACCTTATAAGCGTTGATTAACTCTGCGTTAAAATCCGCGAGCACGGCTTTTTCAGGTTGCAGTTCAAAAAACAGTGCACCGCCCCCCAAGAAAGGCTCGAAGTAGGTATTAAAGTTTGCTGGCACACGAGATACAAGGTCCGATAACAGCTTCCCCTTGCCGCCAGCCCATTTGATAAAGGGGCGCGTTATTGAGGCGCGACTAAAAGCCGCCGACTTACTGGTCGTGGCGGGGCCTTCCTCGGCTATTGCGTCATCAAGCTGTTCCATAACTTCGATCCATTAGGGCGCATCTGTTCGAATCGCGAAAGATAGCGCGGGGCGGGAAATTGTCAAAATTTAAAGGCTCTCAGGCTCGATAAGAGGCTCTTTAAAGGACATTTTTAAGGCCCAAGACGTTTAAATCCTACCCAATAAGACCCCAAAATCTAAGGACCTGGCCCGATTTAACCGATATCCCAAGGTAGGTCAGAAACACCAGGTAGAAAAACTGGCCTTAACAAGTAGTCACGCGGAGCCCAATGGATTTCATCACCAAACAGACCAAAGCCACAACGCACAAGTTCCTAATTGTTAACGGCAAACCCGTTAACAACTTGGATGAACTCCCAGACGAGGTGCGGCGTGAACTGGAGAAGAGTGTCCCCGACTTCTCGGCATCTTTTAATACCGATGCCAAAGATGGCTTGAGTGTAGATTGGGGTCACCACAAAGATCCCAATAGCGATGTGCTCATTGATTTAGCAAACTCATTAATTAAATTAAGCGGCTCAAACCAAGAGCCGCTAGTTGCGAGACCACAACGCCCGCCAGAGACCAGAATCTCATATGTAGTGACAAGCCAAAGTCCTCTCGGAGCGCTAGTTGCCGCTGGACTTGCGGCGCTTGCCTACTATTACTTCGGTATGGTTGGTCACTAAGCCCGATAACACTCAGGTCGTCGGTCTTTTAGAACTGGGAATTCCGAGCGGTAGCGGTTTACCTCCGCGATATCCAACTTCTGACTGAGAATCCCCTCTTCGTCTTCTAATTGTGAAATGATCTCTCCGCGTGGTGAAATCACTCGCGAGCCACCGATGTAGTTGAGATCCCCTCCCTTCCCGACACGGTTCACCGCCGCAACATATACCTGATTCTCAATTGCTCGAGCTGTCAGCAGCGCCTCCCAGTGGCGCTGGCGCACCTCAGGCCAGTTCGCGACAACTACAAACAGGTCGCTCTTCTCGGCTAACGATGCGAAGAATTGTGGGAACCTCAGGTCATAACAGACAAAAAAGGAAACGCGAAAGCCACCGATAATTAGGGTCAATGGAGCATCCCCCGCGCGGTATTTCTCCCCTTCCCCACCAAAGTTAAAAAGGTGAATTTTCGCATAGCGCCCAAGCTCTCTGACCTGATTAGAGTTGTCAGGACCGAAAACCTTTATTGTATTAAGCGGCCGGTCTTTGCCCAGTGAGACATCGGGCATACTCCCTAAGACTGTGACGTTCAGGCGGGCGGCGGTTTCATTCAAAAAGGCGGAGCTTAGCTCCTCGGCACGAGCGGCCTCCTCACCATGCGCAAAGGAAAACCCGGTGGTAAACATCTCTGGGAACACCAACAGGTCGGCGCCGCCTACTACGGCATCTTCTGCAAGCTGCTCGAAGCGTTTGATGTTGGCCTCGGGGTTGTTCCAAATAATGTCGTTTTGAATCAGTGATATTCGCATCGGCTACACCTACACCAGAAGTGAGATTTCTTCAAAGAAATCCCCGGCCCGTGTTTTACTTTTCTGAGCACAATCGGTAGATTAAGCGTGGTAATTACTTAATTTCAAAGAGCACAAATCCATGAATCATCAGAAACTATTCGCAGAGCGTATCGGCGGGGACCAGTTCGGTAAGGTTGTTCAGACCTTTAAATTCACCCTGATTGATAACGCCAAGAAGGCGCTCCTTAGAGAGCGCCCCGAAGTTCGTGTGATTGACATGGGAGTTGGCGAGCCGGAGGAGAGGGCGCCGGACAACATCGTCGAGCGGCTATATAAAGAAGCATTAATTAAGAGTAACCGAATATATCCTTGTAACGGCACGGAGGAGTTTAAAGAGGCGGCCTCTCGTTACCTGCAACA
>CAYMWO010000053.1:0-16013 GCA_964393905.1 uncultured Bdellovibrionales bacterium | reverse complement strand
GGCGGGTGTTTTACTAATGTCAGCCATGAAATATTAGAGTCTTCATTGCAGAAGTTTTTCCTTAGAGCCTGCGCCAGGGTCGTCCAACGGCGTTAATCAACAGCTCATCAGCGGAAGTCGGCCCCCAAGAACCGGCCTCATAGCCATGCACTGGAGATAATGACCCAGCCCCCTTCCAATGTTCCAGAATTGGGTCGCAAATTCCCCAGGCCTGTTCAATTTCATCATCGCGAGTGAAAAGTGTTGCATCCCCTCGCATGCAATCCAATAGGAGCCGTTCATAGGCCTCTGGGGGTTCGACACCAAACGAAGTTCCGTAGCTAAAATCCATTTTCACCGGCTGCATCCGCACACTTGGCCCTGGTGGTTTAGAGCTCACCTTAAGCGAGATTCCCTCATCAGGCTGAATTTGGAACGACAAGATGTTGGGGCTTAGACTTCGTTCGCCAGTGCCCCGGAACAAGAGGTGAGGAACATTGCGAAAATGAATTGAAATCTCGGTAACCCGCTTGGGCAACCTTTTTCCTGCGCGAATAAAAAATGGCACTCCGGCCCAACGCCAGTTATCGATGCGAAGCTCCAAGGCAACATATGTTTCAGTTGACGAATCGGAATTGACTCCGGCCTCTGCTAGATAGCCATTAACAGTTTCCCCCGCGACAGACCCTTGAAGGTAACGTCCGCGCACGACGGCGCTACCGACATCGCTCGCAGCAAGCCTACGGATAGAGCGCAGCACTTTAACTTTCTCGTCTCGCACCGCATCAGCTTCAAACGCCACGGGGGGTTCGAGAGCCACCAAACACAGCAGCTGCAGTGCGTGATTCTGCACAATATCCCGTAATATCCCTGCCTGGTCGAAATACCCGGCCCGATTACCTACTCCGATTGATTCGCAGACCGAGATTTCTACATGGTCGATATATTTATGGTTCCAAATCGGCTCGAATATTCCGTTTGCAAACCTGAAGACCAACAAATTCTGAACGGTCTCTTTTCCCAGGTAGTGGTCAATACGGTAAACTTGGTCTTCGCGCATGCAGTCCAACATTACTCGGTTGAGCGCCTGAGCACTCACCAAGTCGTGGCCAAAAGGCTTTTCAATGATCACCCGTGCGTTCTTCGGACCCTTCTCGGAAGGGGCAAGAAGATTAGCAGCCTTTAGCTGTTTCGCAATCTCCTCAAAATACTCCGGCGAGGTGGCCAGGTAAAAAAGCCGATCACAGACCACACCCGTAGCTTGATCAATCTTATTTAACTTCTCCTCTAGGGCTTTATACCCCGCAGGATTATCAAACGAGGTTGAGACATAATAGGAATGTCCCGAAAACTCTCCCCAGACACGATCGTCAAGCGGAAGCCTACGTGAGAACTTTCCAACTGACTCTCTTAAATCTGCGCGGAATTTTTCATCGTCCATCTCCCTTCGAGCAACACCGACCAAGTTAAAGGTTGAGGGAATGAGACCGTCGACGGCCAAGTTATATAGCGCCGGGACAAGCTTCCTATGGGTCAGATCTCCAGTGGCGCCAAAAATCACCACGCTACAGGGACGAACATCCAGGGACTCTTGCAAGCCAACTCGAAATGGATTCGTCATTTCTTTACCGCGTGCCCGCCAAACTGGTTTCGAAGAGCTGCCAGGAAACGATCGCTGAAGGTGTTTTCCCGTCGCGAACGAAAACGGGTCAGTAGCGAAGCTGTAATGACCGGTGCGGGCACTGATAGATCAATTGCCTCTTGCACCGTCCAACGCCCTTCACCTGAATCTTGGACAAAGCCTTTTAGGCTCTCCAGGTTCCCGTCCTCGGCAAAAACATTTTCAGCTAGTTCTAACAACCAGGAACGCACAACGCTCCCCTGATTCCAAAGTTTGCAAAGTCCGTGTAAATCAAATTGATAGCGGGAGGATTTCAAAATCTCAAAACCTTCGGCATAGGCCTGCATCATCCCGTACTCAATCCCGTTATGAATCATCTTCGAGTAGTGTCCGGCACCGCTCGGTCCAACGTGGAGGTAACCATTTTCCGGTGCCAAAGTTTTAATTGCCGGCTCAACCAGAGAAAACCCCTGCTTCTCTCCTCCCACCATTAAACAGAAGCCGTTTTTCAGTCCCCAAACCCCGCCACTTGTTCCGGCATCTAAATAGAGAATGCCTTTGGTCTTTAATCGCTCAGCCCGGGCGATTGACTCCTTAAAGTTTGAGTTCCCACCATCAATCAGCACATCTCCGGGGCTTAAGTTCGGAAGCAGCTTTTCAATCAACTGGTCGACCACTTCTCCCGCCGGAACCATCATCCAAATCGCGCGAGGAGTTGAAAGCTTAGAGACGAGCTCCTCAGTGGAAGCCGCCGGAATGGCACCATACCCCACAAGTTCATCCACAACTGCCTGATGATGGTCGATAACAACGACTGAATGTTTCCCGCTTATAAGACGACGCACCATATTGGCGCCCATCTTCCCTAAACCGATAAACCCGAGTTGCATCAAGTATCTCCCGTTTTGCCGTTATTCTATCCGAGTTTCTTTGCGATACCGTTATTGAGCGAGACAAAAGATTCGCTAAATTTTTTCACTCCATCAATTTGCAAATCTTCAAGCTCTTTCTCTAGGTTCACCCCGAGCTCTTTCAATTTGCTTACGAGCGAATCAACCTCCGCCATTCCCGATGTCAGCGTTGAAGCCACCACCCCGTGGTCGGCAAAAGCTCCAAGTGTTGCGTGCGGGATGGTGTTAACAGTGTGCGGGCCGATGAGACCCTCAAGATAAAACACATCTCGATACGCTGGATTCTTCGTGCTCGTGCTCGCCCAAAGTGGTCGCTGAACGGCGACACCTTTGGCTTTTAAATCGCTAAACTCCGCTCCTTCAAAGATCTCCTGGAACTTTTTATAAGCAAGTTTACAATTCGCGATGCCAAATTTTCCTCTAAGTGAAAGTGCGACTTCAGCCTGCGCCGGGTTCTTCTTGGCAATTTCGTCAAGCGCCTTATCAACCGAGGTATCAACTCGACTGACAAAGAAACTAGCTACCGAGCGAATGTGTTCAGCTGGGAGCCCCTGCTTAACTCTTGTGCGCATGGCATCACAGTAGGTGCGCGCTACCTTGGTGTAATTCTCAACTGAGAATAACAGCGTGACGTTTACATGGATGCCATCTTCCAGTAGCGCCCTTATTGCCGGCAGCCCCTCTGCGGTTCCTGGAATTTTTATCATGATGTTTTTTCGGTTCAGCTTCTGAAAGAGCCGTTTACCCTCTTCGATACTTCCACGGGTATCGGCGGCTAGTAATGGGGAAACCTCGATACTGACGAACCCATCAAGCCCGTTTGATTTCTCAAAAATCGGTAAAAGCATATCAGCAGCGTCGCCGATATCGCTGATGGCGATCTCTTCAAAAACTTTATCTGGTGTGGCGCCCGGGCCTTTTAGGCGGGCAATCTTTTCGTCGTAGAGCGTGCTCTTACTGATTGCATTATCAAAAATTGTGGGGTTGGAGGTTATCCCTACGACGCCCCATTCCGCGATAAGTCGTTTTAATTCGCCATTTTGGATTATCTCGCGGCTGATATTGTCATACCAAACACTTTGGCCGAACTTTGATAGTTCCTGGGCGGGATTAGTCGACATTGCAATCTACTCCTCTATTTTAGAATTCAATCTCTTCAGGCCCCTATACATATAGTCGGGGAGCCCTGGCCAATGTATCGCATACCAGCTGAGTTACCTTGAGCGGAATAGCTCAATGCGGACAACCATGAGACTAAGCCAAATTAGGGGGCTATAAAAGAGAAAGGACGTCTGAGGTGTGTACCCCAAGACGTCCTCTATCCCCTGATTCAGAATCTAGCGCATTCGCTAACTAGTTATTTCTGCTCGTTTTTTTCCTCTTTCTTTTCAAATTCTCGATAAACATCGAGTGAAAGCCTAAGGAGTCCGATTTCGAGCGCCATTGATTGCGGCCCGAAGCGCGGGGTGAAAGTCGGGCGGCGGCGGCGTTTTCTACGATTGTTATAATTCTGCATTTATCAGCCCTTTTAGGTGTTGCAATTGGTTACCCTATTTCTAAACCTTCACTAACAGCAACATCAGCTGAGAACCTTGACCGCCCCAGTCGTCGCAGCAGTCATTAACTTTATGCACGCGGAGTTTCTATGTGTGATGTTTGTTACAATAATATTACCTCCACCTAACTACTAGGTAATGCTAGGCTTTAGCCCTGGAATCCCTCAGCCGACTCTCTTTGGGTCCAGGGAAACTTAGAAGAGCTAGCCCCAGAGGTAGGGTCGTTATAAGTGGGAAGGGGGCGATAGAGCAAAATCGGGGTATCAGGTAAACGGGGCAGAAAGAGATTAGGAGCGTGTGATGGGGTTACTAAAGCGGGAAGAGGTTTTGGAAGAGAATACCTGGAATCTGACTCCATTTTATTCCAACCTGAGTCAATGGGAGGCGGACTTTTCAAAGCTCGAGCAGCGCTTCGAGTCGATAATAGAATTTGAGGGAAAGCTCGGCGAGTCCGCCAAACAGTTCGAAGCTGCACTGAGGCTTTACTTAGAACTTAGTCAGGCCATCGATAAAGTTTACACTTACACTCATTTACTGAGCGACACTGATACTGCGAATACAACAAATCTAGCGACGCTGGACCGAGCGCTAAATCTTTACACTCGCATCTCCGGAGCGATAAGTTTTATTACCCCCGAGATACTCGCCATTCCTCCAGAAAAGCTCCAAGACTTTCTAGCAGAGCCAAGCTTGCAGGACCTTAAGCGCATAGTCTTAGAGATTGTGCGATACCGCCCTCACACACTGACGAAGGCCGAGGAGAACCTGTTGGCGTTGGGAAGCGAAGTATTTAGTGTCAGCTCCAAAACATTTTCTCAATTAAATAATGCGGATCTTAAGTTCGGCACTATTCTAGTTGATGGAGAGGAGAAAGAGCTCACCCATGGGACCTTCTCCCTACTGCTAAAAAACCCCTCGCGCGAAGTTCGAAAGAAAACTTTTGAGCAGTATTATAAGGTGTTTGAGGAACACAAGAATACGATCGCTGCAACACTCACGGGAAGTATTAAGGGGGATGTCTACCTCTCCCAGGTGAAAAAATACTCATCTGCTAGGGAGCGCGCTCTGTTTGCCGATAATGTCGAACTCTCGGTCTACGATAATTTAATTGAAACGGTCAGTAAAAACCTCTCGGGACTTCACAAATACTATGAATTACGAAAGAAGGTTCTGCGTTTAGACGAACAACGTATTTACGATACATATGTTCCACTCATTCCGAACGTCCAGAAAAGTCACCCCTACGCACTAGCTTGCCAGTACGTGCTCGACTCCCTGAAACCTCTTGGCTCCGAGTATGTAGATATTCTAAGGCGCGGTCTTACATCCGAGCGCTGGGTGGATGTCTACGAGAATCAGGGAAAGCGTTCGGGGGCTTACTCTTCAGGCTGCTATGACAGTTCGCCCTACATCCTCATGAACTACAAAGAGGACAGCTTAAACGATATATTTACCCTGACCCATGAAGCGGGCCACTCAATGCACAGCTACTTTTCCTGCAAACATCAACCGTATCAGGATCACGGCTATACAATCTTCGTGGCGGAAGTCGCGTCGACTTTCAACGAGCAGCTTCTAGTCAAACACCTAAGGGAACTTTATCAGGGCGATAAGGCGATGGTTGCCTTCTTAATTAACCAACAAATTGATGATATCAAGTCGACTCTCTACCGACAGACAATGTTCGCCGAATTCGAAAAGATTGTGCACGAGATTGCCGAGAGCAATCAGGCGCTCAATATCGATGTCTACAAAGAAGTTTACGGCAAGCTGCTGAGAAAGTATTTTGGTCCAGCAGTTACGATTGAAGACATTGACCAGTTAGAGTGTTTGAGGATTCCGCATTTCTACTCTGCTTTCTATGTTTACAAATATGCCACCGGAATCTCTGCCGCCATCTCCCTCTCCGAACAGGTGTTACAAGGTACCGATGCTGACAGGTTAAGGTATCTTAAATTCCTCCAGAGTGGAGGCTCGAAATACCCACTTGAGCTGCTTCGGGATGCGGGTGTCGATATGAATTCTCCTCAAGTGGTCGCGACTGCTCTGAAAAAGTTTGATGCGCTCGTAAGCGAACTCTCCATACTTGTAAACGGATAGCACCACCCTCGATGCTAAAAAAAGTTACCGAAGAAGAGAAGCGGCTAGATCAGGACCGAACTCAACAGAAGCACTGGCGTCGCTGGGGGCCTTATCTCTCGGAGCGCCAATGGGGAACTGTACGTGAGGATTACAGTGCGCACGGCAATGCTTGGGAATATTTCCCACACGAGCATGCGCGAGCACGGGCCTATCGTTGGGGCGAAGATGGGATTGCCGGCATCTCCGATAACCACCAAAGACTTTGCTTTTCCGTTGCGATGTGGAACGGCCAGGACCGGATGTTGAAGGAACGGTTGTTCGGATTAACCGGCAACGAGGGGAATCATGGGGAAGATGTAAAGGAGCAGTACTTCTACCTCGACAATACTCCTACACACTCCTACATGAAGTACCTCTATAAATACCCACAGGCTCCATTTCCGTATAAGGAACTTGTCGCTGAGACACAGAAACGTTCAAGGGCAGATGCCGAGTTTGAGTTGCTCGATACTAAGCTCTTCGAGAATAACGAATATTTCGATATCTTCGTCGAATACGCGAAGGGTGGGCCTGAAGATATTTTAATTCGCATCTCGGCCTTTAATCGTAACGGCAGCACTCGCATTCTTCAGCTGCTGCCGACTCTTTGGTTTAGAAACACCTGGTCATGGAAAAAACTTACCGACAAACCCTCAATCAAAGAGCTTTCCTCCGGTAAGAAGTTTGATTTAGCAGAAGCCGAAGAAACCACATTAGGCAAACGCTGGCTCTATTGTGACAAGTCCCTAGATCTGCTGTTTACAGAGAACGAGACTAATTATCAGGAAATTTTTGGGATTGGAAACCCTGGCCCATACACCAAGGATGGGATTAACAACTATATAATTAGTGGGAACAAGAATGCCGTTTCTAGCCTCAAGCAGGGAACGAAAATGTCTGCGCATTATGCTCTCGATATCGAGGGAGGTGCTGGAGCCGTTATTCGGCTCAGGCTAACAGACAAGGGAGGTCTAGAGGAGCCACTAGCGGAAGACTTTGATCAGATTTTTGAAAAAAGAATTGCCGAGGCTGACGCTTTTTACCGTCGCATCACTCCACATCCGATGACCGAAGACGAACGCTTAGTACAGCGCCAAGCATTTGCCGGCATGCTTTGGAACAAGCAATTTTACCATTATGTGGTAAAGGAATGGCTTGACGGCGACCCACTCGGACCGCCCCCTCCCCCAGAGAGAAAGCAGGGCCGGAATCGGGATTGGTTGCATTTATATAACGATGACATCATCTCCATGCCGGATAAGTGGGAGTACCCCTGGTTTGCTGCTTGGGATTTAGCTTTTCATGTCATTCCACTCGCGGTCATCGATCCGGAGTTTGCTAAGAAGCAGCTCATGCTCCTAACCCGCGAGTGGTACATGCATCCTAACGGGCAGCTCCCCGCATATGAATGGGCCTTTGGTGATGTTAACCCACCAGTTCACGCCTGGGCAGCCTACCGAGTTTATAAAATCGAGGAGAAGGTTTTTGGTCGCAAAGATCCGTTATTTCTCGAGCGCGTCTTCCAAAAGCTGCTGATTAACTTTACCTGGTGGATCAATCGCAAGGACCCCTCTGGTCGGAATATTTTTCAGGGCGGCTTTTTAGGATTAGACAATATCGGCGTTTTTGATCGCAGCGCCGAACTGCCAACCGGTGGCTATATAGAGCAATCTGACGGCACAAGCTGGATGGGGATGTATTGTCTGAACATGTTGACGATTGCCTTCGAACTCGCAGAGACGAACCCGGCTTACGAAGATATCGCCAGCAAGTTTTTTGAGCATTTTCTCTATATCGCAGAGGCAATGCAAAATCTGGGTGGGCAGGATGTCGGTCTTTGGGATGAAGTGGATGGCTTTTTTTATGACGTATTGCATCTACCGAACGGCGAACAGATGCCGCTTAAGGTGCGCTCGATGGTGGGGCTTATTCCTCTCTTTGCCACTCAAACTTTGGAGCAGCGCGTGGTCCAAAACTTTCCCGGCTTTGGAAAGCGTCTAAGATGGTTTATTGAAAACAGAAAGGACCTCGCGCGTAATGTCGCTCGGATGGACAAGCCAGGAGTTGGACAGCGCGGCTTACTCGCTATCGTCGGTCCTACTAAACTAAAGCGCATACTCGAAAAGTTGCTTGATGAGAATGAATTTCTCTCGCCTTACGGCATCCGCAGTTTGTCTAAATACCATAAGGACCATCCGTATATTTTTAATGTAAACGGGCACGAATATCGGGTTGACTATGACCCCGCTGAATCAACTAGCGGTTTCTTTGGTGGTAACTCCAACTGGCGTGGGCCGGTTTGGATTCCGGTAAACTTTCTTATTATTGAATCGTTGCAACGGTATCACTATTACTTTGGCGATGAGTTTAAAGTCGAATGTCCGACGGGCTCCGGAAACATGATGACACTGTGGGAGGTGGCATCCGAGCTCTCGGAACGACTATGTCGGCTTTTCTATCGTGGTCGTGATGGTGCGCGGCCAGCGAACTCAGTAGTTGAGCAGTTTAAGAATGATCAGCACTGGAAGGACTTGGTTTTGTTCTTTGAATACTTCCACGGCGACACCGGGGCGGGACTGGGAGCAAATCACCAGACCGGCTGGACGGGGTTAGTTGCCAAGTTAATCCAACAGCACGCTGAGTACAGTTGCAAGAAATAGCATTTCAAGCCAAACTTCAGTCGACGAGATAGTTCGTCAAATATAATATCCTTCAACGCATTTAGGTGATGCTCTTGTCGCAGCTCGGCAAACTCTCGATTCAAGTTTTTTTCTTGATTGTCACTCTCGGCGTCTTTGCGGATTCTGCATCTGCACAGCACAAGCAAACTCTCGGTTGGGTAGAGAAGGTTAAAATCGCACCAGGGGATTTGGTGCTACAAGCCAAGATTGATACCGGCGCTGATCACTCCTCCTTAAACGCCTCTCACTTTGAGGAGTTCGAACGCAATGGGAAAAGATGGGTCCGTTTTGAAATCTCAAGCAGATATGGCAATAGCACCGTGCTTGAGCGTCAAATTGTGGGTTACACAAAGATTAAGCGTCAGGCTAAGCCGTCGCAGAAGAGGATGGTTATTACCCTAGGGATCTGTATTGGAGAGACCTATATGGAATCTGAGGTCAACTTGGTGGATAGAACCAAATTCGACTATCACATGCTTATCGGTCGCAGTTACCTGGCGGGTAACTTTATTGTCGATCCTGCCATAACTTACACCGTCTCACCGACATGCAAGGGAGCTCCCAAACTCTGAATAAGGTACATTTAAAACTACTGGTTTTGACGCTAACTTTATTTGGCCTGAGTGTTTTCTTCTATAAAGCTCTGGTGCTTAAGTTCCCACTGACTCCGCATACTACCTCCTTCCTATGGAAGGTCGAAGCCCGAGTGGCTTTTGCCTCAGCAAATAAGCCGGTTAAAGTGTCACTATATATTCCTAAATCCACATCCGGATTCGTGGTGATGGATGAGAATTTTGTCTCGCGGGGATTTGGACTAACAACAACTTCAGAGGCCGGGAATCGGCAGGCCCTCTGGTCAATTCGCAAAACCTCCGGAAGACACGATCTATATTATCAAGCGGTTGTCCGTCAGCTTGGCGCAGAGTCTCCCGTAGTAAAGCCTGCTCAACCAAAAGTTGGGGAGTCCGAGCTAGAAGGTCCTGAACTCACCGCTGCCGAGGGTTTGATTGAGGAAATTCGCGCTCACTCAGCCGATACTGATAGCCTGGTCGCTGAGCTTTTTAAGCGGCTTAACAACAAGAAGCCGGATGAGCACGTGGCAACACTCCTAGGGGTTGAACCAACGCCGTTTATGCATGTGCAAACAGCCCAAAAGGTCTTAACGCAGGCGGGGTTAATCTCTAGGTCGGTGACTGGCATTCGACTCACCACACTTAGTCGAAATGTTCCCCTGATTCACTGGCTCGAAGTATACGACGGCATGCAGTGGATCGGCTTTGATCCCTTGTCCGGGGAGAGAAATATCCCAGGGGACTACCTTCCTTGGTATCGGGGAAACGATGAGCTTGTTGAGATAAAGGGAGCGGAACGACTTAAGGTTAGCCTCTCTGTTACACAAAACCAGGAGGACTCGATAATTCCAGCCATTGTGCTAGGAAAATATGCGAGCCCTCTGTTATACGACTTTTCCCTCTTTAGTCTGCCGCTTGAGACTCAGGCTGTATATCGCATACTCCTGATGGTGCCACTTGGCGCGTTGATAGTGATTGTCTTCCGCAACATTATCGGCTTAAAGAGTTTTGGCACATTTATGCCTGTGCTGATTGCCTTAGCCTTTCGCGAAACTCAGCTTGCTTGGGGGATCGCCTTTTTCACCTTAATTATCGCACTCGGCTTAGCAATCCGTTTTTATCTGGACTCGCTGAAGCTTCTACTCGCTCCCCGACTTGGCGCGGTGTTGACAATTGTCGTGCTGATGATGGCGCTGATGAGTATCTTCGCCCATAAGCTGGGAATCGAACCTGGGCTTTCTGTCGCTCTCTTTCCGATGGTTATTTTGACAATGACCATTGAAAGGATGTCGATTGTCTGGGAAGAGCGGGGCGCGTCGGAGGCCCTAACACAGGGGCTCGGTAGCTTATTTGTCGCCGCAATTATTCACCTAATTATTACTATTTCCTATGTAGAGCATTTAATCTTTATCTTTCCTGAACTGTTGCTTGTAGTGCTGGCTATCATTTTACTGTTGGGTCGTTACACCGGATACCGTCTACTTGAATTGGGGCGGTTCAAATCTTTGGCAAAGGGAGCCTAGCGAGAGTGTTGAACCTGGCGCATCGCCTAAAGGACGCAGGTTTGCTGGGGCTGAATCAGCGTAACGGGGACTTCACCCTGATATACAACGAGCGGCGTTTCTTCCCGCTTGTGGATGATAAACTCAAGACTAAAATTCTCGCCGAGAAGGCTGGGATTGCAGTTACGAAGCTTTACGGTGTAGTCGAAATTCCCGGCCAGGTTAAGGAGCTCCACTCCTTTCTTCAGAGTTATCCAGATTTTGTAATTAAACCCGCACATGGAAGCGGCGGTGAGGGAATTATAGTAGTGTCCGGCCGCACAAACGGTCTTTATCGCCTAATTAACGGCACGCTGATGTCAGAGGAAGACCTCGCACATCATGTGTTTAATATCCTCTCCGGAATGTACTCCCTTGGGGGTCAGCCTGATGTAGCAATTATCGAATACCGAGTGCAGTTCGACCCGATATTCGAGCCTATTAGTTTTCAAGGTGTTCCGGATATCCGCATTATTGTTTTCCTCGGCGTGCCGGTGATGTCCATGGTGCGGCTCCCAACGCGGCTTTCCGATGGAAGGGCTAACCTACATCAAGGCGCAATCGGCGTGGGTATAGACATGCGCACAGGAAAAACTCTGGCCGGTGTTTGGAAAAATCATGTCATTTACGAACACCCCGATACGGGTAATGTAGTTAAGGGGGTGCAAATCCCAGACTGGCATTCGCTATTGCTCCTTGCAGCACGCTGCCATGAACTTAGTGGGCTCGGATATCAAGGGGTGGATATCGTCCTCGATCGTACCCTTGGCCCGCTAATCCTAGAGCTAAACGCCCGTCCGGGGTTAAATATCCAGATTGCCAACGGCGCTGGATTACTTCCTAGATTAAAACTTGTGGAACAGCATATTGCTGGTTTGCAAGATATAGGGGCAAAGGTGAAGTTCGCCGAAGAGCATTTCGGGGTTTGAACGTGGGCCACATGTGACGTAGACTGTCTCGACTACGAACCAGTCTAAAGGGTGCATCTGAAATGAGGCAGCAATTAATTAATCCGCAAGTACTTAGCCGAGCATTGGTTTGGGGGGTTATTTTTGGGCTTCTTTATGTGCTGAAGTCCTTTACATTACTTATTTTCCTAACATTTCTTTTTTCATACTTAATGGCCCATGCGGCGGAGAAACTACAGCCAACCTTTGCTAATCGGACGCTACGAGTAGCCCTGGTAAGTTTACTGCTCGTTGCGATTCTAGGGTTCTTGGGCTCTCTTATATTTCCACGAGTAATTGAGCAGATGAGAACTTTTATCCAGCGCCTCCCTGTGTATATGCAGACTGTGGACGAGTCGCTCTTCTCCTTTGCTGAGAAGTACCCTTCAATGGCTCAGTTTATCCCCGTCACAGAAGAAATAGATGCAACCGCCTCCCCTGGAAATGGCGAGTGGTCATTGAAGAATTCAATTTCTGGAAACATGCTTCATGATTTCCTCGGCTTTTCTCAGGAGAGCACCAAGCAGCAATCTATGCGCCAACTGATGACGGCCGCACAGAGCTTGAGCCAGGGGATGTTGGCAATTATTTCATCCTTTTTATTAGCACTCTTATTCTCAATTCTAATCGTTTTTGACCTACCCAGACTGACTCAAAGCGCACAGAGGCTTAAAGAAAGTAAGCTCAAATATATCTATTCCGAAGTCGCACCTAGTATCGTTGGCTTCTCTAAGGTTTTGGGTAGAGCAATGGAGGCGCAAATCTATGTCGCGATCGTAAATACAGTTCTAACGGCCATAGGCTTACTGGCGCTTGGTTTGGGTGAAAAGCTGGCGTTTCTATCGATGATAGTTTTTCTCTGCAGCTTTATCCCGGTTGCCGGGGTATTCATCAGCTCGGTCCCTATCTGTCTCGTGGCCCTTCAGGAGTCGGGCTTTACCCTGGTACTATTGGCAATTGCATTGATTACACTTATTCACTTAATCGAGGCCTACTTTCTTAACCCCCATATTTACGGACACCATCTAAAGATCAATCCGGTAATAGTGCTCATAATACTCACTATCTGCGGAAAGCTCTTTCACTTCTGGGGGCTGCTCTTAGGAGTGCCGGTATGCTCTTATCTTTTTTCTCTAGCAGTGAAAGAGAAGCCGGTCTCCGGTTCCTGATAACAGGATTTTCAGCGCTCGTTCCAGTACAAAGAGACAGTTATTGAATTTATTCGTAATCCGTTCGAGGTAATAACTTTACCGGACACTGCTCTTTAGAAATAACAATTTTCGCCGTAGCCGGCGTTCCCATTTCAAACCCCATCCCTGCCGGACTACCGGCATGTGGCACTCCGGCTTCGTAATGCTTTCCCATTACCTTCTCCCCCTCAACAACCCCCGTCGCCTTTCGCGCGGACCCATCGGCACAAGAAACGCAAACAACTTCAAGCCTCATCTTTCTCTCTGCAACTACTACCTCAAGATTACTCGCAGGATTAACCACTCCAGCTTCAATCTGCGGCTCCTTACACCCCGGCAAAAGCTTCGCACTCTCTGTATTTTCAGCAATAGAGAAACTAATCACAGGCGATGAATCATATGCCACAAAAACATCTTGCGCGGCTGTAACCGCAACGATGCTCTGAGCTTCGGCCGCAGAGTTTAACGGAGCACTAATTGCGATTAGTAAGAGGAATAAAAGTCTGCCTAGATAAGAGTAATTTACGCTAATTATTTTCATCAATTGGAATTCCACAAACGCCATCGTTTCCGGCCTGGAAAAAAGTGTACATTCAGAATCATTATCAGAGGTATAAAGATCCCGATCGGCACGGCCCAAACACTCAATATTGTGTCTTCATAGGTTTTACTCAAATCATTCGGATCATATACTATCCTGACAGCTTGGCCCATCTTTATGCTTGCCTTTGATATTGGCTGCCCAGCACCCCGACTGCTTCCAGCATCAACTATAATCGTGTTATGTACGTTTCCAGACGAGCTAAAACTCACCTTTGCTTTGTAATGGGTACAAACTTTCGACGAATAAAGGCCCCGGCCGCATCCTCCATCCCTACTAACTATTTCAAGCACTGTTCCAGATATATGTTTCGCAACTTTTAGAAAAAGGAGCCGCTCAATACAAAAGCCAAAGAAAACGATCAGAGTAATTGCAAATAGTAGGGCGAACCATTTACGGTAAGGTTCGATAGTCGTTATTGAGATCTCGTGTGTTTCTTGTTTGCGCATTTACTGATTATCTTGGCAACGAATCAAATTGAGTGATCCTTATTTACTACAAGCACTGCGCTCTCAAAGGCAAAAATTAGTTCTAGGCACCAACCTTACGTTACATGAGCACGGGCTATATACAACCCTCGTCCAAAGATTCCCTCCGGATCGTGTTTTACCTTTAAGCCAGCCTCCGCAAAACACTCAAGCATCTCCTCCACTGTGTAAAGGGCGAGAGTATGGTCCTCTTGAAAATAGCTTATGCCGCTTGGTTCGCCTATGAGGTAATGAAACTTAAGCTTTGAGAAATTGCCGACTCGCTCTGAGATATTCATCCGGACTATCTTAAGCTCAGGCAGGTCAACGGGTGGAATCATATTCAGGGCGCCGACCTTCCATTCACTTGGTGTAAACCAAGGCTCAACTATGACAATTCCGTCCGCTGCTAAGTGCTCCCGAAAGCAACTTAGGGCCTTAACAACATCCGCTTTACTAGCTAAGTAACCAATTGAGCTAAACAAGCACATCACAACATCAAATCTCTTGCCCAGCGCAAAGTCCCGCATATCTGCGACAGAGAATTTCCCTGCGGGTATCTTCCTGCTGGCAATATCAACAAATGCAGGTTCAAAATCAATGCCATCGATTGTAAACTCTGACACCAAATGCTTTGCATGCTCCGCCGTCCCACATGCCACATCCAGAATTGATTTTGCCTGAGGAAGTTCGCCACGAACTAGCTCGCGAATCATCCTTGACTCTTCGACATAATCCTTAAAGGAATAAACCAAATCGTAAAATTCGGTAGATTTTGAGAACATTAGCCTACTTTAAATTCTTCTCCAACCACTCCCTAACCCCAATCCCCGTCTTTTTATTAGCTTCCTCATACTGCCACAGCAGATTATCAATTGTCGGCCTGTCCTTAAAAAACGAAACCAACGCTCGCTCTAATCTAAAAAATCCGTATTTAGGATCCATCTGCTCTTTAGCAACTTCAATACTAATCTTTTCCTTATCCAAAAGATAAAGCGCCGAGGCCACTCCCGAACGGTGAGTGCCGCTTGAGCAGTGCACAAGAATCGGCTTCTCCGCTGTTTCATAGGTATCAAGTAACTTTAGCACTGTCGCCTTATCCGGCAATTTCGACCCCAGCACCGGCACGTGCACGTATTTACCACCCTCTTTTTCCACCACATCTTTCTCCGTCACCCCATCCACCGGGTCATCCTCACCGTAACGAAGGTCCACCACAGTCTTAATCCCGTACTCCTCGATTTTTTTTGCCAGCTTCTCATGCGACATCTGACCCGAGCGATAGAGCTCGTCCTTCACAACCGGATGAAAATTCCCCCCAAAAATCCAGTTCGCGTAGGAGCTGGTAAAAAACGTTGTCTCTCCAAAAAGCTGTGGAAGCTCCAATAGGAGGATTAAGCCAACGATAACAAGCCCTAGCTTAAGGGCCCGGCGTTTTCGCGGATTCTTTGGTAGGTCAGTTTGCATCAAAAGTTTATTGTTAAATTGCCAACTTCGTAATCGCATCGCATAATACAGAACTTCATTACTCTTTTCGAGCTAAGATGAAAAACGGAAGATGAGCAAGCCACTAATCGGAATCACAAGCCGCCGACTTCAGACCTCAACACCGGGTTTTACGGCTGCTGGGGTTTACACTCCTTATCTTGAATCAATTATCGCTGCGGGCGGCGCCCCTGTGATTTTTCCATTGACCGAAGACACGTCGGCATTAAAGAGCTTATACGATTTGGTCGCCGGAGTGCTGCTAACCGGCGGAGAGGATGTAGACCCAGTTCATTACCAAGAGCCCCCGCACTCAAGTCTCGGGCGAATTGATCAAACTC
>CAYMWO010000052.1:0-16194 GCA_964393905.1 uncultured Bdellovibrionales bacterium | reverse complement strand
TTGGATCTATACTCCTCTTCCTTCTGCGAGCTTTGTTATGAGGCAGTATTCTCAACGGGATGCTTTAGCTCGAGCTATATAGAATGTTGCCAAAGTGTCTCGGAGTGTTACCTCTGTTTCGATTGTCGAGGCTCGAGTTACCTCGTCGGTTGTGTCTCAAGGCGGAGCGCTAGGAATCAAATTCTAAACCGTCAAGCGACGCGAGAAGAGGTGATGCAAACTATTGCCCGACTCAATTCTGAGCCGGAATTTAGGTCGAAGTTTCTCGTGCAGTACGAGGCCCTTAAGCTGAGTCTTCCAAAAAGAGAGGCCTGGGTTACCAATTGTGAAGAATCAACTGGGGACTACCTCTGGAACTGCAAGAATGTTCACAGCTCCTATAACCTCAATAACGTGGAGGATGGTTGTTATGCCTATGAGTCTTCGCGGGTAAAGGACTGCGCCGATGTAACTCGGATTGCGGGCGGTGAGGCTATTTATGAATGTGTGAGTGGGGTTGATATTAAGTACAGCGCCTTTTGCAATCTTTGCTACCAGTGTGACTCACTCCTGTATTGTGACAACTGCCAAGGGGGATCGAGAGATTTACTTGGATGCGTGAGTTTACAGAAGAAGCAGTTTTGCATCCTAAATCGGCAGTATTCGAAATCTGACTATCAGAACCTGGCTGCGCGAATTATCGAACAGATGAAGGTAAGCGGAGAGTGGGGAGAGTTTTTTCCGGCCGCGCTTTCGCCGTTCGGTTATAACGAGACAGAAGCGTTTGAGAGGAGTCCTCGAACAGAAGATCAAATTAAAACCGAGGGTCTCTTATGGAGTAGCTACGAGCAGCCGGTTCCGGAAGACCTTAAGGCGGTTTTGGCAGAGAATTTACCGAGTAGTATTCAGGCGACAGATGACAATATCCTTGAGCAGGCTGTCATTTGCCGGGAATCGGGCAGACCGTTTAAAATTGTTTCCAAAGAGCTTGAATTCTACCGTCGACAGGGGTTACCGCTTCCGCAGCTGTCACCCTATATGAGGCACAGAAGTCGGATTTCGCGTATGACACCACGCACAATTTGGAATAGATGTTGCGAGAAGTGTGGCAAGGAAATTCGCAGCTGCTATTCACTAGACCGGCCAGAGATTGTGTATTGCAACAAATGCTACGAGTCGGGGGTATATTAGTCTGTTTCGGCCTGCTTCGATTATTTATTAAGACAACTCTCTATGCTGAACTCCTTTAGAATGTTTGTGCCTGTTGCTGGTTTAATCTGGAGTAAGGTCATTGTGAGTTTCGCCTTTTGAAAGGCTTGCCGTTCTTCAGGGCCATACCCCTCGTATTGATAAGGGGGAAAGTTAACTGGATGTGGGGCGGCCATAAGAACATTCCCTGGAATGGCTAGACTGCTAGCGGGAACTTTAAGGAAATATTTTGCATTCTGCAGAACATAGCCATTGCTCTCACAAGTCTGTGGCGCTCTAAATCCAAACCGAGCTGGAGTCTCGTAAAAATCTTTAAATCTTTCCTGAGCCTGTCTGGTGAAATCGCGAGGGTAGGCAATACTATATACTTGACCGAAGTTCCAAAAGGTCTGCGTGATTATTAGTGTGAGGATTACTTGTGATGCCTTACTCCCCAATCTTCCTCGCTGTGATAGCTGAGATAATCCCATCGCGGATAGAAGAATTAGAAACGGTGATAGTTGGCGAGCCAATCTGCCATAGACTACAAAATTATTTGTTATGACGGAGGGAAATAGAAGGCATAAATACAAGTAAATTCCGCAGAAGGTGATAATGATGGTTCGTTCGTCCTGTTGGAATCTGGATTTGAAACACGCATACAGGGAGAGTAGTCCCAATACGATTAGCGAAAGTTGCTCAGTGCTCCAAAAATACCTAAACGGCAAACTCCAGCCTTCGCTATAGCTACCTTGGGTCACGGTTTGAGCAAAATTCTGGTACTCGGCTAACAGATTGATATTAACCCACGTTCCTAGGACTAGCAGTGCAACTAGAGGCAGCAAAAACCCGAGGCTTAGCGTCACGCCTTTCCACATAACCTCGCCGAAGGCACTGCGTTGGTGAAGAAGGCGAATGATTATCCCCACGCTCGCAAGTGGCCAATAGCCGTTATATGCAATGAAACTAAACATCCCCGAGGCGCCGCAAATAAGGGAGGTGGTTTCCTTTGAGTCTTTTGAGAGTCCAAAATAAAGTGACAATAGCCCGAAAAACATACTGACGTCGTATGGCAAAAGGTGTCGGGAATAATAGAACAGAGAGTTGTTGAGTGCAGCTAGTGCTAAAGCAAACACCGCTTCTAATTTTGGTGCCCCAAGACGGGAAGAAATTATGTAGATTAAATATAAATTTAAAACGGAGAACGAACTAAAGAACATGGCGGGAAAGATCAGGGATGTGCCATGGGTCCAATCCACAAAAGCGGGCAATATGCCGATTATTTTAAACCCTAAATGTTCTGGGACGGTAAAGAGGTGAGCGATGGCAATTTTAAACTCGCCATGTCGCAAACTATTCGCGACCTCTCGGGATATTTGGTAGCGCTCCTCGTCCGGGAAATAGCCCTGACCCCCTTGGAAAATTAATGCCCATCTAAGGGCTAGAGAAAGAAAGAGCAGCACCAAAAGCAGGTATCTAAATGAGAAGGCTGGTCGAGTCTCGCCATCCATAGCGTTTTGAACCGGTCCGAGACCTGCTTCGGTCAACTAAGTGCCAATGCTCGATTTAGTCGTTTAAGCGCGTTATCCTTTCCCAGGATCTCGAGCACCGTGTAGATTGGAGGGCTTACGGTCGTTCCCGTTACAGCCACTCTCACTGGTTGGGCTAGTTTTCCAAGTTTTAGTCCTTGAGCTTCGACGATTTTATGAAACTCAGCCTCAATAGGCTTTTCGGAGAAGTCCGATAGTTCGTTGAGCATCTTGATAAGCGTCTGCAAAATGGGCTTTATCTCTGGCGTAATGTGTTTCTCTACCGCAGCTGTGTCATATGGCAGAGTTTCTGCCGAATACAGATACCAATGACACCCTTCGGCCATTTCCTTAAGTGTTTTTGCGCGCTCACGTAAGCTGTCTAATAGCAGATGGAACTTTTTATTTGATGAGAGGCCCTCTGTTTGGAACCCATCCGCTGCTAGGAACTCAAGCACTCCCTCTTCGAGAGTGTTTACCGGAGCCATTTTCATATGCTCAGCGTTTACCCAAAGCAGCTTTTCAAAATCAAATACCCCAGCGCTTTTCCCAAGATGCTCGAGTGAGAATAAATCCGATAGCTCTTGGCGAGTAAAAATCTCTTGGTCGCCATGGCTCCAGCCGAGTCGGGCTAGGTAATTGACGAATGCATCGCTGAGGTAGCCGTCCTTTTTATACTCAATTACTGAAGTTGCGCCGTGACGTTTTGAAAGCTTTTTCTTGTCGGTCCCAAGAATCATCGGGACGTGGCCAAAGTGCGGCATTTCAGCGCCTAGGGCCTTATAGATAGCGATTTGCTTAGGGGTATTTGAGACGTGGTCCATACCGCGAATAACATGGGTGATCCGCATATCGATATCATCGCAGACAACTGTGAAGTTATAGGTCGGGGAGCCGTCGCTGCGAACGATAATAAAATCATCAATCTCTTCATTAGGAGTGGTAACTTCACCGAGGACTAGATCATTAAATATCGTAACATCTTCATCGGGACACCTAAGTCTAATTACAAACGGAGTGGCCTCTTTCCCGGTAGGAATATCTGTAGGTTGTGCTGTTCTGGTTTTAGGTCGGTGAAGTCGGTTGTATTGCGGCTTCTGACTATTGGCGCGCTGATCTTCCCTTACGCGTTCGAGCTCTTCCGAAGTACATGTGCATTGATATGCATCGCCCGATGCGAGAAGCTTTTTGGTGTAATCATGATAAAGCGCTGTCCGCTCCGATTGAAAAAACGGCCCCTCGTCTGGGGTGAGTCCCAGCCAGTTCAATCCATCAAAGATGGCCTTAGTAGCTTCATCGGTTGAGCGCTCTCTGTCGGTATCCTCGATTCGTAGAATAAAAACCCCTGCAGTACGTCTAGCGAAGAGGAAGTTAAAAAGTGCGGTACGGGCACCCCCTACGTGCAAATATCCGGTGGGGCTTGGGGCGAAACGCACCCTAGTTGTGGTATTCGGGGTCATCTAAGCTCCGCTTGTCTCCAAAGGAGAATTGAGGTGATTTGATTGATAATTGAGCAAGATAATCAAATTATCAACAAGATGTCTACGACCAGCCACCTATCTGGCTTAGCCCCAAGCCGCTCAAGGATAGGTAGGGAATAAATTATTGACGGTAAACTTTTTGTATTGGTATAAGTCGCTTGAAGCAAATTTTGGCGCTAAATTCGGCTCTCTTAGTGATATTGGGCTAGCTCCCAGTAGGGTTTACCCGAATACGCTCATGGGGTTTGCCAAAGTAGTTTATCGGATTGAGCTCTGGGGGCATGGGCTGGGGGTGGATTTTAGGTAACGACACTGATGAGGTCGGCCCAGGCGTTATCAGGCCGGGCGAGGTCGAAATTGGTTTATGCCTAGGTGACTAGAAGTGCTCAGACTGTCGGAGACGGTGAACTCCGTTTGCCGGGCGTTAACTCAGCTGGTTGAACCAGCTGCAAGGAATAATTTGGGGAGGAATAGGCTCATCGTGTCCGACCGTATGGATGAAACACTTAGTTCCGCTTTTTCGGGGGCGCTGGACCTTTCAGACGAGCCTTCAAAAATCATCGTTGCGCGTGGCACTGAGGATGGGTTGGTTTTGCGAATTGACGGCCGATCTGAGTGGAGCGAAATTTTATCCGAACTTGAAGCGTTTTTGGGAGAACGAAAGAAATTTTTAGAAGGAGGGGAGGTGTCGTTGGAATGGTTAGACCGACTTCCCACAAAAGAG
This sequence comes from uncultured Bdellovibrionales bacterium, assembly GCA_964393905.1. Lineage (GTDB taxonomy): Bacteria > Bdellovibrionota_C > UBA2361 > SZUA-149 > CAYMWO01 > CAYMWO01. Next base: position 11,293 of record CAYMWO010000052.1, on the reverse strand, counting down.
CAGAGCCAAGAGCTCGAATTATTTTTGAAAGAGCGCTACGGAATACAGATTCTCGCGCGCCGGAAAGGTAAATCTCAACTTGCTGCAAAGGCTGCTATGAATCGAGAGTTGATTGCTAAAGATACTAAGGTTGGAGGTCGGCGTTCTAGCGTGACAATCCCACTTTTTGATGCTGTCGAAGAGGGGCCAGGAGGTTCGATGCTAAGAGACAGTATACAAAAGGAGGTTTTTTCAGAGACGACCTCAAGTGATAACAGCGGGGAGATATTGCCTGAATCGATGGTATCGTTCTCTGGTGAGGGCGATAAGTCGAGCGATATTGGTCGTAAATATCTTAATCGTATGGCTAGAGTCCTTGGAGATGATGTTTTTTATGAAGAGGACGCAAACGCCAAAATACTATTTGGCACTCTGCGCTCTGGTCAGAGGGTGGAAACCCCATTTAGTTTGATTATCGTTGGAGACGTAAACCCCGGCGCGGATCTTATTGCCGGTGGAGATATCTTGGTATTTGGCAGCCTTCGCGGGACCGCACATGCTTCGGCTTATGACGACGAAGGCACAGACCGCATTATTCTTGCCCTCCATATGCAGCCGATGCAGCTTCGAATCGGATCTGTCATCTCTCGTGGGAGCGATGAAACAGTAAAGGGAGCAGAGATAGCTCGGATTGAAGATCGGCGTATTATTGTCGAACCATATAATGCTCGGGCGTCGTACGGGAGAAAACTTAGGTAGGGTGAACTTGGGTTGAAGAATTTTGATTTGCAAGTGAAGTAATCAGCAGTAACGTAAAGCTAGGGGACACACATGACAGGCAGGGCGATAGTAATTACATCGGGGAAAGGTGGTGTTGGTAAGACAACCACGACTGCAAACCTAGGGGCGGCGTTGGCCCTTAAGGGTAAGCGGGTGCTTGTCATCGATGCTGATATTGGACTTAGAAATCTTGACGTCATCATGGGTCTTGAAAACCGGATTGTTTTCAACCTCGTGGATGTTGTGAAAGGTGTTTGTAAGCCGCAGCAGGCGATTATTAAATCTAAGCGTTCAAATAATCTCTTCCTGCTCCCTGCTTCACAAACTGATGATAAGGACGCAATTTCTCCAAAAGAGGTGACGGACTTAATCAACAAGTTCAAGCAGGAGTTTCATTTCATTCTGATTGATTCGCCTGCTGGAATTGAGCAAGGCTTTAGAAATGCCTGCGCCGGTGCGGATGAAGCAATAATTGTAACCACCCCAGAGGTGGCGGCGATAAGAGATGCCGATCGAGTTATCGGGCTTCTCGCCGCTCAGGGGATTGAGCCGGTTGTAATCATTAACCGCATTGACCGTGACATGGTCCGACGGGGTGATATGCTTTCACCGCAAGATGTTATCGATATCTTAGGTATTGAGCAGATTGGTTTGGTTTTTAGAGATAACGAGATAGTGGTTTCGGCTAATACCGGCGACCCAGTTGTCTATAATCCGAAATCAATGGCGGGGAGTGCCTTTATGCGGATTGCAGAGAGGCTCACAGGTGGTGAGGTGCCGAAGGAGGATCTCGACCTCGGAGTAAGTCTCTGGGCGAGGCTGGGTAAGCGGTTGCGTGCGGCTTAAGTAAGTTTGGTATGGCAGACGCGATTTTAATAACAGCAAGTAATAATTAGTGAGTGTTCGCTGTGTTCGGAAACCTAAAAGCATTATTCTCCGGTAAGCGCCTTTCGAATGATACCGCCAAGAACCGACTGCAGATGGTCCTAGTTCAGGATCGCAGTGGTTTAACATCCCAGGATATGGACTTCTTTCGGCGGGATTTATTGGAAGTCATCTCTAAGTATTTTGTGCTCGAAAAGAAGAGCTTGGAAATAGAGTGGCAAAGAGAGGACAACCACACCGCGCTTATTATCAATACCCCTGTCATCGGTCGGCCAAGGCGTGTTGCTACGGCTAAAGCTGCCGGGGCTTAGAAAGTCGATAGTTTGAGATTTTTCCGGTGAACTAAAAACGGGCTGGGAGTGTAAAACTCCCAGCCCGTTTGCTTTACATCCATCCAGCAAGCACGGGGCCTAGCTGATTAACTCGTCAACCTGGTGTTCCGGAATTGACTTAATGCCTACGGCATCACCGATAATGGAGTTAGTTAGATGCCCTTTGTAACTGGTGAGCGAGCGCTTCATTGGCAGGTTAGTTTTGAGTGTCTCCTGTATTCCGCGCTCGGCTAGCATTTTCACGTAGAAGAATGTCGCGCTCGTTAGAGCCTCAGTCGAGGTCCTAGGCACAAGCGCCGGCATATTCGTTACGCAATAATGGACTACACCTGAATCGGTAAAAGTCGGCTCAGCAATTGTTGTCGGCCGGCTGGACTCTGCGCAACCACCTTGGTCGATACAGATATCAACAATCACGGAACCCTTCTGCATTTTGTTAACCATCTCGCGGGTGATTAACTTAGGAGCGAGAGCACCCGGGATTAAGACAGAACCTACTACTAAATCTGCAGTCTGAATCTCCCTTTCAATCGCGCGAGCCGTTGAAAATACTGTTCGCGCCCTTGGGTTGATGTATGTGAAAGGCACAAGCTTTTCGGTATTGATATCCATAATTGTAACCTCCGCCCCAAGCCCTAATGCGACTCTAGCAGCGCTGCTGCCCGCAGCCCCGGCTCCAATCACGACCACTTTTCCAGGTCGGACGCCGACGGACCCACCAAGAAGGATTCCCTTACCTCCGGCTCCTGCCTGTAGAGAGTAGGCGCCGCATTGAATCGATAGCTTTCCCGCAATAATGCTCATCGGCTCGAGAATCGGTAGACGCCCGTTATCTAACATTACGAGGTCGTAATCGAGTCCTGTCACCCCGGACTGGACCATCTCTTTTGTCAGTTGAGGCGCGACGGCAAGGTGTAAAAACGAGAATACTGCTAGCCCCGGACGAAAAAATTTCACCTCTTCAGGTGCTGGTTCTTTAACTTTTACCAAAAGCTCGCAGCGGTTCCAAACATCGTCTAAAGTTGGAACTATCTCGGCACCGGCAGAAACAAACTCAGCATCTGGAAAGCCACTCAACTCGCCAGCTTTGGTCTCAATTAAGACAGTATGGCCCTTAGCTGTTAGCTCAGCCGCACCATCCGGAACCATAGCCACACGTCTCTCACCAGGCTTTCTCTCTCTAGGAACACCGATAATCATTGGAACCTCTATGTTAGCGATTGAAATAAAATGCTTAACTTTTAGTTCAGCGGCAAACCGATTTTGCGCCGGGGCCTTGTATGCCCGGGGCTAAGATATTGGTTTTTAACGGCGGAATCAACCGCAGGGCCCTGTTACCCAATAGTCCCTGGTAGATGTTTCGCCGCGGTTAAGTTAAAGAAGATTGGGACATACGACCATTTTTTGAGGCAAATGACGGCACTACGAATAGACGGTTCAATACTTTCTCAATCAATTCAAGAAGGGCTCAAGGGTCGATCTGAGGCTCTTGCCCAGAGGCTCGGTCGGAAACCGGGCCTGGCAGTGATATTGGTAGGGGATAATCCAGCCTCCAAGGTATATGTCGCCGCTAAGAGTAAAGCCGCAAGGAATGCGGGAATTGAACCTAGAGACATACAGCTTAAGGCCGAAATCTCACAGTCGGAACTTATCAAAAGCATTCAACAGCTAAATTCCGATCCGACCGTTGATGGCATTTTACTTCAACTGCCTCTCCCTCCCGGACTAGACGAGTTTTCGGCCCTGTTCGCAATTGACCCACGAAAAGATGCTGATGGGTTACATCCGGTGAACCAGGGGCTCCTGCTTCGTGGGGCGGCGGCACCTCGTCCTTGCACACCAAAGGGCTGCATGCTCTTGATAAACAGAGCTCGAGAAGAGCTCGGGCTCTCATCTAAGCTGGATAGCTTGCACGCGGTCGTAATCGGGCGCTCTGTTCTTGTCGGTAAGCCCTTAGGTCTCTTATTACTCGAGCAAAACTGCACAGTGACAATGTGCCACTCAAAGACCAAAAACCTCCCAGCAGAATCAGCAAGGGCCGACATCTTAATCGCCGCCATTGGGAAACCACAGTTCGTTACCGGGGAGTTTATCAAACCCGGAGCCATCGTAATTGATGTGGGGATTAACCGGCTTCCGGACGGAAAGATAGTCGGTGATGTGGATTTTGAAGGGGTCTCAAATATGGCTGCTGCAGTAACGCCTGTGCCCAAAGGTGTCGGGCCGATGACTATTGCGATGCTGCTACAGAATACATTAGAGCTCGCAGAGCAGAAAAATTCTTAAGACTTATTCACAGACTGACTGAAGTTGCACGAGATACGCATATAAAGTGTAGAATCACGTTCAACTACTACCTGTGGATAAACCGGCGAGTAAGATGAAAAGCTAGCTCGAATTGGTTTTATTCACCGTTATTCATTGATTTATAACTCTGATTTATTGCCCTGGGTTTGCCAAACGGGATGGGCAATTCAGTGCCCCTAGCTAACCTGCAAAACTCGTGATAACCAACTACATCCTACGCGAAGTTTTAATAATTCGAGTATTTTAAAGGAGGGCATGTGGCCCAATCTAGTCCGACTGACCCACGCAATTTAAAAAGAACACCGCTCTATTCTTGCCATGAAGTGGCTGGCGGTCGTTTTGTTGAGTTCGGTGGCTGGGAGATGCCGGTGCAATATGCTGGCGTAGTGGTTGAGCACTTAAATGTCAGAGAGCATGCAGGGCTTTTTGATGTAAGCCACATGGGGGAGATTACATTCAAAGGTCCGAACGCGCTTAAGAGTTTGCAATATATTACCAGTAATGATCTGACAAAAATAATTCCTGGGAAGGCTCAATACTCACTGCTCTTAAATGAGCAAGGTGGAGTGGTGGATGACATTATCGTCTACCAACTAGGAATCAACGACTATCTACTATGTGTTAATGCCTCAAACACCGATAAGGATTTTGCTTGGATTAGCAAGAATAACATCCACGGCGCAGAGATTGAAAACGTCTCCAAGGGTTTTGCTCAGGTTGCAGTTCAGGGACCAAAAGCGAGGCAAATTCTGGCGAAGCTAGTCGGCATTAACTCGTTGGAATTCTCCCCAGAAAATTTTCCCTCCTTCTGTCTTAGAACTTTTGAAATCGAGTTAGCGGGTCGGCGAGTCCCAATTATTGTCGCCACCACTGGTTATACCGGTGAGGATGGAGGTGAGGTCTTCTGTCCTGCCGAAAGTGGGGCTGCGCTTTGGGATCAGTTGATGAAAATCGGCGCGCCATTTCACCTGAAACCCACGGGGCTTGGAGCACGGGATACTTTGCGACTTGAAGCCAGCTTTCCGCTTCACGGGCACGAGCTCCGAGATGATGTAAGCGCTCTCGAATCAGGATTCGGTTGGGTAATAAAATTCGAGAAGGGAGATTTCATTGGTCGCGAGGCTCTTCTAAAGGAGAAGCAAGCTGGCTTAAAGAAAAAGCTCGTTGGGTTAGAGGTGCTCGATCGTGGAATTATCCGCGATGGCAGTAAACTGATGGATAACGGCGGTAAGGAGATTGGCTGGGTATCGAGCGGGACAAAGACACCAACATTAAACATCGCGCTCGGGATGGGGTTTGTGCCGGTTGAGCTTTCTAAAGTCGGCACCGAGCTTGTTGCCGATGTCAGAGGTAAAGGATTAAAGGTGAAGGTGATACCCCTTCCATTTTACAAGCGATAATTTTCAGAAAAACAAGGAGACAATGAAGATGAGTGTTCCGGCAAATTTGAAATACACAGAACAACATGAATGGGTAACAGGTTCTGGCACGGCCCTTAAGGTTGGAATTACGGATTATGCACAGACAGAGCTGGGAGATGTCGTGTTTGTGGATCTTCCAGAGGTGGGCACTACCTTTAAGCGAGGGGAGTCATTTGCCACGGTTGAATCGGTGAAAGCCGTGAGTGATGTCTATGCTCCAGTCGACGGCAAGGTAGTGGCGCGCAATGATGCCTTAATCGATACCCCAGAGCTAATTAACCAGTCGGCATTTGAGCAGGGTTGGTTTATTACCATCGAACCGAGCAATCCTTCTCAGTTAAATGAACTGTTGGATGGTAAGGGATATGACAATTTTATCGGACAGCTATCTAAGTAGTAATCTGTAACTGGAGTAGGAAGCGCACATGAATGCTCGCAAGGAGGACCTCTTGGAGTCGGATAATTCTGAAGAGTTGAATATCGATACTTTTTCACGAAGGCATATCGGACCGCAGTTGGATGAGAGGCGGGAGATGCTTAAGTATCTTGGGTTCACGAGCTTAGATGAGTTAATTGCGAAAACTGTCCCCAGTTCAATCGCGCTTAAAAATCCTCTCTCCCTCCCGGAGGCATTGAGCGAGCCTCAGGCACTGGCGGAGATGAGAAATCTCGCCTCAGAAAATCAGATGTTTCGTTCTTACATCGGGCTTGGATATTACAACACCTTTACCCCGCCGGTGATTCTTAGAAATATTCTTGAAAATCCCGGCTGGTATACGGCCTATACTCCTTACCAGGCGGAGATTGCTCAGGGCCGACTTGAGGCGCTGGCAAATTTCCAGACGGTGGTGATGGACCTAACCGGACTTCCCATCGCTAACGCGTCCTTGCTGGACGAGGGTACAGCCGCGGCCGAGGCCATGACGATGTGCGCCCGAATTCTGAACGATGACCTTCGCACCAAATTTTTTGTTGCAGCTGATTGCCACCCTCAGACAATAGATGTCGTACAAAACCGGGCGCTCCCTCTTGGAATGGAGGTGGTTGTTGGGGATGTTGATGCGGCGAAGTTGGATAAGACCTATGTCGGAGTACTAGTGCAATATCCCGGTAGCGATGGGCGGGTGCGTGATTTTACCGGGTTTACCAATAAGGCTCATGCCGAAGGTGTGTTGGTTGTAGCTGCAACCGATCTTCTGAGTTTGGCGCTACTCACGCCTCCGGGAGAGTGGGGGGCAGATGTAGCTATCGGGAACAGTCAACGTTTTGGCGTGCCGCTTGGCTACGGCGGACCGCATGCGGCGTTCATGTCGTGTAAAGAGGAGTTCAAGCGCGAGATTCCTGGACGTCTAATTGGCCTTTCGAAAGACGCCGCTGGAAAGCCCGCCTATCGCTTGGCATTACAGACCCGTGAGCAACATATTCGGCGTGAAAAGGCGACAAGTAATATCTGCACCGCCCAGGTACTGCTCGCAGTAATGGCGAGCATGTACGCTGTTTATCACGGACCGGCTGGAATTCGGGCGATTGCCACTCGTATAAATCGCTACGCTACTCGCTTAGCAAATACCCTTAAAGGACAGGGGTTCAAGCTTGCATCTGCGGAATTCTTCGATTCAATTAGGGTCATCACCTCCAAGGAAGATGCGCAAAAGATTCAGGCCGCAGCAGTTACGAAGAAGATCAACTTCAGAGCGTTCCCGGATGGTAATCTCGGGATTTCAATCGATGAAACAGTTCAGGAGGCTGATTTACAGGATATACTGGATTGCTTTGCCGTGGTTGGAAAGAAGGTTGTGCTTGAGAAAGGCGCGGACTCATCCATTCCGAAAGGCTTGTTGAGAAAGTCGACTTATCTTACCCACCCGGTGTTTAGTCGGTTCCATTCAGAGACCGAACTCTTGCGTTACATTCATCGGTTAGAGTCGAAAGATCTATCGCTAAACACTTCGATGATTCCCCTGGGCTCATGCACAATGAAGTTAAACGCTACGACGGAGATGATTCCGATTACCTGGTCGGAGTTTGCGGGCCTTCATCCCTTTGCTCCAGTTGAGCAGGCACAGGGCTACGCCAAGATGTTTAGTGAACTAGGAAAATGGCTCTGCGAGATAACTGGGTTTTCAGCTTTTTCACTGCAGCCCAATGCCGGTTCTCAAGGGGAGTATTCAGGACTGCTGGTTATTCGAGCCTACCACATGAGCCGTGGGGATGCGCACAGAAATATCTGCCTCATTCCACAATCGGCGCACGGCACAAACCCGGCCACCGCCACAATGGTGGGAATGAAAGTTGTAATAGTAAAGTGCGACGAGAGTGGAAACGTTGACGTTGCGGACCTTAAAGCGCGTGCGGAGGAGCACAAGAAAGATCTTGCGGCGTTGATGGTTACCTATCCTTCTACTCACGGCGTGTTTGAGTCTGCAATTAAGGAGATTTGTGACATCATCCACTCCTGCGGCGGTCAGGTTTACATGGATGGAGCGAACCTAAATGCTCAGGTTGGGCTCTGTCGCCCGGCCGATTTTGGGGCTGATGTTTGCCACAGCAATTTGCATAAGACGTTCTGCATTCCGCACGGTGGCGGTGGGCCTGGCATGGGACCAATTGGAGTAAAGGCCCATCTTGCGCCATTTCTTCCTGGGCATCCTTTGGTGAAGACCGGAGGCCAGGAGGCAATCGGCGCAGTTTCTGCGGCCCCTTGGGGTTCTGCTGCGATTCTTCCGATTCCGTATGTTTATATGTTGTTGATGGGCGGAGAGGGGCTAGCGGAAGCGACGAAGGTGGCGATACTTAATGCTAATTACGTAGCTAAGAGGCTTGAGCCCTACTTCCCGGTATTGTACCGCGGTGCAAACGGCATGGTGGCGCACGAGTGTATCCTCGACCTTAGGAAATTTAAACGTTCAATCGGCATCGAAGCGGCGGACGTTGGAAAACGGTTAATGGATTACGGGTTCCATGCTCCGACAGTTTCCTTCCCGGTGGTGGAGACGCTGATGGTGGAGCCTACAGAGAGTGAATCAAAAGAGGAGCTCGACAGGTTCTGTGAGGCGATGATTCTCATCCGTAAAGAAATGGAGGAAATTGAGCAGGGGAAAGCCGACAAGACCGACAACCTGCTGAAGAATGCCCCGCATACGGCGGAATCTTTGCTAACAGAGAAATGGTCACATCCGTACTCGCGAGAGCGGGCGGCGTATCCGGCTAGTTGGCTTCGGGAACACAAGTTTTGGCCGGCGGTCTCGCGTATCGATAGTGTCTACGGTGACAGAAATCTGTTCTGTGCTTGTGCGCCGATGCCGGAATAGGCCTAAATTCCGGCTACTTTTGCCAGGTTTGTCTTGAATCTAAGGGAAAGCCCCGCTTGGCTTGTGTGATAAGGAGGTTGTGTATAAAATGCACAACCTCCTGTTCCTTATAAAGTTTCCAGCCTCGGGTATAGAATCGACCGTTTGCTCCGATGGATAACAGTTTGCGCCTTTCCCTTTGATTTCCTTTATCCCGCTCTTATCCATCGGTGCAGACGCACCAATGGTTTTAGTCTCTTTTCTTTCCGGTCTCGAAGGGCAATCCTTTTTGAGACAAACCAAATTCCGTCCCCTTGGAGGGCGAATAATCATGGACTTCTACGTTGCCGGACAAGTGGTCGACGTTCATATGGGCAAGATCTTCCCCGCGGAGATCTATGTTGTAGATGGGAGGGTTCGGCTGATTCGACCCGTCCGTAGGGCTCCCAAGCACCTGATCATGCCGGGACTAATCGATGCTCACGTGCACATCGAGAGCTCAATGCTCACCCCTCCTGAATTCGCTCGGATGGCGGTCGCGCACGGCACGGTCGGAACGGTCTCAGACCCGCACGAAATTGGAAACGTTCTCGGGCGAGACGGCGTGCTCTACATGGTGAAGGAGGGTCGCCGCAGCCCCTTCAAATTCAGCTGGGGCGCTCCGAGCTGTGTCCCGGCGTCGGGTTTCGAGAGCTCCGGTGCTGTCATTACCCCTCAGGATGTTCAGCACCTGCTCGAGCACGGCTGTACGTTCCTGTCCGAGGTGATGAACTTTCCCGGAGTGCTGTCCGGAGACCCGGATATGCTGGCGAAGCTCGAGATCGCGCGACAGATGGGGGTCCCGATTGACGGTCATGCTCCTGGTCTTCAGGGTGAGGGCGCTCGTTGCTACATCGCGGCCGGGCCTTCGACTGACCATGAGGTCTATAACCTGGAGGATGCTAGGGAGCGTGTGCGGTTGGGGATGAAGATTCTCATCCGTGAGGGAAGTGCGGCGCGGAACTTCGACGAGCTCCAGCCGCTTCTCGCAGAAGCTCCGGAGATGTGCATGTTCTGCGCCGATGACATGCATCCTGACGAGCTCCGTCGTGGTCATATCAACCAGCTTGTGCACCGGGCGCTGCTTCTGGGGCACAACCCAATTGCGGTCATTCGCGCGGCGACACTAAACCCTGTGACGCACTATAGAATGCCCATCGGGCTCCTCCGTCAAGGTGACCCAGCGGACTTCATTGTCGTGGATGGACTGGAGACCTTTCGCATTCTCGATACGTTCATCAACGGGGAGCACGTCTGGGACGGGGAGAAGTGCCTGCTACCGCGATTGGAGAGTCCGGTAGTAAACCATTTCAATCACAGGCGGATTTCCGAGAGCCATATCAGAGTTCCCCTAACTGGCTCAGGCGTGGTGCGGGCAATCGGCGTCGCCGATGGCTCGCTCTTCACGGAGGAGATAAAGGTCCGCCCCGCGACTGCCGATGGGGCTCTGATCTCGGACCCGAGAACCGACATCCTGAAGATTGTGGTCCTGAACCGCTATGACCCGCGCGCGAGGCCCTCTGTCGGATTTGTCTCGGGGTTCGGGCTGAAGGCGGGTGCGCTGGCGTCCAGCGTCGGTCACGATAGCCACAACATCATCGCTATCGGCGTGACGGATGAGGACCTTGTGGAGGCCATAAACACCGTCATCGACTTTCAGGGCTGCATGGTTTGTATCGCCCCTAACCCGGACATAGCGGTGCGGCTGATGAAGATGGTCCTGCCGCTCCCGATCGCGGGAATTATCAGCGATGCGGAAGGTTGTGATGTTGCGGATGACTACGAATCCATCGATGGGATGGCCAAGTCCCTAGGCGGATGCGGATTGCGAGCGCCTTTCATGGCCATGTCCTTCCCGGCCTTGACCGTAATCCCGCAGCTGAAACTCTCCGACCAAGGGCTCTTCAGCGCCGAGAGTTGGGGGTTCGTCCCACTTCAGCTCTAAGCGGTCATCTGGCTATCAACGCTTAGGACGGGCAGCCGGGTGGGGGGAGAAATCCCCCCACCCGGGCCCATTGTCGGAGGGAGCCGCTCTTGTTTTAGGCATTGCGATGTTTCCCGGAAAGCGGTTTTATTTGAAGGATTTGGTGCGTCTTGCTCTGACACTTTCAACTCACTTGCTCGGGTGAGCCTTTTTCGATAGTCCTAATAGCTCTTTCTCAAGCGACCAATTTCTTGAGCGTTCTCTTAATGTTAAATCCGGGAAGAATTTCTTAACTTACATTTTTTGCCACCGGCAAATTGAGCTGCGGCTCTGATT
>CAYMWO010000051.1:0-16532 GCA_964393905.1 uncultured Bdellovibrionales bacterium | reverse complement strand
CGCCTTCGAAGCTGGAAACTACATCCCGCACAAAATAGATGCTGTGCATTTAGATTATCAAGTGCTTCGCACTAACGGCAGTTCGACTATGGATCTGTTACTGGTGGCCGTTAAAAATGAAATCATCAATAGCTATTGTGATGCGCTTACTATGGCGGGACTTGAGCCAGCGATTGCTGATGTTGATTATTTTGCGCTCGAGAATATGTTTGCCATCAACTACCCAGAGGAAAACAATAAGACGGTGGCATTGGTGAATGTTGGTTCGCGCTATACGAGTATCAACATCATTCAAGATGGTGAGTCCCTCTTTACCGGAGATGTAAGCGTTGGCGGGCGGCTCTATACGGATGCTCTCTGCGAAACGCTTGGCATTACGGCAAAAGAGGCCGAACAGGCAAAACTCGGACAAGTTTCAGATAAAATTGACCCACATCTGGTGCAGGAAACACTGGATAGAACAACTGAGCATGTCGCTTCAGAACTTCATCGACAGTTAGGATTCTTTTGGAACGCTGCGGCTACAGATCGCAGTATCGAAGCGATTTACATCTCCGGTGGTGGTTCGCAGATTAGCGGTCTTGTCGAGGAGCTTACTGCCCGCACTGGGTTACAATGCACAGCGGTCGATGTGTTTCGTAAGATCGAGTGTGGAGACTCATTTGATAGCGAATTTTTGGCGGAGATTGCCCCGCAGATGGCGGTGAGTGTTGGCCTGGCGTCGAGAAGAGCAGGCGATAAGAAGCACGCGATAAACTAGTCGGGATGATAGCGATGATTCATATAAATCTACTTGGCGAGAAGGTTGATAACAGCTCGTCGTATTTTGCCCAGGTGGTCGGATTTGGCGGCTCAGTGGCCCTGACTCTGGCGATCTGCTTTTTCACATACGGGCACCTTTCTAACGCCGTTGATAGCCTGCAGACAGAGAAGGAGACCCTCGAGGCTCGTTTGGTGAAGCTCAAAAAAGTTACCGCAGAGGTGGAGGGGTTGGAGAAGAACAAGATAACTTTGGCCGAAAAGCTTTCAACCATTGCCGTGCTCAAAGCGAAGAAACAGGGCCCGGTTCACATACTTGACGATCTAAATGTTGCCATTCCCGATCGAGCTTGGATTACAACCATAAAAGATCAATCCGGCTCGTTGCAAATCTCGGGCATTGCGATGGACAACCAGACAATTGCGGATTTCATGCATAGACTAGAAGAGTCTAATTACTTTGGTAAAATTGACCTTGGCCACTCTACTCAATACATCAAAGACGAGGTTAAGCTTAAAGAGTTCTCCGTCATTGCCAAAATTGAAAATCCACTAGCGCTTGCCGCAGAGAAAATTACCGAAAAGGAAAAGGAAAAGAAGAGTAAGGCCAAGGGCCCGGACAAGAAGGTCGCAAAGAAGATTATCCAAGATCAGCTTAAAGATCTTTAACTAATTTGAGGAACTGACTGTGAACGAGAAACTAGAGGAAATTCTCGAACTTCCGAACAATGTCAAAATTGGCATTCTGGGAGGAACGATACTGGTAATAGTAGGCCTCTTTTGGTTTATCAGCCTCTCTTCGCTAAATGATCAGATTAGCAAACTCAAGAAGGAGATTAGCGGGGATAAGGGACTTCAAACAGAAGTTGCCGAACAGGAAGGCATCGCTCGCAATCTAGATAAGTTTAAAACCGAAGTTGCGCGCCTGGATGTCGAATTAAAAAAGGCCTTAGAAGAGCTGCCGGATAGCAGCGAAATTCACGATCTTCTCGAGCAGATTTCCGATAAGGCGCGGGATGCCGGGTTGGAGATTCGGCTGTTTAAACCAACCCCAGAGCAGAAACGAGATTTCTACGCAGAAGTTCCCGTGCAAATTGAAGTTGCCGGCACCTATCACCAAGTAGCAACTTTCTTTGATGAAGTGGGTCACTTGGAGCGTGTAGTGAATTTGGACCAGCTCAATATCAGCGAACCCGTGCTAAACGATGACCGGATGAATATTAAAACGCAGGTTACTGCGACCGCGTTCCGCTTCCTGGAAGAGTCCGAACGGCCAGATGTGAAAAAGGAGGAGGACTCGAAGCGTCGTCGTAAAGGCAAAACAGAAGCTAAGGCCGGATAGTCCGGTCTCGGTCTCGCGATTCGCAAATCTCTTTTATAATCTTTTTCACAGCTTCAATTCGACTATCTATATAGTCATAAAACAATTTCTCCATCCTCCCCGTTCCTCCCCGTCGGCCCTCCCCACTTTCCCACCTCATTGGCCCTTACTCGACATTGCTGCGGCCTCAGAGTTTATTAGTTGTCCACAACATTACACCCACCGCTCGAACGCAGTCGACAATTCAGACCAAGTACGTAAGTAAAAGTAAGTTAAAGTAAAATTTGATGTTTTTTACCTTTACTCCATGAGGTCCCTCGTATTAAGACGGTTCTGGGATTGGTGCCAGTTGGGATCTATCCCCTTGTTGATGGGTTGTTTTGTGCTTTCTGTTTTGGTTGGTTGTAACGGTTTTTTGAGGTTTTCTTGAAGTTAAGCTGGACTGCTACGCAGACTAACTAAGCTTTTTAAAAATAGGTTTAATCGCACGGCAACCTGGTTCATAAGGAATACAGGACGGATTTTGGTGGTCTTTATTTTTAGGCCACCTCGTAATTACTGATTTTGAGGCTGAGGAGAAACTTCATGAGCGTGCTTGGCAAAGCTCTTCGTTTCGCTGTTCTAGGATCGATTTTGAGTGGATGCAGTGTGGCCACCAATTCTTCCGGCAAGATTAGGTCTGATAACGCGCATATTCAGACTGGCAGCGAGATTTCATCTAGTTCGCTTCCGGAGGGAGACTCCGGCGTAGCGCAGAATAATCCGGCCACTGATGCGGTTGATTCCGCAAGCGGTGATAGTCCAGCTGCCATGACCGGTAAGTCGGCAGAGGAATCATTCGCTGCCAGCACAGTTGAAGGGCCGACAAAGGCTGCAAGCGCTGCCCAGAACAGCGGAGTGCTAGACACCCTAACATTCACAAAGACTGCGAAATCTGCGGGCCAGGTTAATGTCGGACTCTCTGAGGAGGTCGCTTTTAATCTCCATCAAGCAGCTCCGACGGAGTTCATTCTATCTCTCCCCGGTGTAAAGGCTTCTGATAAATCTAAAATGCCGCAGATTGCACCATTGGGCTTCCCTGGAATTCGCTCGGCTCGTGCAGTGCAGGAAGAGAACGGGGCGATGATCAGAATGTTTGTTGATAATGGTGTTACCCTTACGGCTCGTCCGAATGGGAAGGACATCGTTATCGAAGCCCAGCCAACAAAAACTGGCCGTAACCCCGATGCTCGTGCTCAGCTCGGAACAGGCGACACTCCAGCTGGAGAAACGCCAGCTGCATCTGATACAGGCAAGAACCCAGAGGGCGGTACAACACCGGCGGTCGATGATGTTGCTCGAGTAAATCCAACTGGGATTAATTCAGCTGACGGTTCAAAGGTATATACCGGTCGTCTAATCTCCCTGGACCTTCAGGACACAGACATCGATAACGCGCTGCGAATTATTGCTGAGGTATCTAACCTCAACATTATCGCCAGTGACGAGGTTACCGGTAAGGTAACTCTGCGTTTAATTGATGTTCCTTGGGACCAGGCTCTAGACGTAATTCTTAAGACCAACGGTTTAGATCAAGTCACTGAGGGTAACGTTATTAGAATTGCCCCAGTCGAAAAACTACGCCAGGAGCGGGAGGCTCTTCTTGAAGCAAAACGTGCGGCGGAAAACCTAGAAGACCTTCGGGTTAGTTATGTCCGGGTCAGCTATGCACGCGCTACGGAGCTTAAGGAGCAGGTTGAGTCCGTTATTTCTGAGCGCGGAAGTGTTGCGACAGATGAGCGCACTAACCAGCTGATTATTAAAGATATCGGCAAGGGGCAGAACGAAGCGATGGAGCTTATTAAAAAGCTCGACCTTCGCACTCCTCAGGTACTACTGGAGACCCAGATTGTTGAAGCTCAGAGAAATATTCTGCGCGATCTCGGCTTTCAGTGGAACTTCCAATACAATGCCAGCCCTCAGACCGGAAATGCTACAGGGTTAGTTTTCCCAAATACGGTAGCAGTAGGTGGTTCGGGTAATGCAGCAGGAAATGCAACCGGAAACGCCGTGAACTTCCCTGCGGTTATTACAGATGCGGCAGGAAGTGCTATCTCGGCAGTATTGGATTCAGCTGACGGAACTCGCATGCTCGCCGCGCGACTTAGCGCGCTTGAGACTGAGGGACGAGTTAAAGTCATCAGCCGTCCACAGGTCGCAACCATCAATAACAAAGAGGCAGAAATCAAGAGCGTCGAAACTGTCCGCGTCCGCCTTCCGGACTCCGGAACTTCAGTTGCGACCGGTTCTGGTGCATCTGCAAGTGGCGGTGGACAGACAGCGTTTGAAGAGATTGATGTAGGTATCGAGCTGCGAGTGACTCCACAGGCATCGCCTGACTACTACGTGCTGCTCGATATTCATGCGAAGTCCAGTACCTTTGGCTCTAACCAGGTTGATAACATTCCTTCAACTCTAGAGCGTGAAGCGACTTCGACAATCCTAGTAAAGAGCGGTCAGACATTTGCTCTCGGTGGAGTGTATAGAATTGAGGACACAGATCGAATTGACGGAGTTCCTTTCCTAAAGGACCTGCCGGTGCTCGGTCACTTGTTCCGCCGAACATTTATCGACAAGGGCGACGAAGAACTAATCTTCTTCATCACCCCACACATTGTTGAAGGAAGTTTCGACCCGAGCTTGATGTAAGCGCGGATAAAGTAAAGAAGACGGGGTTGGAGTTAAGACCCCGTCTCGGAACTGAGCCGGCGCTTAGAAGTAAAAGTTGGCTCTTAGAATCGGATGAGTAAGACCGTCAAGAAGAGCGTTGTTTTAGTTGGCTTTTCCGGGGCGGGTAAGACAGCAGTAGGTAGTGAACTTGGCCGGGCCTTTGCCGAACAAGTTGTTGATACGGACGCTGAAGTTGAAAAACTAAGCGGTCGTAAAATTGAAGAAATTATACGGGTAGAAGGGGAAGAGCGTTTCCGAGAGCTTGAAGAACAGGCGCTCAGGGAGGCTCTGAAAAAGGGAACTAGATTTGTAGTTCTTGGAGGCGGAGGTTTATTGCGGGAATCTAACCGCAAACTCCTTCAGGACTCAGCACACCTTGTTTGGCTTGATGCTGATATCTCGCGGATAACCGCGAGAGTGTTGGCGGAAGAAAGGGATTTAGGTGTTGTGCGACCGATTCTTTTTCCAAATGGGAAAGGAGAGGAGGGTCTAGAAGATCGGGTTAGGTCGCTTTATCTTAATAGGGCTCCGCAATACTCGATGGCACAGCTGAAGGTGGTAACTGACTTTACCTTACCAATCGATTTGGCTGGGGTAGTTGTCGGCGAAGTGCAGCTGATAACCGATCAAGGGAACTTAAAGCGGGTAGTGATTCCGTTTTTGCCAGCCAAAGAGTTAACGAGAATTGTGGTTGGAGCTGGTGTTCGGAAAAGCATTGGAGTACGGGCGAAGTTAGAGTTTCCTAAGGCAAGTAAATGCGTCTTGGTTAGTGATGCCGGTCTTCCTCGAGAGCTAGTCGAATCCGTAGCGAGTAGTATTGCTGGACAGGGATTCTTGCTGACACATATCACGGTGCCGGCCGGGGAGATGTCAAAGAACTTAGAAAGGTTTGGCTTGATAGCTAATGAAATGTTAGCGGCCGGGGTTAGGAGAGAGGATTTTCTAGTGGCGCTTGGTGGTGGTGTTGTGGGGGATGTCGCAGGATTTATAGCGTCGGTTTATATGCGGGGAGTTGGGCTGATACAGGTTCCAACTACATTAGTAGCGCAGGTTGATTCAGCGATTGGTGGAAAGACCGCTGTAAATCTGGAGGGTGGAAAGAATACTTTGGGGAGTTTTTATCCAGCACGATTAGTGCTGAGCGACCCAGAGGTTCTTTCGACTTTGCCAGATCGAGAGTGGCAAGCTGGACTAGCTGAGGTTGTTAAGTATGGGCTCATAATGTCAGCAGAATTCTTCTGCTGGTTGGAGTCCAACTTTGAGTCATTAATTCAGCGACATCCGGAGAGCGTAAAATATGTTGTCGAATTTTGCGCGCGGGCTAAGTCTGCAGTTGTAGTTGAGGATTTGGAGGATCGAACCGGAAAACGGGCGACCCTCAATTTTGGCCACACTGTGGGCCATGCGTTGGAGAAATTGTCAGGGTATGGAAGTTCCCCTGAGAGTTTGCTTCACGGAGAAGCAGTTGCGGTGGGGATGGTTGTCGCTCTCAGGATCGGTGAAAAGCTTAAAGGCGCACCGAGTGATTTAACTGAGCGGGTGGTGTCTTTACTGAGGAAGTTAAGCTTGCCGGTGGAGGTCCCGGCAAGGTTGAAACTCGAGGGTGGAGATACTGGCTCGAAAGAATTAAGGGCGCGCTGGAGAGAGGCGCTAAGGGCAGACAAAAAGGGAATCGCTGATTCCATTTCTTATCTGCTCGTTACTGAACTTGGAAGATGCGAGATAGTAAGTTTAGAGCTTGAAGAGCTTTTGAAGCTCGTAGAGTCGGTGAACTAGTTCGTGATTTTAGGTTTAGTTTAAAGCTGGTGGTAGTTAGGATTAAAAGTTTAGTTTGAAATAGGTAGTTTTTATACGACCTTTCTGCTGTTTGCTTGGAGGGCAACAGAATGTCTATTTTGTCACGATTTTTTGTAATTAGTGTTGTGGCTGGTACAGCCCTTGGATTGTCGAGTTGCGGAAGCACCTCCAACAACGACCAAGGAGCGTCATTTACCGCCCTCGGATTTTATCAAACAGGCGACGGAGATATCGGTGACTCTGGCACAATTGTCCTCATCAATGAGGATGTGCCGGGTTCTCAGGGAGTGTTCCCGCTGATTGTTCCGATCGATAAGGACCCAGAGGAGGTTGGAATTCAGGGTGGTTTTATCGGCCTACAGAATAATTTAACGAGTCAGTTCATCCGGACTGTTCGCGTAGATTGCAGCTATGAAGTCCAGGGGTCTGATCCATCTCTTCAGATTCCATCGGATAGCTTCCCTGTTACGACTGTTCTGCAAGCAGCTCCGGCCGATGGCAGTGCGGCCACAGCCGATAGCGGAAATCGCGCATTTATGCAGATTGAAATCGTTTCGCCTGACGTGATGCAGTACTTAAACGTCAACCAGAACTACTTGCCAGCACTTCCGTTTAGAATGACAGCTATCTGCTCTGCAGTTGGCGTAAGCGAGGCAGGGGACAATCTGGTTACAAACCCGGTGCTTTATACAATTCAATTTGCTGATAGTCCGGAGTGCTGCACTGGAACAGGCACGACTGGGGCTGGCGGTGGATTCCAAAATGGTACGGGAACTGGTGGATCTATTGATTCCTTTGGTTCGCCGACGGACGGAACCGATAGCACTACAACAACTACAGTTCCGTAACTGGCCTGGGTTTAGTTTTAGAGAAACGAAGTTTTTAGTTAGGTGCGCATCTTGAGGAACGATAACATGTTGCAGAACACGCTTAGAAAAACCCTAGCAGCCATTGCGATGACACTGTCGGTATCGGCGCTGGTACTTGCGGGCTGTAGTGGTGGCGATACGGATGGTGAAGGGAATTCTAACAACGGCACGGGCAACCAGTTTGTTGGCGACGGTGGTGCCGGGGCGACGATAAAAATCATCGCTGATGACACAATTGGCGTATCGGACGTAAAGGGCTTTTTTGTTGAAGTTCTTGACCCACGTGGTGCGCCCCTCTCTTACGTTAGAGTGTTCTGTGAATCAGAAAAGGGTATCGCGATTATCGAACCGTCTTCAGGTGGGGTTGCATTTGAGCACACCGGACCAGACGGCAAGATGAGCGGAAAGATTGGTGGATTAACTCCTGGGAGTTACATCATGGAGTGCCGCGCACCAGAGGGATTTGGTCTTGTTGCACGTAAATCTATCAAGGTGACTGGCAGTGTTCCGGAAGGGTTTACCGGGTTCCCAGGAGCGGCGGGTGGAAATCTTGGAGGTGGGTTCCTAGTGGATCTAACCCCAGATGATGCTGTTCGTTCAACTACTATTACCTTCACGGATGCTGGTGGAGAGAGTGTTTCTGGCCCAATCGATACTTCGTTCAACTCAAACTGTGATGGCGATGCTGCGACTGTAGACCCAGAGCCGTTTACTGACACGACATATTCGATAACGTTAAGAAACGACCTTCAGCAGCGGTTAACTGTAACCTCTGTTAAGTTCACAATTAACGATGGTGCAGGTAGCGAGACTTCGACTCAGTCCGTGACGGTTGAGATTCCAGCAGGTTCTTCAGGAACGGTAACCGGAATTTTGATTACCTTTACCACGGGCGGTAATCAGGTTTATGCAGGAACTGGCGACGCGGTTGTTGACGGCACTCATCAGATTACAGCGGTTATTACAGGCGTCTTAGAAGACGGAACCGCTGTGACCG
This sequence comes from uncultured Bdellovibrionales bacterium, assembly GCA_964393905.1. Taxonomy (GTDB): domain Bacteria; phylum Bdellovibrionota_C; class UBA2361; order SZUA-149; family CAYMWO01; genus CAYMWO01. Next base: position 8,080 of record CAYMWO010000051.1, on the reverse strand, counting down.
TAAATGAGTCTTCAACAATTACACTTCGTCCAGTTAACAACTGCGGAACTTAATAGTTGGCCACACCGATATCGGTGCGGTTTGGGGCCCACTTCTTTAGCCATAGTAACGGTTAGGGATGTGGGCCCTGGCTTTTTAGAACTCGAATCCGGTGAGATCAGATGGTTGATAAGTTAGGACAGCTACGACGCATTATTAGTGAACGCCCAGGCGCTCCTGAGTTTGTCGAGCTTGCGCAGCTATTATTAAAAAGCCAGGACACACGTCCCGAAGCTCGCGATGTTTGTTTCAAGGGATTAGCTGAAGACCCGAAAAATTTGCGCGCAAGGTTGGTGCTCGCCCGACTCTTTTACCTAGATGGCCTGACCGAATTCTGTATCCGTGAATTATTGGAGATTCAAAAGAATTCCTCACCGCCCTCTCTTGAGCGACTGCTGGAGATGCTGGGGCAAAAAGTGGGTTCGTATTTGGGGGGCTACTCTCAGACTGAGAACTTATCCTCGACAACCGCACCAGACTCTTCGCTCCAGGCCAGTAAACCTGAGGTTGTAGCGGAGATTGATATCGAAGCTGAGTTTCTTGAAGCCCTAGAAGACCTGGATGCGGATAGTTAGAGAGCGTTTTTTATGCGTACGATTACAGTTTTAAACGGTCCAAACCTCAATCGCCTTGGGCAAAGAAACACGGCTGTTTACGGCACGAATACACTCGATGAAATTATCGCGGTGATGCGCGATGAGGCTAAACAGCTTGGGTTTGAGATTCAAGCTATCCAATCAAATTCCGAAGGGGAGATTATCGACGCCATTCAGCGCTCGACTCCCATTTCAGCTGGCATCATTATCAACCCGGGTGCCTACTCCCATACAAGTGTCGCTATAAGAGATGCGCTTGAGGGGAGTCCTATTCCGGTCATAGAAGTGCATATATCGAACATATTTGCTCGGGAGGAGTATCGACGACACTCCTATATAAGTGAGGTTGTTAGCGGTGTTGTCTGCGGACTTGGCCCTCGTGGCTATGTGCTCGCCCTGACCGCGCTAGTGGATCTAATGAAGAAATAGGGCTGAATAGCTTACGGCATAAGCCCAGCACTTTTGCGACAAACTTAGTGCCTAATGGTAGCTTTTCAAAAGACCACCCCTTTATTAAGCTACCTTTTACGCTGTGATGAATCATAACTCTGTGTCCTTTTAGGGTTTATTTGGGTTTACGATGGCCAAAGTTAGAAAAATTGCCTCTGCCAGAATTCGAAAGCTAACCGGAGGAAAGGATCCAACCCGGCTAGTTGAGGAGTTTATGATTCGACGTGGGTTCGATCCCGAGGAGTGTCTTCAACAGCGCACCTCGGAGTTTGCTACCTGGTCCGTCCCGCTTTCGGAGGATGAAGAATTAGAGATCAGCCTTGAAGGGCTGAACCGTCCTCCCGAGACCACTCTCTATATGGGAGTGAATGTTATGGCCGTTCCAATTAAGGATAGTTATGAAATTATCCCAGCGGCCTTGATAGTTGCTGATACATTAATTGGTGCAAAGCTGAGCCTTGTAAACTACGACCTGGTTTTAAGTGTAACGGTTTATACCGCCAATATGGGACTGGACGAGGTTGATTATTACTACGAACTCATCAGTCGCCAGAAGCTTGGAATTCAGGATGCAATTGCTGAAGAGCTGGGGCAGTAATAATTCTACGACTACAGCGATTCAATTAGCTCCGCCACCCGTTTCCCCCAATTGAATGTGAAAACTGCCGCGCGTTTACGCGATAGATTGCGTAACTCCTCAAGCTTACCTTTATTACTTGCAAGCTCTAATAGCCTATTGGACAGGTCCCCAACATGTGTTGGATCGAAAAGCATCTCGTCATAGTGTAATACCTCACGCATCTCCGGGGTGTTTCCGGCCAGCACAGGAACCCCGGCCCCAAACGCTTCGAGCATGGAGTTAGACATCCCCTCGTGACGCGAGGGCATTACAAATAGATCGCATCCGGCAACGATATCAAAAGTATTCTCCAGCCAGCCGGTGAATATTACCTGTTCTCGCAGTCCGAGACCGACTGTGACAGATAACATTCGCATCCGCTCTTTTCCCTCACCGCAGATAATCAGAAAAATCTTCTCACTTTCAGTAGCACCAAGGGCACGCACTAGGTGCTCGATATTTTTTCTTACGGTCAGTTCCCCCGTCGTGCTGATGATAAAAGCACGGTCGGGTAAATCAAATCTCTCGATTAGCTGCCTCTTTCTGTTGGAATACTCCTTTAGCCATTTGTCATATTCGGATTTGCTAATCCCTCCATCCTCGTCAGGCTTGAGCCCAGGTGGGAAGATGACCGAGCTTGGAATAGTTACGAGTCGGCTCCGAATAAGAGGAACTCTCGCAGCTAGTTCCTCCTGCATCGAGGTTGTTACCACAACTATTCGTTTAGCTGAGATAAGACCGATACGATCCCCCAAATCTCCGAGGAATAAAAGCGTTGCGGACTTCGTTAACATACTGCGCAACCGCCAAGGAACTGCGCGGATAAACATCAGAATCGGCGTCCGGGTTATCAGTGAAGCTAACTTAGCCAGCATGCTGTAATAGGGATCGAAAACCGCAATTGCCGAAAATTTTGTTTGTAGGGAAAGCTGTAAAAGATAACAGGGGGCGAGAAGAGAAAACCAAAACCAGAACCAAAATCCCTGCCGCGCCTTTAGCGGAAGGGAGATGAGGTGCGCAACAAGCCTCTCATTCTCTGGTAACGGCAATAACTCAGCAGCTACATAATGAACGCAATATCCTCGACTAAGCAGGGACTCAATAAGCATGTATAGACGCTTCGATGCGCCGCCCCGGCGATGTTTATGGAAAACCGTAAGAATCTGTTTTGGCTCTGACATCAGTAAGTTTAGGATTATTCCCCAATTAGATAGCGATAATAGTGACCCGCGGGGATTGGCGATATATTTAATCTAGCCGCTACATAAGCAGCACTAGGCCAAATCCAGATTACCCTGGCCAATAGAGAGCTAGGAGAGGATTTTTCGGTCCCGTTTAAGTCTGTTTATTGATAACTTACCCCAAGCTAAGCGGAATTTTTGAGACTAAAATAATAGGTAATCGCCCCGCAAAAACTTTCGCTTCTCCGCAAAAAAGTTAGACCTGGATTATTTTAAAGGGAATCCTAATACCGTGACTATCTACATCGCAACCCTACTCGGCCTTTTGATTGGTAGCTTTCTAAACGTCTGTATTTATCGCGTTCCTAGAAAGCTCTCAGTTGTCAGCCCTGCGCGCTCCTACTGCCCAAAGTGCGAGCGACAACTGTCCTGGTATGAAAACATTCCAGTTCTCAGCTGGCTCATCCAGTTAGCAAAGTGTCGCGGTTGCGGTCAGCCCATCTCGGGTCAGTACCCACTGGTCGAGATTCTCTCGGCTATTGCTGGTGCTGCAACATTTCTTAAGTACGGCGCTACCCCATCGTCGCTAATTATATTTTTGCTGACCGAGTCATTGATAGTCATAACATTTATCGATCTGGAGTTTAAAATCATTCCAAATGTAATTAGCTTTCCTGGAATTACTTTGGGTTTAATCCTAGGAATTGTCTCACAGTACACAAACCTTTTTGCGGAACCCATCACACAAAGTGCCCTGGACTCGCTAATCGGTATGCTCGTCGGAGGAGGCTTCTTTTATGTCATCGGCGTCTTCTACTATTGGATATCAAAGCGTGTTGGCCTTGGCGGAGGAGATATAAAACTTATGGGCATGGTCGGGGCTATCTTAGGATGGCGCGCTATTGCCCCGACTATCTTTGTCGGTTCAATTTTTGGTTCGATAGTAGGTATCGCCGCTATGCTTTTCACGGGGCAGGGACGACAGACCGAAATACCCTTTGGTCCATGGTTAGCCTTGGGAGCGATTTTGTATCTCTTTGCCGATCTCCCCTTTTTTAGGTTTTAGATAAATCCATGTCGCAGAACCCTCTTGCTGAACTAAGTGCTGGTCCAAATGAGAAGGTTCTCGTTGTCGACACGGATAATAAAATCACAGACTCCTTTTCTACGCTTCTAAGTTCAGCCGGATACGGCGTGGCGGTAGCCGACTCTGCCGCTGGAGCTTTGGTTAAAGCTACTGAGGGAGACTTTGAGGTGATTATCGCCAGTCTTGAACTTGGGGACATGAGCGGCCTTGAGCTTGTTAAAGAATTAAGGTCTCGCGGCATAATCTCAGCCGTGATTCTCGTGGCCGCGGAAACAAATGTCAGCATTATGCTCGATGCGATTCGAGTTGGAGCTTATGATTGCTTGGCCAAACCCATCTCGGGAGATGAATTGCTGTTAGCGATAAGAAAAGCTCGGGAGCGGGATAGGCTGAGGGTGGAAAACGCACTTTTGCGCGACCAGGTTTCGAAACGATTTAGCTTTCATAATATCGTCTCTAAAAATGACCAGATGTTAAGCTTGTTCGAAACCGTGAAGAAAATTGCGCACTATAAAACCACTGTGATGATTTACGGCGAATCCGGCACGGGAAAAGAGCTGATAGCTCAGGCGATTCACTATAACTCAGACCGCCGGAGTAAGCGGTTTGTCGCGATAAACTGTGGAGCAATTCCTGAGAATCTACTTGAGTCTGAGCTCTTCGGCCATAAACGCGGCTCGTTTACCGATGCCACACGGGACAAGAAGGGACTATTTGAAGAGGCCGAGGGCGGGACTCTGCTACTGGATGAGGTAGGCGAGCTTCCGCTACACCTACAGGTCAAGTTGCTTCGCGTATTACAAGAGAATGAAATTCGGCCTGTTGGAGATAGCCGAGCCGTTCCGATTGATGTGCGGATAATTGCGGCAACACTTCGGGATTTAGAGCATGACGTGGCACTTGGACGGTTCAGAGACGATCTCTATTACAGGTTAAATGTCATCTCCCTTAAAATCCCCCCGCTGAGAGAACGGCGGGAGGATATCCCACTTTTGGTGAGTTATTTCCTTAAGCGCAATCAGGAGAAGCTTGGACTTGGCGTCTACGGGATAAAAAAGGACGCGATGGCCGCCCTAATGGAACATACCTGGCCGGGAAATATTCGCGAGCTAGAGAACTGTATTGAACGTGCAATGATTTTAACGGAGGGCGAGGAAATTACGCGAGCTAGCCTTCCTCAGGCTGTTTTTGGTGAAGGAGAGTCGTCGGCGCATGAACTGCTCTCCTCCGACGAACTATCAATTAAGGTTCACACGCGGGCCGTAGAAGAGCGCCTAATTCAAAAGGCATTAGAGAAAACAAAAGGTAACCGGACGCATGCGGCTAAACTACTTGAGATTAGTCATCGTACCCTGCTTTACAAACTAAAGGAGTATAAACTTGCCGGTGAACAGGAGTCGTAGTTACTTTTCATCTCTCGCCCTTGTTGTCGTTGCTGTTTGTATCAGCACCAAGCCGACTTTCGCAGAGGGGATATACAAATGGGTAGACGAACAAGGAGCTGTTCACTATTCAACCGAGCCCCACGCCAGCTCCGATCGTCCCGCCGAACTTCCGCAAATTAAGCGTGAGAAGATAGCGGAGAAGATCAAGGATATTCAACTAGGAACTCCGGCAAACTGTGAGAGTCATGGCGGAATTGATTGCACTCAAGGACGGGATAGCGATGGTAGCGCTATCTGTCTTGATGGATTTAAAGATGCGGTCTTACCGTTTAATTCTAACTGCCTAGAGGCGCGACTTAAGATTCAGGAGCTGACATTATCAGGGCCCCATGAGGAGCAGGCTAATCTTCTGAGTAAACCGAAGCCGAATCTCTACACCTTAAATTTTGTCTCCAAGACCGTGCAGATGTCTGTGCGCAACACTTCAGGCGTAAAGGCTTTGGCGGTCAGGGCTGATTTCACATTTCCTGGAGGAAAACGATTTATTGCAGAGGGACCCGAGGATATTGAGCCCTTTGGGGCTGCCGACTATACTTTAAAACTTAGTATGCTATCTTTCTCACCTAGCGCTGCGGATTTAACTCGTATGCGATATCGTCTTATGTGTTCAAATTGTCGGTAGTTTTTGGAATACCCTAGCAGATGTCCAATTCATTATTAGATAGAGTTTCTCAGGTATTAACAGCCGAAGCTGAGGCAATTCGCGCTATTCCGCTCGGCGCATCTACTGAGAAGGCTGTTCAAACAATTCTTAACTGCACCGGAAAAGTATTTACTAGCGGTATCGGTAAGGCCGGATATGTCGCTAGAAAGGCCGCCTCGACATTTTCAACTACAGGCACTCCGGCCGTGTTCTTGCACCCGGCTGACGCTTCTCATGGTGATGTCGGTGTTGTCGGAAGGGACGACGTGCTGCTAACTTTTTCGAACTCGGGAAAGACACGTGAAGTGCTTGAGACAATTCACTTCTGTCGTCATCTAAATATCTCTGGGGTTATGAGTGTCACCGGAAATCTGGACTCACCAATTGCGATGGAGAGCGATATCGTCTTAGAGCTCGGAAATATCCGCGAGGCATGTCCACTGGGCCTTACTCCGTCGGCAAGCACCGCCGCGATGATTGCCTTGGCCGACGCTCTGGCGTTGGTTGTGATGGAAGAGCGGGGATTTACGAAGAAAGATTTTGCCGATAGACATCACGGCGGATATCTCGGGAAGAAGTCCCGCGAGTAGCCGACCCTAACTCCAGTACTCTTTTCTTTTGTGATCGATTAAATGCTGCGGCAAGTCTTCGAGGAATCTCGAGGGTTCTCCTGTATACCAATTACTCCGCCCAAATGTCTGTCGCGATACGGCGCGTGCCAAATACAGCTGACTGCGCGCACGGGTGATGCCTACATAACAAAGCCTCCGCTCCTCCTCTAACCCTTCACGGTCTTCAAATGAGCGCACGTGTGGCAGGAGCCCCTCTTCAAGTCCAACAAGGAAGACCACCTGAAACTCTAGTCCCTTCGCTAAATGCAGTGTCATAAGAGAGACGGTGCCACCCTTTCCGCGCTTGCGAGAGAGCTCCTCTTTAAGTTCGGCTTCCGTCTCTGGCTTCTCAGCTTTTTCCTCATTAGCTTTGTTTTCGTCCTTATCGAGATCGGAGGCCAGCGCCGCCCGGTCAAGGAAGTCTTTAATCGATGGGGTCTCCTCGTTTCCGAGGGATCTCTTCCCAAACTCGGCCGCCACGCCGAAGAGTTCGTAGATATTTTCTAGCCGACTCTCGGACTCTAGCGTGTCCTCGGCCTTTAACTTTTGCAGATACCCAGACTTAGTCCCGATTTCCTGTAACAGCTGCGCGATGGCATTTCCTTGAGTGCTGGCGGGGATTGTTCCGCTCCGGTCTTGTAGTATTCCTTCGGCTGTTATCCCGTCGACTTCAAGTTCACGCACGAGCGTAACAAAATTCTGGAACTTTCCACGGCTGGCAGTTGTAATAAATGGGGCCTTTTCCTTTAACCCTTTTTCCAAAGCTACAAACAGCGGGAGTTTCTCTCGATTGGCGTAACTGATAAGCCCAGCAACGGAGGTCGCTCCGATTCCACGAGCGGGGGTATTAATCACCCGCAAAAAGGCCTCATTATCGCTGATATTCAGCAGTAGCCGAAAATACCCGAGGATATCTTTAATCTCTTTGCGATCGTAAAAACGATGCCCACCATAGATTTCGTAGGGGATAGTGTTTTCACAAAGCGCTTCTTCGATGGCTCGGGATTGCGCATTGGTTCGATAAAAAATAGCAATCTCAGAGGCCGGTACACCGGCGTTAAAGAGCACGGCGATTTCCTGAGCGACAAACTTAGCCTCGTCGTATTCATCGAACCCTTTGAAATAGACAATAGACTTACCTGCCGGGTTCTCCGTCCTCATTTTTTTCTTTTGCCGCCGCTGGTTCTTAGAGATCACAGCGTTTGCAGCGTCGAGGATATTCTTAGTTGAGCGATAGTTTGTTTCGAGCGTGATTATTTTTGTTTCTGGATAGTCCTTTTTAAAATTGAGAATGTTCTCAATGTTTGCCCCACGAAATGCATAAATCGACTGGTCATCATCGCCCACGACGCACAGATTTTGTCTCTTTTCCGTCAACATACGGACTAGCATGTATTGGACCTTGTTAG
>CAYMWO010000050.1:0-16949 GCA_964393905.1 uncultured Bdellovibrionales bacterium | reverse complement strand
GGGATTATGTTTTTAATGGTAGCTGCGGCTTCAGCGTAAACTGAGAGGGCCTGTTCTGATAGGAGGGCACCCTCCAAGAGATGACCAAGGCGTATCAGTGTCATTGAGAAATCATAGGCGATCGGAAATGAAGCGCTGTTTGATAAGAGAAGCTGATAAAGGTTAAGCGCCCGGCGATATGCGCTAACCGCCCAATCAATACGATTCAAGGCCAGCAGCTCCTCCCCGTGGGCCTTAGAGAATTCGGCAAATAGCTTAATCACTTTTGGCGAGTTGGCGTTTAAGCAGTCAGCCTCAAGTGCTGAGAGCGTGTCCGCATAAACCGCATCGGCGGCATCCTGATAACCACTGCGGTCTAAATTGTATCCCCAGTTAAGTAGCGCTGAGAATTTATCGAAATCGACATCTGCGCAAGTATGGCTGACAGTTTGAGTGACCCCACCTAGACTGGAAGCTAGTTGCGCTGTTTGGTTAACAGTCTTTGTTGAGTTACTGCCGCTCATGAGGGTTAGAGTTCTCTCCGGTTAAGTGCCACAAACGAACTTTACGGCTAACTAGCACCGCGTACAAACCCCTTCAAGTGCTGTGTTCTACGGATTTCCGAGGGTATATTATTAGTTATCGAGGGCTGCTTTATATCTCCCTCTTATTTGGCTAAAGTTGGGGTTCCAGATGCTTAATAGGAGTCGGGAATCGACGACAATATTTCAATGGTCAACAGTCAAATTGGGCTTTAGTGGCAGATGATTTTAGTTTTAAAAGCAGAGGTCTCGAGCTCTCAAATCGTTGAACTAGTTAGCGGTATCAGAGGGTTAGGATTTAACCCCGAAGTTGTTACGGGTTTTCCGGAAAAGCTTATTTGTGTAGCTGGAGATTCAGAGAGACTGGCACAACTTAATGACTACGCGAGTTCCCCACACGTTGCGCGTGTGATCTCCATCAGCTCTCCATTTCGACTGACTTCTAAGGAATTTCGAGAGACAAAAACCGTTGTCAAAATTAGTGACTCCTTTGCCGTAGGGGGTGAAAATCTCGTTGTAATTGCTGGTCCCTGTGCAGTTGAGAGCGAAGATCAGATTTTGACAGTTGCGCGCGCTTGTCGCTTCGCTGGAGCCAGTGCCCTGCGCGGCGGAGCATTCAAACCTAGAACCTCAACATACAGCTTTCAAGGATTAGGAGAGGAGGGCTTAAAGCTCCTGGCAGTTGCCCGCGCAGAGACTGGGTTGCGGATTGTGACTGAAGCTCTTGATGTGCAGAGTGTTGAGCTTGTTGCTCGCTATGCTGATGTTCTTCAAATAGGTGCGCGGAATATGCAAAACACGGCACTGCTTAAAGAGGCGGCACGCACGGGAAAGCCTGTGATTTTGAAGCGCGGCATTATGGCGACCATCGACGAGTTTTTGTCGGCCGCGGAATATATCCTCCTTGCGGGGAACCCGAATGTTATCCTCTGCGAACGGGGGATTAGAACCTTTGAGACGGCAACTAGGAACACCTTGGACCTTAATGCAATTCCGGTTTTGAATGAACGGACTCACCTGCCGGTGCTTGTCGACCCAAGCCATGGGACGGGGGTCTCGAGCTATGTGGGTGCGATGAGCAAGGCGGCAGTGGCGGCAGGGGCGGATGGGCTGCTGATTGAGGTGCATCCAAACCCGGCGGCGGCGTTATCTGATGGGGAGCAGTCTTTGAGTATTGAGGAGTTTGAGACTCTGGTGCCGGAGTTGAGAGTTGTGGCTGCGGCAGTGGGGCGTTCATTGGGATCTGTTTTGAGAAATCGAACAACGGGCTTTGCCGTTGGGGCGTCTGGCAATTTATGAAACCAGCACTGATTTTAGCATCGGCCTCTCCGAGGCGACACGAGTTGCTGCGACTGGCGCGGATTTCGTTTGAGGTGCAGGTGGCTGATGTGGATGAGACGCAGCTTGCGGGGGAGACGGCTGAAGGGATGGTGTTGAGGTTGGCGGAGGAGAAGGCGAGAGTTGTTGCCGAGCGGAATCCTGAGAAGTTTGTGCTGGCGGCGGATACTACGGTGGTGCTTCCTGGTGATAAAGAAAAGAGAAGTGCCGAAGTCGTGTTGGGTAAGCCGGAGTCTGTGGAGGATGCGCGCCGGATGCTGGGGCTGATTCAGGGGCGGGAGCATTTTGTGTTTACTGGGGTTTGGCTTGTTTGTGTTCAGCGCGGGGTGAGCGAAGGCTTTGTAGTTAAGACTGGGGTTACGATGCGGGGACTGTCGTCGGAGGAGATTGCAGATTATGTCGCTACAGGAGAGCCGATGGATAAGGCCGGGGCGTATGCCGCGCAAGGGGTTGGCGCGATGTTGATTGAGAGTTTTGCGGGGTCTTATACCAATGTTGTCGGGCTGCCGCTAAGTGAGGTGGTATTAGCTCTGAAGCGCCATGGCGTTTTGTGACATGATTAAGGCGCAACTTCAGTTTGTTCATGACCGGATTCACGCTGCGTGTTTTCGGATAGGCCGGGAGCCGAACTCAGTTAGGCTTATTGCCGTTACCAAAACATTTCCGGTTGGAGTGATGCGCGAAGCATTGGCTGCGGGGCAGTTTTTGTTTGGTGAGAACTATGTGCAGGAGGCGCAGAGGAAAGTTGCTGCGTTAGGAGAGTTGGTGCCGGAATTTGAGCTGCATCTGATTGGGCCGCTGCAAAGGAATAAAGTTAAGCACGCAGTGGGACTGTTCTCGATGATTCAGACGGTGGATCGGGTGGAGCTAGCACAGGAGATTCAGAAGGTGGCGGAAGGGCGGGGAATTGTTCAGTCGGTATTGATGCAAGTTAATATTTCTGGGGAGGAGTCAAAGTCTGGTGTGCTGCCGGGACATGCCGCGAGCTTGGCGAAGGAGATATTGTCGATGCCGAACTTGAGGCTGCAGGGATTGATGAGTATCGGGAGTTTTGTGGAGGAGGACGCGACGGATGGGGTGAGGCGGAGAGAGTTTAAGATGATGTCGGTTTTGAGAGATGAGCTGGAAGTTGAGCTAAAGGTTGAGCTGCCTGAGCTTTCGATGGGCATGAGTCATGATTTTGAGTTGGCGGTTGAGGAGGGGGCGACGCTGGTGCGGGTGGGGAGTTTGATTTTTGGAGAGCGGGGGGAGATGGCTTACTAGTCAGAGAGAGCTCTGTATGCTAAATTTCCCTGACTAAATCAGGGGGCACGGATGATTTTACTTGGACATTTTCTTAACGCGGTTGGCGGGCTTTTGGGCGCCGTCATAAATATCTTTGTCTTTCTTTTTATTGCCCGGGCGATTTTGTCTTGGGTTAGCCCGGATCCGTATAACCCGATTGTGCAGTTTATTAACAATACCACGGAGCCAATATTGTCCCGGGTGCGGGCTAAGATTCCACCGATGGGGATGTTGGACCTATCGGTAATAGTTGTAATTCTCCTTTTATATTTCCTTAACACCTTCTTGGTTGGCGCGATTTTGGATTACGCTAAGCAGTGCCTAATTGCAGGCAGTCTCGGTGCTGCCTAAGCGGTGGCGGAGAAGCCTAAATTCCTTAAATCTGTTCCGGGCGGGGTGACAGTCGCCGTTCGGGTGCAGCCCCGTTCTTCGAAACGGGGGCCGGTTGGTTTCTGGGGGCCAGGAGAGGAGTATCTTAAGTGGATGGTCGGGGCAGCTCCGAGTGATGGAGAGGCGAATAGTGAGCTGGTGCGGGGGGTGGGGAAATTTTTCGGTGTTCCCAAAAGCCGGGTTCGGATTGTTCAGGGTGAGGGTAAGAGAGAGAAGGTGTTGATGCTTGAGGGGGTGACCGAGCCGGGAGTTAAAGCCAGGTTGAAAGAGCTAGGAATTCTCGCCCCTTGACTAGCGGGGATGAGCTGCTTATTAGTTTTAGGCCAATTGTTTTAGGCGCAGAATTTAAGAGGGATATGCCGACCTACGAATACAAATGTTATAGCTGCGACTCGCATTTTGAGGCGGTCCAGAAAATCACGGAAGAGCCGCTTAAGAGCTGCCCCAAATGCGCAGGGACAGATGTAAAGCGCCAGATGTCAGCCCCAGCATTCCATCTAAAAGGCTCTGGTTGGTATAAAACCGATTACGCCTCCGGGTCGAGCGGCAGCCAATCAAAAACCGAAACCCCAAAAGCCAGCGCAGAGAGCTTAGTCACATCCGAGCCAACATCAACCGCTCCCGCCACTCCGACAACCGAGTCAAAACCCACGGCCTCAAGCAGCAAAAAATCCGACGATTAAAATTGGGGATCACTCCAACGGCGAACCTTTAATATATCCTTTGCCACCGTTGGCGGAGGCTAGGGCCCTCCGCCAACGACAACGTCCTGTTTTGCTCGGAACCCGAGCAAGCGAGCGACTAGGAGCTTAATGTGGTAGAGGAGCGTGCCGGATAGGCAGAGAGCTCCAATTGCTGCCGCAAGCGACAGGCCGCAAACTCTAAGCGCGCAACCTAGTAGCAAGTAGACGGGCAATGCCGCTGCCGCCAGAGCCCCGCCGCAACCGAGGAAGAGTACCGTGACCATGGCCACTACTGTAAGCCTGACGAAACTCACAAACTGACTTTCCGTTGCGGCTGAACCGATGTCCGAAAAGCGGTTGTGGTTTCCGTCCGCGCCTAGTTGCGTGGCAATCCGTGCAAGCTGATCTCTGCCGTTCGGGCCTGGCTTGGACAGCCACAGCACTTGGTAAGTAGTTGTCCAGCGCCGTGCCGCAGACCAAAGTCGAAGTCCTTGGCCCCAACGCTCTCCCCACAGATGCGTCGAATCAGCCCCAATAATGCGACTATCACGTCCCCAAACCAGGGCTTCAAACACCAGCATGCATCCGATTCCGATAAATGCCGTAGGTGTTAGAAGTATCCAGCAAAGGAACCAGAGAGCTCGCGCGACGCCAAATCCGACGACTTTCAAGCTCGACATGAGGCAACCTCCGTGGAGAATTAGGTATCTCCGCTGAACCTTTCACGTGGAGTGATCTCCAATTAAAAAATGGAATTAATACCCGAAATAGAATTGTAAAAGAGCGACAACTTGCGTGGAAAGTAGCGGGTCAGTTGAAAATCCGGAATAGGAGAAGATACGGTTAACGAAGAACTAATGGTCCTTACGGATTGTTAACAATGAGAGCGAATGTGGTTAGCTAGAAATTTAGGAGGCAGCTCTCACTTAGAGCCCGCTTAATGCCTTCCAAACAAAATCTCCGCGGGTTTTTAGGCGGTGGCCGGTGGTTTCTTCTATGAAGCTTAGTAGGACGGAGAAGCTTTGCGAAATTGCTCCGGCGCTGGGGGGTGGTAGGGGGGAGTTTTCGGTTATCATTTCTAGCCACCAGCTTTGGAGCTGTGGTGTTAAATGAATGGCGCCGGCTAGGGGATGGTAGCCGCTTAGTTCTAGGAGCACGATTGTAAAGAACAGGGCCGAGCTGTAGCTTTCGACTTCTGTTCCGGAGTCGTTTAGTTCTGATAAGACTCGGTGCAGCACAGGGTAGAGCTTTCTCCCTTCAGGGTCAGCTTCTCCGATTAGGGTTTCGCTTAACTCTAGACAGAACGAGGCGAGATAAAACTTGACCAGATTCTTCCCCAACCCAATCCAGGGGGTACGACGAGAAAGCCCGGTTAATGTCAGCAGCTGACTGTTGCCCTTTGTTGGTTGAAACTCAAAAACCGCGCAATCGAAGAGATCGATTCCGCCTAAAAACCGCTTTTTGCTGTTCCTTGCCCCACGGGCAAGCACTGAAAATTTGCCAGAGTGTTCCGTTAGCAGGCTGATAATAAGGTCCGAGTCTCGCAGCTGTGTGGTTTTGAGAACAATCGCGCTTTGTTTTAGTGGTATAGGCACAATAAAAATTAAACACTTAGGTTGCCTGCGCCAAATGTGATGCTTAAAAGAAGTCACCAGGGCTGTCAGATTGAGCTATTGCAGGGGAATATAGGTCAGAACTGAAACTTGGGCCAGATAGGGCAGGAAAGCCCTTGAATCATTGTTTGATAAACTCGGCTTTGCTATGGGATTAACCAGGCCCAGGCCGGAAACCCAAGACGGTAATTAGGGTAGCTAATGAAGATTAAAGTTAGAACTGGAGACAGCCCCAGTTCAGAGAGCGGAGCGCGCAGTAAGAGTATGACTGAAAGTTCAGATCGTCGTGAAAATGCAGCCGGAGAAAGTCTTGATGAGGAGCTATCAGTCTCTCCAAATCAACATGCTGAACCTACATCCGAAGATGAAATTAACCAGGAATTAGTTGACCGTCTTCGCGGTGAGGCTGAGGCGACATACGACAAGTATCTGCGCGCGGTAGCAGAGCTTGAAAATTTCAAGAAACGCACAGCTAAAGAGCGCTCCGACCTGATTCGCTACGCCGGAGAGGGCTTAGCGCGGGACCTTCTAGAGGTCCTCGATTCCCTGAGAATCGCACTGGCTCAGGACTTAAGTGGGGTAAGCCCTGAGTTCGTAAATGGCATTCAGCTAGTGCAAAACAAATTTGAGAGTATTTTTGAGAGGCACGGCATTAAGGGACAGCCGGCGCAAGGAAAGCCCTTTGACCCACAAACCCACGAAGCGGTGGCCACCGTCCCAACCGCTGAGCATCCGGAAGGGATGGTGCTGGAGGAGTATAAAAGGGCATATTTTTTCAAAGATAAACTCATCCGTCCAGGGCAGGTAATCGTCTCGAAAAAGAGTGATGGGACCCAACCGGACGAAGAGGGATCGGAAGAAAAATAGGAAGATAATTAGGAGCCTAGGCCGTTGCTTTATTTAAGGGCGATGGTTACCTGGGCGTGGTAACCAATGGGCCCGTACGATAGAAGACAAACGGAGTCGTTTGGAGTAGTCTGTCGGGGCCACGATTGTAGCAAGTAACTTATTTAAATCGTTAACTTTTTCAGTATTTAGATAGTAAAGAGGTCGGGTAATGGGCAAAGTAATTGGAATTGATCTTGGAACTACAAACTCCTGCGTCGCGGTCATGGAGGGTGGGGACCCGGTGGTTATCTCAAACAGCGAGGGCGGGAGAACGACCCCTTCAGTGGTTGCTGTAAACGAGGCCGGGGAGAGGCTTGTCGGCCAAATTGCTAGACGCCAGGCGGTAACAAACCCCACCAATACCATCTCTGCTGTAAAGCGGTTGATCGGTCGGAAATTCAACAGCCCACAGGTCGCTAAAGCCAAGTCAGTTCTGCCTTATGAGATTGTCGAAGCTACCAATGGTGACGCTTCAGTCCTACTCCGTGGAGAGAAGAAAAGCCCGCAGGAGATCTCAGCCTTTATTCTCGGAAAGATGAAACAGACAGCTGAGGATTATCTCGGTGAGAAGGTTGACCAAGCGGTGATTACCGTCCCGGCATATTTTGATGACGCTCAGCGGCAGGCCACAAAGGACGCAGGAAGAATTGCCGGGCTTGAAGTTTTGCGCATTATTAACGAGCCTACTGCAGCGGCTTTGGCCTACGGTTTAGATAAAAAAGGCGACAAGCGTATCGCCGTATTCGATCTTGGCGGGGGAACCTTCGATATCTCGATTTTAGAGCTCGGCGACGGAGTGTTTGAGGTTAAGGCTACAAACGGCGACACCTATCTTGGCGGTGAGGACTTCGACCTTAACATCGTGGAGTTTCTTGTCACCGAGTTCAAGAAAGATCAGGGAATAGATCTAAAGAAAGACACGATGGCGTTGCAGCGCTTAAAAGAGGCTGCCGAAAAGGCCAAGCATGAGCTCTCTACTTCGTTAGAGACTGACATTAACCTGCCGTTTATTACCGCGGACGCCTCCGGTCCAAAACACCTTAATATTAAGCTCAGCAGGTCCAAGCTTGAGGCGTTATGTGCTCCGCTGTTGTCGCGTATTGATGAGCCGTGTCTGACAGCCCTTAAGGATGCCGGAATGACTGCGCGGGATATTCAAGAGGTAATCCTCGTCGGCGGTATGACCCGCATGCCAGCAGTGCAGGAGCGGGTGAATAAGATATTTGGCAGGACCCCAAGTAAGAGCGTTAACCCAGATGAGGCTGTCGCCATTGGGGCTGCGGTTCAAGCGGGAGTGCTCCAAGGCGATGTTAAAGACGTATTACTTTTGGATGTGACCCCACTCAGCCTGGGAATCGAAACCCAGGGCGGTGTGATGACAAAGCTCATCGAGAAGAACACCACCATCCCGACAAGAAAGAGCCAGATATTCTCCACGGCGACTGATAATCAGCCAGCTGTAAGCATTCACGTTCTTCAAGGTGAGCGTGAAATGGCGGGTGACAACAAGACACTTGGAAAGTTTGAGCTGCTGGGGATTCCTCTCGCTCCCCGCGGAGTGCCGCAGATTGAGGTGACTTTTGATATCGATGCTAACGGCATTGTGCATGTTGGAGCGAAGGATCTGGGCACAGGCAAAGAGCAGTCGATAAAAATCACAGCTAGCTCTGGGCTCTCTGAAGAAGAGATTAAGAAAATGGTCCGAGATGCCGAGGAGCATGCGGAAGACGATAAGGCTCGGCGCGCACTTGTCGAAGGTCGAAACCAGCTCGATGGACTTGTTTACCAGACGGAGCATAGTCTTAAGGAGCACGGAGAGGCGCTAGATTCCGCCGAAAAGGCCAAGCTCGAAACGGTACTTGAGGAGGCCAAGAAGGTACTGCAAGATAGCAGCGACCCGACGGAGATGAAGAACATGTCGGAGAAACTCTCGACTGCGGCGCATAAGCTTGCGGAGGCTGTTTACAAAACCACTGCCCAATCAAATACTCAGGGTCCAGCGAGCGGCGCCGCGGGTGCAGGAGCTGCTCATCATGGAGCTACCGGCGGCGATGATGTCGTTGATGCTGACTTTGAAGAGGTTAAGTAGTTAGTTCCTCTCTATTCAGGATCGTAGGCGGTGGCAAAGCGTGATTATTACGAGGTTCTGGGTGTTGCACGTGATGCAACACAGGAGCAGATAAAGAAGAGCTACCGTCAGCTTGCACTAAAGTATCATCCTGACAAGAACCCCGGGGACAAGGCCTCCGAGGAAAATTTTAAAGAGGCCAGCGAGGCTTACCAGGTGTTGTCCGACGCCGAAAGCCGCGCCAAATATGACCGCTTTGGGCATGCGGCTTTTAATGGCGGACAAGGCTTCGGAGATTTTGGAGCCTTCGCGGAGGATCTTTTCGGGGACATCTTCGGAGCTTTTTTTGGAACTGACGGCGGCGGACGTTCAGGAAAGAAGCGCGGTGGACGGGATCTCCGCTACGGGATGGAGATTACTCTGGAAGAGGCCGCGCTGGGGCTTGAGCGAGAGATAAAAATCCCAAAAGCATTTCCCTGTGAGACCTGTGACGGCAGTGGAGCCAGAAAGGGCACATCGGCCGAGAGCTGTAAGCATTGTGGCGGTTCAGGTCAGCAGCGAGTTCAACAGGGATTTTTTACTATCTCCCGACCGTGTGCCGTGTGTCGTGGCGAGGGAAGGCTAATCCCTGACCCATGTCCTGGTTGTGGCGGCACTGGACAGAAGACCAAAGAACATAAGATCTCGGTTAAAATTCCCGCAGGGATTGATCACGGCCAACGGCTTAGGCTGCGTGGAGAAGGGGAAGCTGCGCCTAACGGCGGTCCGGCAGGGGATCTGTATGTCGAGGTGATTCTTAAAGCCCATGAATTTTTTCATCGGGATGGGAAGGAGCTTATCTGCGAAATGCCGATAACCTATGCCCAGGCAGCTTTGGGCGGCGAGGTGGAGGTTCCTACCCTAGACGGCCACGCCCCGCTAAAAATCCCCTCTGGGACTCAATCTGGCAAAGTCTTTAAGTTACGTGGTAAAGGGATAGTGGATATGCAGAGCGGGCGGAAGGGGGACCAGCACGTTAGGGTTTTTATCTACGTGCCGCAGAGTCTTAGCCCGCGCCAAACAGAGCTGCTAAAAGAGTTGGCGCAGATTGAAGGGAAACCATCCATCAATGATTCACGTACCTTTTTCGACAAAGTTAAAGACCTGTTTTGATACCAAACCACACAAGACTCGCGTTAGTCATTCTCCCGATACCACAACCCAGCCGCGTATCTTTAGACTTAGCCTCGCGCTGATTATCCTGACCTTGCTCTCCGGCTGTGCCTCTAGTGGCCCGGTTGAGCGACGTTATCCACCTCGAGAGCAGGTTAGCGAAGTATCAGATTACGATAAACGTGACTTCGGCGTGCGTGCGGCTCAAGCCCCACTAGCCCCCTGGGAGATAAACGATAGCCGGTTTGAGTCTACCGAGATGACCGAAGCGGATCGTTACGCAGGTCAAGGCCACCTGATAGAGGCACTTCGAGCTTACGAGGCTGCTGAATTAGCCACCATCTCTACTCCTGTCAAAGAAGAGGCGTTCTATCGCCGAATGTCGACGATGTTAAAACTTGGCAAATCCAAAGAGGCGTTGGATTTAATTTCAGCTAGAATCAGCAATCAGGGTCGGACCATCGAACAGATGGATTCCCGCCTGGCATTAATAGCCGCTTTTGCTTACGAACACTCTCAGACATTTGATCAAACTATCGCCTGGCTTGGTCTATCCTATAGGCGTTCGGGTGGAATGGGCGAAGTCGCTTATAGAGCTTCAGGTGAAGCGACCCGGCTGGTGAAGCGGATTCCGGAGGCTGGTTTTGAGGATTTGGCGCAAAAATGGACCACAGATCAGTTCATCTCCAGGGTTTTCTCTGAGGAGCGGATGCGTCGCTCCTCAGGTGGTAAACCCGTTGAGTCAGTTGCCACAAACTATTTCAATCCAGATACCTATTCCGTCAGCGGAATGAGGTCCGATAAGGTTCATGAAAGCGATTTGAGCACGCCAATTAGTACCCAGACTCAAGGTTCCCAGTTGGGTAGTCCAATGACCGGAGGAATTGTGATCGGCGCGCTTTTACCCCTTAGCGGCAAGTATGCGGAACACGCCGAGCGAGTGCGACGCGGAATTGAGCTGGGATTTGCCGAAGCGGTTCAGGGTGGACGGGTCCGACTTATCTTCTCAGATGAAGGGGCAGATCCGACAGCGGCCGCAGCGGAGTATGAGCGACTTGCCAGGGTTGAACATGCGGCATTAGTTCTAGGACCACTGCTGGTTAATACCACCGAGGCTGTGGCTGCCCGCTCCCGTGAAGTTGGCGTGCCGATTTTAAGCTTTACTAAAAAGCGAGGCATCCCGGAACTTGCCCCCACCGTTTTTAGGCTCGGGGCAACCGCTGATAATCAAACCGAAGAGTTGGTTTCATATACCAACTCTCAACTGGGGATTAAGAGCTATTCAATTTTTTACCCGGCGAACTCCGCTGGTGAAGAGTTCGTGGAGTCCTTCAGGCGCGCGGTGCAAATTGGTGGAGGGGAGATTAAGCGGGTAGTGTCGTATAGAGAACTAGATCCGAACTCAATTGCTAAGGGGTTATCAGCGCTAGAAGAGGCGCCGGCTCAGGCCGTATTCGTTCCTGACACTCTTGAGCGGGCATGGCCAGCAATTCAAGCGCTGCAGAACTCCTCTCTCAAATCGGCCACTCTGATTGGGCCAGCAACATGGGACGACCCTACGGCGCTTCGTGGCTTTGGCCGGCTTCTTGAGGGAGCGGTGTTTGTGACCCCATTTAATATCCAGAGTCCAAAGCCCACCGTTGGGCAGTTTATCACCGCTTATCGCAGTAAATACGCGTCAGAACCCGATCTTTTGAGCGCCCAGGCCTATGACGCCAGTAAGATAGTACTAAATGTTCTTGGAACTGGAGATAACTCGCCGTCATCTCTAATAAATAAGCTCAGAATGACCGATAGTATGAATGGGGTAACAGGAAAACTGAGTGTGAACCCGAGCCGCGATATCATTCGACGGATGAGCGTTATGAAAGTAACTAACGGGGAGGTAGTTGAGGTGATGTCAGGCGGCATGCAAACAGGTTTTATTTCCAATGACGAAAAAATCCAAGAAAACCGGTTCGAAGAAAGTAGCCCGCAAGGTAAAAGCTTCTCCTCGGGACTCCCGCCGGCGAGAACCCCGAGCTAAAGCTGCTCGACCCACGGTCCTAACCCTACCGCTACTTCCGACACAGGACATCGTCCCGCTGCCGGGACTAGTCGTTCCAATTTTTATCTCAGCCGGAAAAAGTTCAGATGCTGTCACCCAGGCCATCTCGGGAGACGGTTTACTATTTATGACATTGCAATCCCCTTCCGCTAACTCCGAGGCCGGGAAAGATAATCTTTGCACAATCGGCGGAATCTGCCGTGTCATTCACAGCGTGCGGCTTACCAACGGTGACCTAAAAGTTCGGCTCCATGTTCAGGGGCGTGGCAAGGTTAATTCATTTATAAGTTTCAGCCCTGTCATCCGAGCCAAGGTACAGTTGCTTGAAGATAGTACTGTAATCGACCTCTCGCCCAAAGAGGAGCGGGTCATCGAGCAGGTGCGGGAGAAGCTCTCGGTTTTAAGTCAGTATGATTCGGCGATTGAAGATCACGTTGCGGTGAGCGCCGAGATCTTTGACCCAGGTGCCTTGGCGGACCTGGCGGCTTCGGTGTTACCGCTGCAACCGATGGAGCTGCAGCGCGTATTGGAGGAGCTGGACCGTGTGAAACGGTTAAAGTTGGTAGAAGAGCTGCTAAATAGCCAGATTGATGTGGCGGCAATAAAGGAGCGTATCGCTAGCTCGGCGCAAAAAGAGCTGGGACGGATGCACCATGAGGAGCTATTACGAGAGCAGCTCCGACAGCTTCAAGCAGAACTCGGAGACTCGCCGGAATACGAAGATGAACTCTCCGACCTGAAGAAAATGCTCGGAAAGAGCCGGATGCCAGCGGCGGTGAAGAAAGAGGCGGAGAAGCAGCTGCGGCGATTGCAACAGCTCCATCCTGATACGAGTGAGGCAGCGCTAGCGCGCACCTATCTTGATTGGATTCTAGATCTCCCTTGGAGCAAGCGCACGGTTGATCGGTTAGATCTAAAGCGCGCGCAGAAGATTCTGGATGAAGACCATTTTGGGTTGGATAAAACCAAGGAGCGCATCTTAGATTTCCTTGGCGTGCGCAAGCTGCGAAAGGAACATCGCGGCCCAATACTCTTACTTGTTGGCCCTCCGGGTGTAGGTAAGACATCGCTTGGCCGCTCAATCGCTAAAGCTCTGGGTAGAAAGTTTGTGCGGGTTTCGGTCGGTGGACTGCGCGATGAGGCTGAGCTTCGCGGCCACCGGCGCACTTATGTCGGCGCTCTTCCTGGCCGAGTTGTTCAGGGACTAAAGACTGCCGGCACAAAGAATCCGGTCTTTATGCTGGATGAGATTGATAAAATCGGCTCGGACTACCGCGGAGATCCCTCTTCAGTGCTGCTGGAAGTGTTAGATCCGGAGCAGAATAAGGAGTTCGAGGACCATTATCTAAACGTGCCCTTTGATCTCTCCGAGGTGATGTTCATTGCCACGGCGAACATGACGGACTCGATTCCCTCAGCGCTGCTTGACCGGATGGAGATAATTGAGCTTTCCGGTTACACCACGGAAGAGAAGCTACAGATTGCGCGCCGCTATCTTATCCCTCAGGAGAAGGAGGAAAACGGCCTTAAGGACATCTCTGTCCGCATCCCCGACCAGGTCGTGCTCGAGCTCATTAATGGCTACACCAGAGAGTCCGGTGTGCGTGAGCTGCGGCGCACGATTAGCACAATTTTTCGTAAAGTCGCTCGGACAATAGCCGAGGAGAAGCGCGAACCAAAGGTTATTACCTCCGGAATCTTAGAGAAGTATCTCGGCCCGATTAAGTTCTTCCCCGATAAGCGTCCGCAGAAGGATGAAATCGGTGTCGTAACCGGCTTAGCCTGGACCTCTGTCGGCGGTGAGTTGCTGCCGATTGAAGTGACAGTCACTAAAGGCAAGGGCTCGCTCTCGCTTACCGGGCAGATGGGAGAGGTGATGCGCGAGTCTGGCATGGCGGCACTTACCTGGGTGATGTCTAAGGCTGAGTCGTTGGGAATAGACCCGAACTTTTACGAGAGCTCTAATGTGCACGTGCACGTTCCCCAGGGAGCAATTCCAAAGGATGGCCCCTCGGCCGGAACGGCGATTGCCACAGCCATGGTCTCGATTCTCACTGGGCGCCCAATCTCCAGTACGGTGGCGATGACCGGAGAGATTACGCTTCGGGGAAGTGTGCTTCCAATCGGAGGACTAAAAGAGAAGGCGCTCGCAGCGCTCAGAGTGGGGATACGGATTGTGATAATCCCCAAAGAAAACTATCGGGAGACGCGGGAGTTTCCGAAATACCTCCTCGACAAGGTGACATTTGTCCCCGTCGAGGGCATTGAGGAGGTATTAGCTGTAGCGCTTAGCCCAAAACCGGAGGCGGTAGTTGAGGCTAGAAAACCAAAGCCTCAAATCTCCCCAACGGCACGTCCGATAATTAGTTAGCGGCAGCTCTTAGTCGACTAGTCCGGGGGTCATGTCTTTAGGAGCTTTTAGGCTCGTTAGACTCTCTCCTGTGCACTCCAGTCTCGTTTCCAGTCCTGCGCAGCCGTAGTTTACCGCCTGTTCCTTTACGCTCCAGCAGCCATCACCAAAACATCCAGGCTCTTTTTCGGGTAAACATTTCTTCGCCGTGTAGCCAATAAAACTCAACACCTCTTTAATCTCGTCGAAGTGCGCAGCCGGGTCTTCCAGCCAGCTGTAGAACGAGTCTGATGGAAACGAGATACACTGAGACTGCCAGCTGTTTGCCGGCTCAACGGGAGGCGGAGGCGGGGGCTTCGGGCCACAATCGGCTGGGCAGCTTGGCGCAGGACACCCCGGCGCATCCGGTTTTCGCTCGCAACGATCCTCTTCTTTGTGGCAACGGCGGCACTCTCTCCATTCACGATCTTCCGAGATAAACTCCTCTACGTTTTGCACGAAATTTAGAATGCCGTTTCCTAACGGAATCTTTACCGGGTTTGGGTCATTCGCTACAGGATCTGTAAGCTGTTGAAAGCGAAAATCAATGGCCCAGGCCGGTACTACGCCGACTATCCGCGGTTTGGTTTTAGATGTCGGTGCATCGGTATCTTGCTCCTCACGGGCAAAGACGCTTGCGAAATCACAGTAATCGCTACCTTTTGAGGAGATAAGATAGATATTCTGCCGTAGGGCCTTGGCCTTATTTATGTCGTTAGCGGGGATGCGGGAGTCGTGACAAAGCGGATTAGTCCAGTTCATATCCCCCATCGAAGCCATTGTCATCGTATGGTCCTCGTCCCCCGGAGGCCAGCTGATGTCAAGTTCGTTGGCGCTATTTCTAAGATACGGAAAGTTGGCCGTACGCTTGCTGGCTACAGGAATGCCGCCGGTAAAGAAGGTATTTAAAAACTTTCGTGAGCTGCCGTTTATTAATTCAGCGAGCTTGTCACTGAGCTTCTTTGATGTGACTGGATCTTTGTAAAGATCGGTATTCTCTACTGGGCTGATTAAGCTACCAAGCTTAACCTTTCTTGCGCTGGTGGCCGAGCTTAAAAAACCGAGGACGTCAGCTCCTGAGGCAGCTCGAACTGTGCCGCCGGTAAAACGCGCAGGGATTGCTAAATTGGCTCGGATGCCGAGAGCGGCTTTACAGTTTAAATAGGTTCCGTTTTTACCGGCTGTCGGAACGCAAAGATCTGCCGCGCCTTTGTTTTGATAAAGCGGAGGTCTGCGGTAGGTCTCGGAGCGAATAATCCCCCCCTTAAGCTCGTTATAGCTCTGGGGCCCTAGGGCATTGGCCACACCTGCGACAAGCTCACGACCGCACTGCTTCTTGCCGTCAAACTTCTCGGTGTAATATTTCTCTTTGTCGTCGGGATCGGTATTTAGCAACATCTCGCAGGCCGGGACGGCGATAATGCCACCATCAAACTCCAGCGAGTTGATGTCGATTACGCTGCGAGCCGTCTTGGATACCTTAAGAACATCCAACCCCAATATCCGCGGGAGAAAGGTCGCTACGTCCAGATTAATTTCCAACTCTACGGCGTTTGCGATTAGTGCTGGCGGCATGCCGTAATATGGCTTGCCATCGCGGAACTCGTCTTCTAGCGAGGTAAAGACAAAGGCGTCGTTCTTTTCTGGATCGGCCCAGTAGGTGCCACGACGGAGCCTAAAGAGGGCGTTACCCAGGCGACCCTCGAGCGCACCATCAGTTGCCACTCGGGAGAATCGAAACCCGTCGAGATTGGTATTGGCGCCGTAAATCTGCTTACTCTGTTTAATTATCAGTTCGACTGCGTCTGGTACCCGGTTAAAGTTAGTTGCGGTGCTGCCTTTCATCTCTTGTGCCGCGGCCAGCGCAGCGCTATCGACGATGTTCTGCGCCTCTTTGCCGGAGACGTTTCGCGACCAGAGCGTAATTGCGCCAGCTACAAGCAGCACTCCGACAGGAATCAGAAGTGCCAGGAGCAAGATAATTTGTCCGCGCTCGTTATTGCCAGATAAGTAAAATCTTTTGGGGGAATTCATTTTCGTATACATACGACTCTTGTTAGCTACACTTAAAGTTAGAGTTCTCCACCATCGCCGTGCTTGAGGCGCGAAGCTTAAGCTCTGCTGGCATCAGGTTACAGAAGAAGCAGCTTAGCGGCCACTCCCCTTTTAGTTCAATCCGTAAGTTCGAACCGGCTAAAGAGTATGCTTGGCCGGTAAAGGCGTAGTTGCCGCTAACACCTAGCCGTTCATGAAGGGCAGTAGTCGCAGTCTTCGAGGCGTAGCTTGTCACATCCTTGCAGCTGAATAATCCCTGCTTCGCCCCAAGTGTGGAGGCAACCTCGCGCACAGAGCTTCCAGTAACCTCGCTCAAGAGGGAGTAATTTCTATAGGCAATGCCTAAGTCAAACAGCGCGCCAAGTAGTCCCAGTGCGACAAGCGCTGCAACACAGAACTCCAGCATCGTTTGTCCGCGCTCTCCGCGGGTAAGAATCGTTACAGTCTTCATACGCACGCTCCCTGAAGCCTAAAGACACTCGCCGACTTAAGCTTTTTCAAGTTCAACAAGTTGTTGAAAC
>CAYMWO010000049.1:0-17058 GCA_964393905.1 uncultured Bdellovibrionales bacterium | reverse complement strand
GAAACCCTGAATGGTAAGTCGACTTGGCGAATCATCAGATATCAAAGGGTAGTAGAACCAGAAACTCTTCTCGTTCCGCCATTAAAGACCTCCTATGTCCGGCCCAACTCATTCAATGCGCAGTTAGGCTACCTCAAAAAGCACTGCCGAGTTATCCGCCTCTCGGAGCTCGTTAAAATGCTTTTCGAGAACTCGCCAGTACCTCCCAACACGGTGGTTATTACTTTCGATGGTGGCTGGGTTGATACATATGACAGAGCCTTTTCGGAGTTAAATCGACTGGGTCTACCGTTTACAGTTTTTGCACCAACAGCATTTATCGGTTCAGATGATATGTTTTTCCGGGATAAGTTAATGCTAGGGCTTCTCCGTCTTAAGCAGGCCGGTACGGGATATCCGGATTTACCATTCTATGATGACCAGGTTTACTTTTCACTAGGCCTCGATCTGGCTGACGGAAAGATGTCCTTTGAGGGCATCGCAAATCTGGTAGAAGCACTGGACAGCGAACAACCAGAAAAACGACTTTTCGCATTGAAAGTTGTAGGAGCCCTCGTGGAGCAGGTCGGAGGAACCGCGATCCAGAGACAGTTTTTGAACTGGGATGAGATTAATATTCTCAACAAATCCGGTGTAGAGTTTGGCCTTTGTGGCCATAGATATGTAAGACTCGATGAGATGTCACGCGAGGAAATAGCGGGCGACATTCATGAGTCTATTGTCACTCTACGAGCTCACGGAATCGAACCCGCTCAGGTTTTTTCATACCCAGAAGGA
The DNA here is from genome assembly GCA_964393905.1 of uncultured Bdellovibrionales bacterium. GTDB lineage: Bacteria > Bdellovibrionota_C > UBA2361 > SZUA-149 > CAYMWO01 > CAYMWO01. The sequence continues at coordinate 16,281 of CAYMWO010000049.1, read as the reverse complement.
ATTATCAGTAAGGATGGGAGGGCCGTCCTAGGAGAGCTGGGCATTCGCTGTTCTGTAGGGGTTGGCAATTTCTCGCTTCCAGCAGATTGGCAAGAGCAGACTGCAGTACTCGGACGTGTCGATATGTATGAAGCGGCATCCTTTTGTCCAGAGGAATTTGCTTGTAGGCTCTGGGGAGCGAGACCTTTCGGCGTGGAATTTTAGGAACCCTGTATAGGGATTTGGGATGATTGACGAGAAAGTAATAAATTTAGCAAAAGCTTTTCGAATCTATGCTTCGCAGCGGCTCAATGCATATCCCAAGTACGCGCTCGACTTCTCTTGGCCATCGGTTGGGACAGTAGATCTAATTCTTAGGCACCTGCGCGGTAAGCCCGTCACAGAGGAGTTTATGCCGCTCCTAGGCGGAGCAGCTGCGTATCTGGGGGGTATCGCCCACGATGTATGGACAACATTTCCAGGGGAGCATGAGATAGAACTCAAGGTTAGAGCAGAAACAGAGTACGTAGTTGAACTGCGGCTTAAGTCTGTAACTGAGCTCAAGACCCACGAAAGATTGTTTATAAACATAACAGATACCCTAAAAGGCATTCTCGAGAGCCCGAGAACACCCTTCCCTCATTTTTCAGATTCTTCTATTCGTCTTTCAAATAATGAAAATCTGTTAAGTCCTTTTGCGATCGGGCTTTTTACGGGCCTTTGTCCGCATGCTACCGGCTCTTGGAGGGAGAAAAAGGAACAGGATTTCAAGGAGCACTTAAAGGGAGCCGCTGCATATCTTGGCGCCACTGCGGCGGACTATTATTCCCGCACGTATCCCCTGGAGCCAATTGGGTCTAAGCCGGTTCTATACCTCTCAAATCTTATAGTGCCGCCGCCAATGCACAAAGAGAGCTTTCGTGGGATGAATGCCACTGGCGGCTTACTGGAAATGCTCATGACCGGTGAACCAGATAGCAGCAAATGGAGTCCTCTGGTTAGCAATCTCGCACTTAGTCCCGATTTGCTTATATCTGATGTAGGCTTTGCCGTCTCCGTCGCCTTACAGGGAGAGCAAATACCACCTCAGCTTTTTTATCTGAGCGACACCAAAGGACTTTCCCGGTTGAACCTACGTCCCGCCATCATACTTGCCCGAAAGCTTTTGCGGAAACCCGATGACATTCTGCCTTTAATAACCGAAGGCAAGTTTCAAGAAGCCCGATCAATACTCGATACTGATCGAAAACTTGGGCTTATGCCCTTAGCTCGTTTAGATGATAAGTTACTGGGGGAACCCGCGCTTAATCCGGTTTGGCATCTGCTTGCGTGGTCTCGCGCCTCTGAAGCCCGAGAGTTGATTTCGCAGGTGCTAGCCTCAGTCGATGCGCCGGAGCTCAGAATTCAGCGTGGGTATCTCTCCTTTTTCTTGGACGATACCGAAGCGGTAATCAAGGAATTAGGAGAGCTTGCGGGGAAACTCGGAACCGAAGCGGCTCTTAACGATACAAGAATTTTAGAACTTTCCGGGCTTGTTGCATTTGGTAATAGTCAATTCACCGAAGCAGAGCGGTTTTTTACAAAACTCCTATCATTAATTTCCGTGACAGATTTCCGCTATGCAGAGTGCTGTTCACATCTCGGAAGGCTTTATCTCATAAACGGCAAGCCTGCCGAAGCGCTGGCTTTAGTAGAGAAATGTTTAGCTACGGATATTTACGGCTTGAATTTGCAGCTAATACGATCGGCAGCGCTAATTACTTTGCAAGGGCCGGATAATCAGCGAGAGAATCTCGATACACTTTACAGAGCTTCACCGATGGACAGTCGAGTCTTTGATTTAATTATGAACCGAGATTTAGAATCTTAACGGCCGCGCTGCTCCCCTTCATGCAGCTCCTTAATTAACTCATTTGCCTCGGCTTCTCCTAACTTACCACCACTTTGGGTAAGGGCCTCAAACGCCTTCGCTCGAGCCGGGTTGTTAAGGGAAGATTTTTCAAGCGCTGAGCTCAATCGAACGCTATCGGCCTCTTGAGGATGTCCTATCGTTGTGCTCTTTTCATCCTTTAACTCGGCCGAGCTTCCAGATCCAGCTACGCGACTCGCAATAACACTTCCCACCGCCGCCCCTATAGCAAGTTTCGCTCCTTCATTTAAAAGATTCTCCTTAAGGTCTTTCATCCCTAACGGATTTTCGGAGTTAGAGGCATTTAACGGATTTGGAGCTATCCCACGGTCCTTAAACAACTGTGAAATTGATTCGAGGCTTGCGTTTGCCATATTCGCAATGGCATTCCACTCCGCAAGCTCTCCCTTAAGCTCCTGACCCCAACCACCCTCGCGTTCAATCCATGGCATTTCGAACATTCCGTAGACTCGAGCATAGGCCGCAAGCTCTTGCACATCAGATGAGTTAAAAGCGTCATAATTTCCCCACTCTACCCCTTGATCAAGCTCCGCACTTCTAAGATCTAGCAATGATTTTCCCGCTTGCTTTACTAGGGGGTTTACTGCGCGGGCCACTCTGCCCGCAACCATCATTCCTCGTGGACTTGGGGCCACAGAGGCTCGAGCCCCCCCCGGCAGTCCTGATATATTTCTTCCCTTTTGCTGGGTAGTAACGGAACTTCCTCCTAATGCCGAAAGCCCACCCTCGGCATAGGCTAATCCTTCCGCCCAATTAGAGGCAGTATCTGCGCTGCCCCCGACAATAGCAATTCTATTATCCGTTCTGTCGGCGTATTGAACGGTCTTGTTACCTTCAGTTGGGTTTTCTAGATCCGCGTTTCGATTATTTCCCTTCTTATCGTTCTTAAGGTAGCTATTCGTCCGCGCAATCTTCATGTCATTGGCTTGCGCCTTTAGACCGGTGACATACTCCTGTGATGTAGTAAATCGTGCGGCCGATGCGAGAGTGTTACTATAGTTGTCCATTCCCGCGCTGATTAATCCAGAGCCACCGCGCATTGTCCCCAAAATTAAATACGAAGTTACAATTGGGACCGCTTGTAGAGCTACCGCTACAATCGAATAGTAAGTTGAGAGCTGAAAGGTCGGGTCCATCTCCTGAATTGCAAACATATAGGAGGCAAAATCATAGTCTCTAGGATTATCGCTCTGGTACAGGCCCTGCTCGGCATTTAGCCCCCTCGCAATCAAAGAAAAGAGGACATTATCTAACAACATTACTATCGCAAAGCCGATATCCCAACTTTTTGCCCACAGCCAAAGCACAAACCACAGTAAGAATCCGGGATGCTTCCCGGGGATTAATAGCAGTAACGCAAACAGTGGAAAGGTTATGGCCAAGAAATATAGTAACAGCCCTTGATAGTAGGGAAGTGTCGCGGCAGAGGTCATTAGCCGAGTACGTTCCTGCCACTCCTTGTTCCCAACTCGGGCCCGTTCAACAAACGCCAGTCCTGTTTCCCCCGGGGCATCTACCTCATTAAACTCCTTCGTTCGATTTACATAATCATATAAAAAGGACGAAATATTCCCCTGGTGAATTTCGTTACGTAAAATAAATCGCGCTGTGTACTTATAGAGAATATCCAGAACGCGAGATATATCTTCAGCGCTACCGTTACCAAAACTATTTCGCTCGTCTGGCTTTGCCATTTTGGCTAAGTCAAAATATATCTCCTGTTCATCAATCCCGTTAAGAGCCGCAACCTTACCGATATTACCAACGGCCCTTTTTGCATAGCGGTGTAAGTCAACCATCACCAGGTTCCAGATCTGGTTACAGGAGTATGGCCCCTCTGTTTCAACTTCCTGCCTCATCTGCTGAATCTTATTAAGTCTAGCGGCCCCCTCAAGTTGAGTCTCCCCCTTGTCTAGGTCCTTAAGCCATGAGTAGATGTTACGCACATCGACTGCGTCTTCTATCTCTCCTCCGTTTGTTACTATCGAAGCCCACTTGGTTTGATAATCAGCTTTTAAATCTGCTAGGTGATCAAGGGTCGGGCTATTAAGTCGAATCTGTCTGATCTTATAATTCATATCAAACAGTTGCTTGTAATGTTCTCTCTGTGATGGAGGGAGATTTGGCTGTCTGGACTTTCTGCCCCATACAACGAGGCTGCGGCAGTGTCTTAGAAACCCGCTATGTATTAATTCTCGCACGCCCGGGTCTTCAATTGTTTGAGAATGTAGTCGGGTGAAGAGCTCATTCCGAAGAATAAAATTAGCGTCAACCTTTTTCTGTTCGCCTACAAGAACTTTAACTATTTCTTGCGAACTACTGCTGATTAAGTCGTTATACTTCGAGAATAAGGTAGATACCTTTACCGGTTGAAGGTCCGTAGCACCCTCCTTTCCAGTTAAGGCGTTTATTTGCTCCTTTAGCGCGACTTCGCTTCGGTTCTCTTTAGCAAAAAGCCAATGTGTCCCCGTACTCTCAGTTCGTTCAAAAACTGTGGCCATGAAAATTCCGGGCCACAATAGTAAAGCAAAGCCCAACTTGTACTGGCCGAGCACGGCAAATGTAGCAAGAGCGACAATTCCGCCAATCACATAGAGTAGCGCCCCGACCGACTCACTGAAGGGAGAGGCCAGTGCATCAAGTAGGTATGACTGGTAGAAGTAACCAGCGCTTTCAAGCGCGGCTGCCACCAATGTTCCCGAAGATGCTACCTGTAAATAATCGGCCATGCCCTACTTGCCACCTGAAACTGTAATTGTACCGCCACTACTATTAAAAGGTTTCCCGATTGATTTTCCCCAATCCTTGATGGCACCATCTACACCCTTGTCGACGACCCCACCGAAAAGTAGAGTTTCGCGGTTCTTCATCAGGTCAATTACGCCCGCTATTGGATACTTATTTACCCAATCATGCTGGAAGTACTTAAGCATAACCGCATCCGATGCGAGTCTCCGATTCTGATACGACATTGACTCCCTATATGCCGCCAGTTCCAGATTGAGCTTCAGTTTAGAAATGGCAATTTTTGACGCCTGAGTTCCCTTAGCTTCGGCCAGTCCTTTTGCAAGAGTATCTATCGCCGCCTTAGTCTTGCTATTCTTTGGATCGTCGCCAGATCGCTTAAGAGCGTCGAGCGCCTGGGATACGGCTCGTGTCGCAGTCTTCCCAGCAAGTGGCAGCAATACTTCTGGGTCCTTTAATGCCTGTAAGAGTGCGCGCTGTGTTGCGTTGTAAATATTATGCTGTACCTGCCCAGCATTGGATTGTGCCTTCATTGCTCGGCTATATGTCGCCATGGCTTCCCCGATTCGGCCAGAGAAGTTATGAAATCCCTGGGAGATAGCCTGAACAATCTCTCCTCCCCCTCGTTTTACAAGTAACCCGGTTAGAATCGGGACGGATGCAAGGCAGGTTCCTATAATATTATAGTAGGTATGCACCGTGTAAGAGGGATCGATGCTGAGTATGGTCTTTAATGCAAGCGCTGGATCTTTAGCTAGTTCATCTGTTAACGGAGGTCCTTGCGGCATCAGGGCATACAGCATCTCATCCACAAGCATCACAATGGCAAACCCTAAATCCCAGGATTTGATCCAGAACCAGAGGCCCATCCACAGTAGGAACGCGTGGTGTCTTCCGGGAATTACCAGGGATAGAGCAAAAAACGGAAAGGCAAAGGCGAGAAAATAAAGCGCTAAACCCTGCAAGTAGGGAAAGGAGAGCATGCCGGTAAGAAAGTCCCCCTTTCCCTGGTATTGCTCAGACTCCTGCATCAACCTTAACTGCCTTGCCGTCTCTGTTTGCAGATTTAATCCGGCTTCAGTCACAACTGGAGATGTTGTTTGGTCAAGCTCCCTCATCACCAGATTGGGGTCGAGCTTCGTAAGTTGCTTAAAAAGAACCCGAACCGTTATTTCGTTTACCAAGTTAACTACCACCGCATCAGAGCTCAGTTGGTGAATTTTAACGTCACCATCCTCCATTTTTATCTCGCGTTGAAACTTTTCTAAAATTTTATTCTTATTAGCCGCAATCTGCTGGGCTCGCTGCTCTGATGTCAGTCCGCCCGGAAGTCCTTGGGAAACAAGAGCCTCGATCAACGAGTCGGAATGAGCAGCAACAACTGCGAGGTCTATTTGCCACAGCTGATCGCAACTCGCAGCCGCATCCGGGGAATCAGCGTTAGGAACAATGGCGGTGACTTTGTTCCACAGATTAGTGTCTTTTAACCATTTAATCTTATCTGGGTGGTCAGCAAATCTAAAAACCGGGGCGGCCTTAGTCTGATAGTAGGTCAATCGAGTTTCAATCATCTCACGAACTAATTGGTCGACAGCAGGATCTTCTTTAGCGCGGACAAGAGCAAAATAAGGTGCACACTTATTAAAAAGTGTGAGCGCAACAAAGTTTTTTAGATCTTTATCGGCAATATCAAGGTTTGAAAGAGCATCAAAACGCTCTGCCTTAGAGATGAATGTAATATCACTATCTTTAGCCGTTAAACCCAGAACAGAAATAAATGAGGAAATAGTCCCACTCGTGATCTCGTTCCAGATCTTAAAGAAATGTGAAACCCGTGCAGTATCTTCCGCAACTCCCTTGGTCGCCTCTTGGATAGCCTCTTTACCATAAGTGCGCTCGGCAAACTCCCATCGTGCCCCCTCTGAAGGTACCCTATCTCCAATCACCCACCAAAAGAGCGCTCCGCCAACAAAGAACCAGAGCCCAAACTTATAGTTTCCGCCAACTGCGATAATAAAGAGCGCCGTGATCCCAGCGATTGCAAAAAGTAGCGCTCCCAAGTGATCTCCTAAGCCTTGGGCGAAAACGTCAAGAACCGCAGACTGCATAAAGTGTCCTGCGGTCTCCAAAGAGGCTCCGATGAGTGTGCCAACGCTGCCTATCTGTGTGGTATCTACACTTACGCCCATAAAACTTCTAACCGCTATTGTCTCCCTCTTCCGCTGGCTTACTTGGAGTCAAGTTTAAATCTGTACTCGTGTCGTCATTCTTAGCCTTGGTTGAGCCCCATGGAGCATGAATACCTGAACCTGCGGTTCGACCGACATAATCCTCGGACTTTTCGTTCACCATCGCTTCGATATAGCCCTGTGCGGCATTATTACTGTATGACATTCGACGACCCTGAAGGGCGGCCATCATACCGCGGCGATTCATCTGATCCTGAGAAAAATGAAACTCGAACCCGGCCTTCTTTGCCTCACCATCAGCAAAACGCGCGGCCGTTCCATCTCCGGCGCTCTTTCGGTTAACCCCATCTTTTGTACTTCCCGAATTATCCTGCGCTGCTGCAAGCGCACTTTTCTTACGTTCAGCCTCTTTTCTATCGATTGTAACGTTCATCTTAGTTGCGATGTCACGACGCTTTCCGGTACTCATCTGCCAGGCAAACCGGGTTGCATTCTTGTCGATACTGTTCTTGAAGGCGTCAAACAAATTTGTTGCACCTAAACAGAGGTGTGCGGTGAGGAAAGGAACTGAGACCGTCAGAAGACTGATGATTGTATAATAGGTGTTCATCGAGGCCAGTGGGTCATTATCTAGAATCGCCTTGTAGACTGACCCTGGGTCGTCCCAATTGATGTCTCTAATACCACTCTGATTAATTCCGCGACCAAGAAAACTCCAAAAGATGTCGCGCACGAAGTATGTAAGGGCAAACCCCACATCCCAACTCTTCACCCAAACCCAAAGTGCCATCCAGACGAAAAAGGCACTGAATCTTCCGGGCATGAGAAGGAAAATGGCGAAGAAGGGAAAGGCGGCGGCCAGAAGATATAGCAGCAATCCCTGGATATAGGGAATTGAGCCGGCCATAAAGACAATTTTTAAAAACCCACCCTCTGACTCGGCAGTGGCCACTGTTCCGAAGATACCGTTATACTTGTCGGCATTAAAAGGAGCTCGACCTGCTATCTGAGCAGTAAGTCCGGCGTGATTTGTATGCGCCATCGCATTCTTTAAGAGGTAAGCAGCGATAGCACGCGTAGCACGCCCATCGTCGCTGCTTTCGCCCCCGAACAGGGATTTAATTGAGTTATTAATCTGGCTCTGAAACGCCTGGCCGTATATCTGATACTCCTCCCGTTCCGGAGGTCCTTCGGTAAGCCACTTCTGGGCTTTTTTTAACGCGACATTGCGGACATAATTCCAGATATCATCACAACTGACCTTTTCCTTTTCTGGCTCGCCGAGCGCTTTAAGATAAGCAGTTGCTTCCTTACTAAGAGTGATAAAAGGAATCTTCTTCGCCTTATCGTATTGTGCCAAAAGCTCGGCTTGAACCACCTCGTCTCGACTATTTGCCCGTTGAAAATTGAGATTTGTTAAGTCGGCGCAGTAGCCCATTACGCCCACAGAGACGAGTTCGATAAAGAGCGGGTCGGTGATTCTAGTAACAAATATCTGGGACAGCGCTCGCTCGCGCGCCACTTTAAGAAGGTCGTCTTTGTTCTTAGTATCAATTAGCAGTGCGACCGTATTCTGTGTAATTTCAGATACCACGTTGTCCCAAAGGGCGAAGAACCATGAGAGTCGGGGCGGCGTATCGTATTTCGAGGGATCGCTAAACATCGAGAGGAATTTAATCTGCTCCTCTTTTGAGGTCTGACTAGCTCGTTCTCCAACGCGAAACTGAACAGCTGAGCCTTCAACGGTCGAGTTCAGCATCCAGAAAAAGACCGCAGGGCCAATAAAGAGATAGAGCCCCTTTCGGTAGTTTCCAAAGAAGGCAAAGGAAAGTAGCGCTCCAATTAGCGCTACTACATAGATTAGGGCTCCAGCGGTCTCCAATAGCGGCTGGAAATGACGGAGCACTGCCCCTTGAGCGTAGAGCCCGCCCGTCTGCAGCACCGCAGAGACGATATGGCCTACAGCACCAAAGTACTGGCCGCCTAACTCAGGTAGGTCTAAGTCATTTAATACAACGGGATCAGCCACTTACGTAATAACCTAATATATTCAAACCCTTATCTACTTATCTATAAATTCAACCTATTTGCTCCAGGGGATGTTGAGTGAGTGAGCTGAAATAACGTCTAAACGTCGCTGTCTTCATTTTGAGCAGCGGTGCCAATGGCGTTTACAACCCTAGCGCCGGGGACGAAGGAGAGTACTCCGCCAACGATTGCAGCACCCCGCTGCTTAGCCATGAGGGTATCAAGCTGCTTCGTCAGTTCATCGAACTGCTTATTAATGTTAACCGGGGCATCTACGAGATTCCAAAACTCACCTCGGGAGGAAAGTCCGCTTCGGATTGCATCCAAGGCAAAGGAGCGATCTGTCTTGGCGGAATTATAGTAGTGCTGCCCAGCGTTTCCTTTTATAAATTGCGCTTTGGACATACTAGCAATGCGCTGCATATCCATTCCTCGGCTACTCACTGCGTACCCAGCTCCCATTGCTCCGATAGATACAACAAGTAGTGGCGCAGCGAGACCTCCTGTTAAGAATGTTGCCACGCCAGCTCCAATAACTCCGAGGCCACCTAAAATCCAGCCACCAATCTTCCAACCGCTTCCCTCTCGATCTGCTTTTTCTATCTTTTCTCTGGTTGCTGCCGCGTAAATACTCGCATCTTCATCGAGTCTAGCGCGCACATAGTTGATTCGATCCGCTTCACGGAGATAATCTATCTTCCAAATTTGATCGTGCGCCACAAAGTCGGCAAGCGAACCTCCAAGTGCCTCCCCTAGCCCCTTCATCCCGTTAATCATGACGCCTGCCATGGCGCGTTTGCCACCCATGACAAATTGGGCAGTTACAAGAGGTACCGCGCTCACCATAATTCCCAAAAGCATATAGTAACTTCCAAGCGAATAAGCAGGGTCGCCTTGAAACGCAGCCTCGAAGGAGGAGATGGGCCCATGATTAGGGTCCCGTAACGGGTCGTAATATGAATTCTGCGGAAGGATATTCCAGAGCAGATTATCAATTACCATTACGGCCGCCCAGCCTAGGTCCCAACTCTTAACCCAAGCCCAAAGTGCCATCCAGGTAAAAAATGCTCCGGCCTGTCCTGGTAGAAGGATCATTAAAGCAAAAAAGGGAAAGCTAATTGCTAACGCATATAGAAAAAGTCCTTGGATATAGGGAAGCGTCATGGCGAAGCTAAAAGTCTCATAGCGTTTACCTTGCGCAAACTGATGTTGCAGCTCTCTACGGACAACGTCTTGGCGTTCATCCGGAGTCAGATCGGAATTAAAATTATATTTCTGAATCTGAAACCCGGAATGTTCCGCTAACTGATTAAGCTGCTGGGAGCGGATATCATTACTTAAAATCTTTCTAATCATGTAGCCGCCGACAATTACCGGTATGAGTGAAGTGTCGGGTTCCACCGCAGGGGGAATCGGCTCTCCCCGATGGTTAATCAATTTAGAGGGAGCCATTTTTAGGTAGATATCTCGCTTGATATTAGCCTCAATGCTAGAATCGATAATCCCCTGCGCATCCCCAGAAAAAAAGCTGTTAGCAGTTTTAAAAGCCTGCTCTTCGACGTTAGCCGCCTCACGATAAACACCGAGCCCCATCAAGCACCAGAGATCGGCGCAGCTTATAGGCTGGTTAAAATCGGGTTCGGGTAGTTGACCAATTTCCTGAGAACTGCTGCTTCTGAAATGAAGCAGATCCTCTAAACAGTTTCGATATACCGTTGGCGCCTTTGTCTCCCAGGGTTTGCCGGGAACTGCTCCAAAATCGGCAGTGAAAAACGCTGGATATACATCTGTTTTCCATGTGGTCTCAGCAAACTGTCTCCACGGACCGGGGCGAAAGGAATGAAAGCGTTTATTATACTGTTGATCGTAGCGGGCCTTGGCGGTGCGGAACTCCGGGGTTTGACCAAACTCCGGATCTCGATTTCCCAGAGCTACAAGGCGGGCATCCGTTAGCTCCTGACTACACTCCATCTGGGTAAATTTCACGAGTGATAATAGGTTAGGCCCTTCAACCTCACTGCTCATCAGAGCATCCAGGATTCGTTGACGGGTCATAAACTTCTGAACAGTTTCGTTGCCCTTTTGCGAAAGAAATACCTTACTCAGTTCATCGACTACGCTGGAAACAACTATGTTCCACTTATGAAATAGCCACGATACTTGGACCTTACTGGCGCTGGAGTTAAGCCCTAAGTCCACAACATGCTGTGTCTGGACACTCGGATTAAAACGCCATTCCACCCCTGGACTTGCAGATTCGGGCTTAAGCACGAACCAGAATAGCGCTGGCCCCACAAGGAACCACATCGCAGTCTGATAGTGCCCGAGCATAGAAATTGTAATAAGCGCGCTTATTACAATGCAGACGAAGACAAGAACTGCCATTCCCTCTATCATCTTCGAAAGATCGCGTAACACTAACTCCTGGGCCTTATACCCCGCGCTTTCCAGTGAAGCTGTAAGAAGTGTCCCAGTAGAGGGTCCTACCTCTCCGTCAAGGATCTTTACTGGGTTATCGACGGTAGGTTCGGCGAATGCAAATACGGGGCAACAAAATACAATCGCGAGTCCGCATAGACCTAAGCGCCACTGACAACCATAGCGGAGAAGATATTGGACTAATCCCTTCATCTCTTCCCCCTTCCAAGCACAGACGACTCCCAATCCGGGAGCTGTGTATTGGAGATTCGACTTGCAGAGAAATGATTTAGGTTGTCATGAGTAATATTAAGAATACGTGTCAGATCAAACGAGCCGACCATTATCGGCTGTTTGTCTCCAGCTATTTGGGCATTGCTCTCGATAATCTGGCCCAAGGAGTTTACCGTGGGAACTGCTGTTTCGGAATACACAGGTCCGCTAGCGTTACTATTCCTGCTCATTCCCGCCGTCACCCCGAATACCGAGTCCAGGACCTCGGCACCGACTATCCCATATGCAATTCCGCCAACTACCTTTGTGCGCATCTGGTCAGCAAGCGGCTGCTCGAACTCCGAACCCTTGAAATAAGTACTCGGAGTCCTCTTGGAGTTTGCGAGTTTAGAAATCAGCTCTCCCAATATATCGTCAACCATTTCGGATCCGACACCCACTTTGGTGGAGAAGAGAGCAATTAGTTGTTTATAGGGCTTGTCCTCCTGAAGTCCCTGCAACTCATAGCCACCGCTACCATCGATTGCAGCGATCATCGAACCCGCCATCATCTGATACGCACCGTACCGTCCAAATACCGGATGGAAGGTCTTTCTGTAAGTTGCGTCGTGATACACCTCAGCCGATAGCACCTCCATAAAGCCGTCAATTCCGGCTTTAACGGATTCGGTAACGTTTTCGGCTAATCTATTCTGTGATGCTAGTCGACCCTCTCTCTCCCCTTGCGCCATCTGGGCGTCCCACTTCGCAGGGTTCCGAAGATCCCGCTCGTAACCGCCCTTTCCATCTGGTGCATTAACAAGCACCTTCTCTTGGAGTTCCTCCTTGTTTTTATTCCAATACTCCCCGCGACTGACCTCCTTCGCCTGAAACGGCGCATCCGCATCTTTCGGTGAACCCTTAATTGCCCTGCCCGCACCCTCGGCCACCATAGCAGCGGTGCCCCAAGTTAGGGCACTCTGCATACGCCCACCACCGGTCAATCCCTCACCCCACTTACCGACGCTTTGCTCTGCAGCACCGCCCAACTCAATGCCGATATTCTGCTGTTTATTCATCACCACAACACCGTAACCGCCTTCGCCAAGCTCTTGCGCATCTTTCTGGGCACTACGTGGACCATCAGTAAATGACGACAGGACACTCCGTTTAGACTTAAGGATGGCATAGCCCGTAAGAATAGGAACAGAGAACATCGCGGTGCTGAGCAAAAAGAAATAAGCATGCGTATTAAAAGTCGGGTCAACTTTAAAGGCTTCGCGCAGAATCAACGGAAGCTTGGTGCTCTCCCCCGGATCTAAATCTCCACCGTATTGTAAATCCAGCGGTGGAAAGATATTCCAAAGCACTTTCTCAAACACCATCACCACAGCCCAACCAACATCCCAGCTTTTAACCCAGAGCCAAGCAAGCGGCATCGACATAAACGCCGCAGCTCTTCCCGGAATCAGAACAATCAGCGCGAGGAATGGATAGGCGATACACAGAAAATAGAGTAGCGTTCCTTGCCAATAAGGAAGTTGAAGCGCCCAGGTGTAAATTCCTTGCTTAAGTCCGCGGGTCTGGTACTTCTGGTGCTCGCCGAATGAGGCTCCTAAGTGCCCCTCAATCTGCCCGATTTTAGCGATTGGAAGCCACACCACCTCGTTTGTGATTTTGTTTCGAAATTTTGCTTCAAGTCGGTTTTCTTTATCCGCATTTAATCGAGATTCATAGTTGGACAAGCCGCCCACCAGCTCATAACCAGAGGTAAGGCCTATTATCGGCTGCACATCCTTCTTCACTCCGCCGATAAACTGCATCCGATCCTTAATCCCCTGGACATCGACGCCGCTATTCTTTAAGTGATTAAGAGTGCGAGAAAAGCTGCCCTTACTAAGTGCATTTCTCCAGAGGAAGATCACAGTGTAGGGTACTAGGTCACACTTATCGTTTGCTGGATTTCCAAGTTTTTTTCCCAGCTTCTCCGCTATTTCTCGACAGAGTAAGTCGCTGCGTGAATCCCTTGCTGCTGCGCCAGAGCCAGCGGCCTTATCATGCACCTCATTTTGAAGGAATTCCTCGAAGTACTTCGGTGCCTGCTCCCATATTGCATCCTGAGTGACATTGGAAAGGTCTTCGCAGGAGATTATCGGGTCCGGGATGTTCTTAAACGGAGTACTTGGATACCGCCGAGCCAGAATTCTCTCAGTACGGCTCCCAGGGATTGACTGAAATTTCTCAAGTTGCACCCTAGTGGCTGGAGTTGGTCTAACTTGGAAGTTGGCTGCTTGCAACCACTCCTGCTCCAGGGCATGTCTACGGCTAATGATACTATCGCGGGTGGCCGCCATGGCGATGCGTTTCGCTCCCGCGTCATCTCCCGAGAGCTGAGCTATCTGTGCATCAATTGAGTTTGTATTACTGTAGCTAAGCTCATAGTTTGAAAGCGCAAGCGCCGCATTTATCATTCGCCCACAATCGCGCAAGAGGTTCCCCTCCATCATCTCTAAAAGTTCCGGATCATCTATCTGAGCCTGGGTGAGATATTCGTAGGCCCTATTCCGAAGGGAGAATAACAAATCCTCATCCTTCTTTTGATATTGAAGTATTACCCGCACAAACTCAGCAACTATATTATTCGTGAGTTGGGTGTAGGTCTTAAAAACTGAGGAGACCTTAATAGTTCGATTTTGTACCTCAGGGGCAGCACCCTTGCTCTCTCGTGCGGCATCACGGCTAAACTTAGCTGCTTCTTCGGCGGAAGCACTACCATCCATAGTGCGCGGTTCATTCTCCGCCACTTTCCACATTACTCCATTGGTCTCAGAGGTTGGTCCTATCAGGAACCAGAACATTGCCGGTCCGACAATTAAATAGCGGACAGCGCGGAAGCTACCAAAGAGGGCGAAGGAGATGACGCCGCCAATTACCGCTAATGTATAAATCAGCCCGCCTGCGGAATTAAAGAACTCCTTAAAGTCGACGAGAATCTCCGCCTGGGTCAGATAACCCGCAGTTTCCAGAACGGCACCAATTAGTGTGCCTGCTGTACTCGCATCAGCCATCTAAAAAACCTATAACGGAGCTCGCCGAAACTCCCCGTTCCCTACTGAAGATTCGCTGGGTCAATTCCGCCCGCTCCACCGTCGATTTGCACACCCTCGCTCTGATCAAAAGTTCGAGGCACGCCTCCGAAGACTGTCATACTGCTACCCATGGATTGATTGCTTTGTGCCGCTCCCGCAGCAACAGCTCCTGCCGCGTAATCGGACGCGCGTCCTCGATCTCCGGCAATCGCCCCACCGGTAAGATGGTTAGCCGCATAGTAGTTAGCCTCCGCGTCGTATTCCGCTAACGCCAAATAATCGGATACCCGATCCATGAGCCGACTAAGGTCGGCCTTATCGGCGGCAGTCGCGACCGTGCTTAATGCCATATGATCTAAGGCGATGGATTTCATCCGGGCGTGAAGTCGCTTGTAAGCCGCAACAGCGGAAGCATCACTAAAGCTCTGGATAAAGCGTCTGATATCTCCCTCAATCTTAAAGTCATCGGGAAGCCGGCCCATGTGATTTATACCAGCCAATCGCCGGATATTTTCTAT
Source organism: uncultured Bdellovibrionales bacterium (assembly GCA_964393905.1). Taxonomy (GTDB): domain Bacteria; phylum Bdellovibrionota_C; class UBA2361; order SZUA-149; family CAYMWO01; genus CAYMWO01. Next base: position 1,172 of record CAYMWO010000049.1, on the reverse strand, counting down.
GTCACGGCCTGTTAGAATTTTACCCAGAGAGGCTTCGACCCAATAGGGCTTCAGATCCTCTTTCTCTGCGGCAGTAAGTGGGGCACCGAATCTAACAATGTGAACCAGAGCCGGACAGATACCTTTGGTAATTTTCTGGCCTGTTATCGGACAGATAACCATTCCGGTACCGTCGTCGTGGCATCCCTCTGAAGGCACATCGATTCCGGAAGGGTTACCAAGACCACCGGCTCCGCCTCCCTCCGTCTTACCGCAGACCTCCTCGCTATTTTTCCCCGGAGGTCCGTTTCTTATGATCCAGATTGCCTGCGCCGGGCTTAACTGAGGAAACTCAAGAGCACGCACAACGCTTCCCGGTTGCCCTGAGCCTGAGTGCTCTGGGTTCTGAGTGGGGCTAGCGATTTGGTAATCACCATAAATCTGTTTAAAGTATTCAACGATAGTTTCAACGTAACTCTTCTTTTCCCCCTGAGGTCGTTTAGTTCCATACATTACCCGTTCAGTGAGGCTCCATCCCTTCTCTTCACTATCAGCGGTTGCTTTATCAAACTTGCTTGTCTGTTCCGCGCAGCAGACACAGTAAGCGACAATGCCGCTATCATTGGTTGGCTTTGGGCACACTGAAGCATCACAATCCAAGACAATCCGCGAGTCGGCCGGGGTCCCCTTGTGCAGCACACACTCTTCAACTTTCTCATCGGTATCTCGATAGAGCTGTGCCCGTTCTGGGTTGGCAAGTTTGCTCGTTGTCCATGCAATCTGCTTCAGCAATACACTATCATTGGACTTATCGAGCTGCTGTTGTACAGTAGCAAGTCCTGCCGCGACGGTTTTATCAAGGTAACTAAGGGTGAGCGTTGCAACTCCCCGAAGGGTGGAGAAAAGATTTAAGTGATCGTCCCTCGAGATCTTGTCGTTTGCCATATCCGTTGTGAGCTTACGAATCGGCTGATAGATGACCATCGAGGTCTTCTTAATCTCGTCATCCACTCCGAGATTTAAAGTTTTTAGACTTCGGTTCCTCTCGTATTGGGGTTTATCGTTAAAGGACAACTCCGGATACTGGCGAGATCTCCCAAATGCAGTATTTTCTTCGGCAGATGGGTCGAAAATAATTGGGCTTCGATCATATCCAGTATACATCTGCGACCAACCGTCAAAAGCGGTAATAA
>CAYMWO010000048.1:0-17237 GCA_964393905.1 uncultured Bdellovibrionales bacterium | reverse complement strand
ATATGGAGCTACTCCGTGATGGTCAACGCTTTGTCTTGGTAGATACCGCTGGGCTCCGAAAGAAGGGGAAGATCTCTGACAAGGTCGAGAAATACAGCACGATGCGTTCAATTGGTGCGCTCTCTGAGTGTGACGTGGCGGTAGTTGTGATTGATGCGACTTCAGGCCCTACAGACCAAGACGCAAAAATTGCAGGCTTTGCTCATGAAAGTGGCAAGGGGATTGTGTTTGCAGTAAACAAGTGGGACCTGGTTGAAAAGGACCACAAGACGGTGACGGAGTTTACGCGAAAGGTGCGGGAGACCTTTAAGTTTGCGCAGTATGCTCCGATTGTTTTTATCTCTGCTATTTCCGGACGTCGCTGCCAGAAGCTATTTGAAGAGGTGCGAGTCATCGCCGTGCAACGACTCCGCCGTATCGGCACAGGGCCGCTAAACCAGGTGCTGCGCCGCGCTGTAAAGCGCTCGGCGCCGCCAACCTACCGTGGGCAGCAGGTGAAACTCTATTTCGGCACTCAAGTTAGCACTGAGCCACCGCGTTTTGTACTTTTTTTTAATTTCCCAAAGGCGGTGCATTTTTCCACCCTGCGTTTTATCAAGAACTGTATCCGCGACGAGTTCGGCTTTGCCGGGACGGATATTAAGTTGATGGTGAAGAAGCGGACGGGATAGCGATTTTGGGCAAAAAAAAGCGCCGGGCGAAGTCCCCCGGCGCTTGATTACAGCGCTTCATTACAGATTGTGTAATGAGGTCTAGAACAGGAATTTTAGTCCTAGATCAACATTCACACCATCCGCTTCTAATGTATCGTCGCCACGAAATGGAATGCCATCCTTAACGTCAGCATCGAACTCCATAAAGCGGTAGTAGACATTGGAGAATAGCCCGATTTGATCGGTGAAGAAGAAAGTCCCTCCCAAGCCGGCATATGCCCCCCAAGAGTTGTCGATATCCACTAGACCATCAACATTCGGGTCAAAGTTAACCATCGCGTAAGTTGCACCACCAGAGACGCTAAGCTCAAACTGTGGGTTTAAGCTGGCGTGATAGGTAAGTCCTAAATCAATGGGTACGGATTCGATGTCGCCAAAGTTATCCCGACCCATGTCAGGGAACCAGCTCACACGGAGGTCAGCGGAAAGCTCGTTGGAGAAATAATATCCACCGGAGATACCAGGACCCCAAACGTTATCATCGCCGTCTTTTACATCCCAATACGTAGCGTAGAGATTTAACTCCGACGTTTTTGTTTTGGCCGTCTGCGCCTCGGCCACCGTGGCCGAAAGAGCTAACGCTCCTACAACAATACATGCTATCTGCTTCAACATAACTGACTCCTTTTTCTTATTTAAAAAATTCCAAGGACTCTACTGTTTATGATCTTTGGAGTTATATCCCCCTCGACTCCGCACTATATTCTGCGACCAATATCGCTATTCCGCAATGACTTCTTTTGCCGGGCGGTCATGAGAGGCTTTTAATTCGCGAGTCCCTTTATCTAACCAGACGAAGTACCTTTTACCGAGATTCTCAGGGCGATTAATTAGCAGCTCTTTTGCGTGCTCTACCCAGCGACGATCTTGGCATGCTGCGCCCATTGCAGTTACAGCAGTAGTGGGAAAATACTGAGAGTTGAGTTCCTTAAAAGTTGCTTTCTGCTTCTCCAGTTCAGATTTGATCTCGGTTAGTCGCTTTTCGGTAGCGACAGCCTCCGGGCTGCCCTTGGTTTGCTGAGGAAGGGAGGCCTCTAGCTTTCGATACTCATTGATATTCTTTTGAATTTCTCCATTTAGTTCCTTAATTTCTTTAAAGAAATCCTTCTGGGTCAAATTGCTCGCACATTCGTATTGGGCAATCGCTGAAACGGGAGCGGATAGTAGAAGTATTGTAAGTAATAGCACTCGTTTTAAAATCATACCCTGCTCCGGCAAATAAAGTTCATGTTGATTTCGACCCTGCCCGCCAAATGCTGGACTGAATTAGTCAGGGCGTCCGGGCACTCTAGGTTGCCGGAGCCCTTCTTGCAATGCTGGTTGAAGTTTGTTAAATGTCCGCATGGCTCTCTGCTTTCAAGCAAAATCTTTAAATCCCCAAAAATTTCAATCTCTTAGTGCGTGCCTTGGGCTGTGCCCAGAATCAGGTGTCCGTATTTATCACTATTTACTCGGGAATCAATATAACCCCACAAATTATTCGTGCACTGGACTATGACCAAACAGATACCGCTCTCGTTAACCTTTGATGATGTTTTACTAAAACCCGCCATGTCTCGGGTGTTACCACGGGATGTCGATGTCTCGACAAACCTCACCAAGCGCATCCGCTTAAACACCCCGATTCTTAGCGCCGCGATGGATACTGTGACCGAAAGTAACTTGGCAATCGCCATCGCTCAGGAAGGCGGGATTGGGATGATTCACAAGAGCATGAGCCCCCAGGATCAGGCCCAGGAGGTGCTAAGAGTTAAGAAGTCTGAGAGTGGGATGATTCAGGATCCGATTACAGTGCGTCCTGAGCAGAAGATTGCACAGGCGTTGGAGATCATGCGGGAGTATCGCATCTCTGGACTCCCTGTTACCCGTGCCGATGGAACTGTCGCTGGGATTGTCACCAACCGCGACTTAAGGTTCGAAACCAATTTTACCCGGCCGATTTCGGAGGTCATGACATCCACAGATCTGGTCACCGCCCCTCCAGGAACCAAACTCGAAGAGGCGAAAAAACTTCTCCACGAACACCGGATTGAAAAGCTCTTGGTCGTAGACGGTAGCGGTAAGCTCTGCGGATTGATCACCATTAAGGATATCGAGAAGAGCCGTAAGTTTCCGAATGCCTGTAAAGATCCGATGGGTAGACTGCGGGTCGGGGCAGCACTTGGAGTATCCGCCGACCTGGAAGAGCGGGCCGAGTTATTAATTAAAGCCGGCGTGGATGTTGTGACGCTTGATTCTGCCCATGGGCATTCTGAGGGGGTGATTCAGGCGCTTAAGCTTCTCCGCAAGAAATACCCCAACCTCGATATTATTGCCGGGAACATCGCTACGACTGAGGGGGCTAAGGCGCTGTTAGACGCTGGAGCTGACGGGATAAAAGTCGGAATGGGACCGGGGTCTATCTGCACTACTCGGGTTGTCTCAGGTGTAGGCGTGCCCCAGATTTCTGCGGTCATGGATGCAGTCAAGGTCCTACGCGGAACAGGGGTGACAATCATCGCTGACGGCGGGATTAAGTTTTCCGGAGATGTAGTCAAGGCTATTGCTGCCGGTGCGGACTCAGTCATGATTGGGTCGCTTTTTGCCGGAACTGAAGAGTCTCCGGGCGAGACGGTTCTCTATCAGGGAAGAAGTTACAAACTCTACCGTGGCATGGGCTCGCTCGGCGCCATGAAGCGTGGGTCAAAAGATCGTTATTTCCAAGCCGAGGAGGAAGAGGCTGGAAAGCTTGTGCCGGAGGGGATTGAGGGGCGGGTGCCGTTTAAAGGCTCGCTTTCCTCTTCAATATACCAGCTTGTCGGCGGGTTACGGGCCGGCATGGGATACTGCGGTGTAAAAGATATTCGCGAACTCCAAGAGAAGTCGGAGTTTATTCAGATTACCAGCGCAGGCCTGGGAGAGAGCCATGTGCACGATGTTTATATCACAGAGGAAGCACCTAACTATAGCGTGCGCTAATTAATCCAGATGAAAAGCCAACTCCTAATCTTAGATTTCGGTTCTCAGTATACTCAGCTAATCGCCCGCGCGGTGCGGGAACTCGGTGTTTACTGTGAGATTCTTCCCGGTAACGCCCCGGCTGACAAAATCCTGGGGCGCGACGCAAAGGCGCTCATTCTTTCTGGTGGACCAGCTTCTGTTCGTATTGAGGGGGCTCCAACCGTGGCCCCGGAGATTCTCCACTGTAACCTGCCGATGTTTGCTATCTGTTACGGTATGCAACTCGTGGCTCGTGAGTATGGGGGCGAGGTCGGAGGTTGGGGGCGAGCGGCGGAGGGTGTGAAGGTCACGGAAGGGCAGAGTGATAAAGGCGGTGTAGGCGAGGGAATGCGCGAGTTCGGTCCGCAATGGGTAAAATTTGAAAACCCTCGCGGACCGTTTGCTGGAATCGCCAGTGGCGCTGAGATAGATGTCTGGATGAGTCACGGGGATAAGGTTGTGCGCATGCCGGAGGGGTTTCAGGCCTATGCTTCATCACCCGGCTCGCCTGTTGCCGCGTTTGGTGACGAGAAGCGAAAAATCTACGGAGTGCAGTTTCACCCCGAGGTGCACCACACCCCGAGAGGAAAGGAGATTCTTTCGAGTTTTCTTTTCGAGGTGGCTGGGCTTACTAAAGACTGGGATCCATCGGGCTTTATTGCTGAGACTGTCGAGGGAATTAAGAAAAAAGTATCGACAGGGAATGTTATCTGCGGGCTAAGCGGCGGCGTGGATTCAACTGTTGCGGCAGTGCTTGTGAACCAGGCAATTGGGCATCGGCTGCACTGTATCTTTGTCGATAACGGACTGTTACGCCATGGCGAAGCCGAACAGGTCATGCACTGTTATAAAGAGCTGAACCTAAACGTCACGATGGTTGACGCCCAAGAGCGGTTCTTAAGCGAACTTGCAGGAGTGACGGACCCGGAAAAGAAGCGCAAGATTATCGGCCGGATTTTTATTGACGTTTTTGAGGAAGAGGCGGCTCGTGTTCAAGACGTTAAATATCTAGTGCAGGGGACGCTTTACCCGGATGTAATCGAGAGTGTCTCAGTCATTGGAAAATCCTCTGTGATTAAGAGCCATCACAATGTCGGCGGCTTAAAAGAGAATATGAAGCTCGGGCTGATTGAGCCTTTGCGTGAGCTTTTTAAGGACGAAGTCCGCGCCATCGGACGCAAGCTCGGAATTGACGAGAAATTTATCTCGCGCCAGCCGTTTCCGGGCCCAGGGCTTGCGATTAGGTGTCTGGGTGGAATTACCAAGGAGCGACTCACGGCTTTAAAGAAGGCCGATAAAATTGTTACAGATGAAATTGACGCCGCAACCTTTCGGGATGAGATTTGGCAATATTTTGCAGTGCTACTTCCGGTGCAAAGCGTGGGGGTGATGGGAGACGGTCGAACATACGAAGAGACTGTCGCCATTCGTGCCGTAAGCTCCCGCGACGGCATGACCGCAGACTGGTACATGTTCCCCGAACAGATTTTACGAAGAATCTCCAGTCGAATTGTCAACGAAACTCCAGGAGTGAACCGCGTGGTGCTAGATATTACAACTAAACCACCAAGCACGATTGAATGGGAGTAGACACAAGAAAAGCTAAATCTTCCTTGGTGACTGTGGATGGTATTCAGTACCCAGTAGAAGTTGTTGAAATTCCGTTTCGCGAAGGGGTGGAGTTACGGTGTGTGGTGGAGGGCGAAACGGTGCGGGTAAGCGACCGCGGGTTGGGGGAGGCGGAGGCGTTTCGGATTCTTGAAGACGAGATTCGGGCGCTAAATAAAAAGGTTAAATAGTTAACGGAGCCCTTCCATGGAATATAACAGGCTTGGCCGGTCTGGTCTCAAAGTCAGCGAGCTTTCTTTTGGTTCCTGGCTCACCTTCGGAAAAAATTTAGACAAATCACTGGTCAAAAGTTGCATGAAAGCCGCCTTTGATAGCGGTGTGAACTTTTTTGATAACGCCGAGGCCTATGCCAAAGGCAACGCGGAATCGTTAATGGGCGAGGCGATTAAAGAGTTCCGGCGGGAAGATTTGGTGATCTCTACTAAAATCTATTTCGGCGGAAACGGCCCGAATGATACGGCGCTTAACTGGAAGCATATTGTAGAGGGAACTCGGAACTCGCTCAAACGGCTCAAGCTCCAGTATGTAGACCTTCTATATTGCCACCGGCCGGACCCGACCACTCCGCTAGAGGAGACAGTGCGGGCAATGGATCACGTTATTCGCATGGGCTATGCCTTCTATTGGGGCACATCAGAATGGCCAGCTGACAAAATCGAACAGGCATTTAAAATTGCGGCTGACCTGCATTGTTTGCCGCCGACGATGGAGCAGCCGCAATATAATATGTTCCATCGTGAGCGGGTGGAGAGGGAATATAAGGCGCTTTATGAAAAACACGGACTGGGCATTACCACCTGGAGCCCGCTGGCCTCAGGAATTTTAACGGGTAAGTACAACGAGACAATCCCTAAGGGGAGCCGATTGCAGCAAAATGAATGGCTTGTGCAGGAACGAAAGGAAGACCGAATTGCGGCGGTAAGAAAACTTGCCGTAATTGCTCGCGAACTGGATTGCACGCTTTCTCAGCTTGCACTCTCTTGGTGTATGGCAAACCCCAATGTCAGTTCGGTGATTACCGGCGCGACATCCTTGAAGCAGATTAAGGAGAATATGGGCGCTGTGACCGTAAACGCTAAGATGACACCCGAAGTCTTGAAAAAGATTGATGCCGTACTCGGTAATAAACCTTAACGGATTTCCCCCGCCTTAAGACATCTCCGTGAAACTCCGTGGTCAGAATAAGGTTTTCAATACCAACCACGGAGGACACGGAGTTTCAGTGAGCGGATAAATTATTTCGCTAATCTATCCGCTTGCTGCCGTCTTCTATCTTGTAGGTCACAATGTCACCGCCCTTTTTGTGAGCGACGACATAGACATTCTCACCGTATTCAGAGCCGGGCTTATCAAAGCGGAAGTGATCCCGTCCCCCGTTGGCGTTAGAGGAGAACTTACCTGAGCCAATCTTATTCTCTTCCGTCGGTGGTAGCTCGGAGTGAATCTCCACATCCGAGATTAAGCCCGCTAGGCTGCTAGGGAGTAGGATTACCAAGTTGCCGTTTGACTCTGAGACCGGTTTCCAGAGGAATCCGTCTTTACCATCTGCGGCCGAAGCCTCTCCTGAAGGTGCATTAGCAGGGTCCGCCGTTGGTCCGTCGATCACACCGGCGCCACCAGAGCCAGGTGCGACATTTGATGGAATATCAAGTGCGCGAGCCTCGGCCGTCACCTCACCTGAATCGAACTTATCAACCATTGCGCGGGCGTTTAGCATTGCCGCCTCAAGCTTCATCACGGCGATAGTCGGATCGTCCGGCCCGCCTCGACCGTCATATAATGCGTCAAGGTTACTATCGAGCTGCGCTCCGGCGAAGGCGATGCCGTTAATCTTCTCGGCAGCCTCTTTATCAATTTTTCCAGAGCTCACGATATTTTGCAGGGCCTTCTTTGCTACATCCTCAACGGGCACATAGCCATCTGCTCGCGCCATACTAACCATCAGCGAGCTCTTTTCTGAGCGAAACGCTTCGGCTGCAGCAGGGTTTTCCTTCTGCAGTCGCTGTTCGATTATAGCGGCAAAAAGTTCCTCTTCGTTGACCTCAGTTTTCCCAGCGCCGCCCAGCGCCTTTTGCATAAAGGTCGAGAAATCATCGCCTTCGACTTTACTAGAATCCGGAGTTGCCGCGGAGCCAGATGCTTTACTGCCGGTATCCGTGGCCTTGCTGACATCTGGAATTGCCGTTGAATCCTGTATGGTTACGGAAGGATCCTTAATAGCAACTGTCCCGGATGGGGGAATTACTGTGCCGTGTGTGGTGCTCGCACTATCAACTTGCATCGCTCTAAAACCTCTATTCTAATCACGCGTTAATGGGGTAGTGAAACGCTTTCTACTTCTTAATTAAAATAATAGAGCAAGTGGTGTGCCAGGAGGTTACCTAGCTATCCATCACCCGGCGAATTTGGAACTGTTTGGGTGGGGCGATTACAAGCGGGACTTTTTCTAGGATTACGGAGCTGGTATCGAGGCCGAAACCCTTCTCTTCGGATAAGCTAAAATGTTTTAGAAGGAAGTAGCCATCCATAATGAAGTTTTCATAGGGACTTAAATCGTTCTCGTAAGAGAGCTCCTTTTCTAAGACGATAAAGCGGAAGTCACCTGGGATTTCATTGGTTCTAAGGGATTTATAACGGCTGATAATATCGACCTCGTTATTGCTCGCGAGCTCTTCAATCACCTTGCGGAAGAACAGATTCACTCTGGGCTCCACGCGAAACCCGAGGCGGAAGTCGATTCTAAAAACGCGTTGGGGGACTAAGGTTTCAATCTTATATTCCATCGTGTACGGCTCATCCAACACATCCACATGGAGGAACCAATAAACATCGGCCCGTTTCGGACTTTTGCGAAAGATAGAGTAGATTACTTTGGACTCGATTTTACTCGGCACCGGTGCTCCGGTCATATAGACCAGGTGTGTTGCAAACTTCGGCACGCTCTCGTCGGTAGAAAGCTCGGTTAACATCGGCAGATGCGACTTGAGGTTTACAAAGTCCGTCAACCGGCTCTTAATCCCGGACCCCTTGTTCCAAATCCACATCGTGACAAATAACGCCGAGCCCAGGACTAGGGTTACCCAGCCGCCGTGGAAAAACTTAGCGAGATTCGCCACGAGAAAAGAAAATTCGATTGCGGCGTAAAGCGCAAAAAACAGTGTGATGATTAGCGAGGGGATTCTCTTAGAGATTAAGAAATACGAGAACAGAATCGTGGTCATCAACATTGTGACAGTAATGGAAAGTCCGTACGCGGCCTCCATGTTAGAGGACTCGCGGAAGAAGAGCACAACTGCGATACACAAAATCAGCAGAAGCTTGTTAGTCCCCGGAACGTATATTTGGCCTTTAAGCTCGGTTGGGTAAACAACCTTACTTTTAGGGAAGAGCTTGAGGCGAATGGCCTCAGCCACTAGAGTGAAAGAGCCACTGATTAACGCCTGGCTCGCAATTACCGCCGCAGCAGTTGCAACCAAAATGCTTGGAAAGAGGAACCAACTAGGAATAATTGAGTAAAAGGGATTCTTCCCCTCCAGTGGCGAGCCTGTGTGTTCAAGCAACCAGGCCCCTTGGCCAAAGTAGTTTAGTAGTAGGCAAATTTTAACCAAGGCCCAGCTGATGCGGATGTTGCTCTTCCCGCAGTGGCCAAGGTCCGAATAAAGCGCCTCGGCTCCAGTTGAGCAGAGAAAGACCGCGCCTAACAGCCAAAAACCATCCGGATAATGGGTAAGCAGGTTGTAGGCGTAATATGGATTAAGCGCCTTGATCACTAGGGGGTTTAAGATCACCTCGTTTAGCCCAGTCACGGCCAGCATACCAAACCAAAGCAACATCACCGGACCAAAGGATTTTCCAACAATCTTGGTGCCAAACTGTTGGACGGAGAAGATTCCGATTAAAATTGCAATTACAATCGGGACGGTTTTGATATTTGGATTCAAAACCAAAAGTCCCTCTACGGCTGAGGACACCGAAATCGGGGGCGTAATAATCCCATCAGCCAGGAGCGCGCTACCGCCGATAATCGCCGGGAACAGCAGCCAGGGGGTGCGTCTCCGCACTAGGGCATAGAGGGAAAAGATGCCGCCCTCACCGTTGTTGTCGGCTCGTAAAATCAGCACGACATATTTAAGGGTTGTCTGCAGGGTGAGGGTGAGAAAAATACACGACAGTCCGCCGAGGATAAGCTCCTCGGAAATTAACCTGTCTCCTACAATCGCCTTAAGTACGTATAGCGGAGAGGTTCCGATATCCCCGAAGACAATTCCGAGCGTAACGAGTAGCGCTCCTGCGGTAACCCTATGAGTTCCGTGCTGCATAGTTTGGAGTTATCTGTTTAGGATTTAGCCAAGTTGGGCCAAGGAAAATACCTGTTAGTTTGTAAAAGCGCACTAACTATAGAGGCTAATACAGGACCGGTCAAAGGCTATTTTAGCTGGCAAATTTGCTAATTTTAATTTCATTATCGCTATGTTATAGCCGGTTGAAATCATTCCTTGGCACTTAGTTGAAAGGGGTAACTCAAGATGGAACTCTGGTTTTTGTGGCTCTCTGTCGCGGTCGGCTGTTTCATCGTTGAGATGCTCACCCCGGGTACCTTTTATTTCGCCTGCTTCGGCATCGGCGCGCTTGTCAGCGCTGGGCTGGCGCGCCTTGAACTGGATAAGTGGTGGATGTGGGGTGGTTTCTTTATCACCTCGCTGCTTTGTATGGCTGCTCTTCGGCCACTACTAAAACGACTTACCTCTGGCGCCGATAAACCCTCAAATGTTGATGAACTGATCGGCGCTGACGCGGTAGTAACTGTCGCGATTAAGCCCCATACTGCAGGGCAGATTAAATTTCGGGGGGAGGTCTGGAAGGCGTCATCCGACGACAGTATTCAGGCGGGCGAGATGGTGGAGATTCTAAAAGTTGACGGAGTTCGGTTGATTGTAAAAAGAAAGGGTTAGGGCAATGGGTAATATTTTAATAATCGTTCTCTTAATCGCGGTCGTTATTTTTATCGTCCGCGGGGTGCGTATTGTTCAGCAATCCGAAAAGGGAGTTATTGAGACGCTAGGTAAATACACTCGCACGGTCGACTCCGGCCTTACAATTCTGGTGCCAATTTTACAAAACATCAAGAAAGTCGATATGCGGGAGCAAGTAATGGATGTCCCGCCGCAGGAGGTTATCACCAAGGATAACGTTTTGGTGCGGGTAGATGCGATTATCTACTTTCAGATTACCGACCCGTTTAAGGTCATCTATAACGTAGCTGACTTTTACATGGCGACGATTAACTTGGCTCAGACCTCGCTTAGAAATATTATTGGTGAGCTAGAGCTCGACCACACTCTCACAAGCCGGGATACGATTAATGCCCAGCTTAGAAATGTGCTCGATGATGCGACAGACAAGTGGGGAGTTAAGGTTACCCGTGTTGAGCTTAAGACTATCGAGCCGCCGCGAGACATCACCGAGGCCATGTCCAAGCAGATGAAGGCAGAACGGGAGAAGCGGGCTGTGATTCTTGAGGCCGAGGGTTTTAAGCAGTCCCAGATTCTGCGAGCGGAGGGTGAAAAGGAGTCTGAGATTCGCCGCGCCGAGGGTGCTAAGCAGTCGGCTATCTTAGAGTCTGAAGGTGAGGCGCTCGCGATTAAGCAGGTGGCGGACGCTAAGAAGTTCGAAATTGAGACCGTTTATAAAGCTATTCACGACGGCCGTCCGACAAACGACCTGTTGGCGATTAAGTATTTAGAGGCTCTGCCTGAAATTGCCAAAGGTCAGGCGACGAAAGTGTTTCTACCGTTGGAGTCGACCGCGGTGATGGGTTCGATTGCTGGAATTAGTGAACTGTTTAAGGACGCCAAGGATAAGGCGGTTAAGTAACTCCTAACGAGGTTGTCGTCGCCAAAGCCAAGGCTCGCGCGCCAGCTGCGAGTTCGTCGGTTTTAAACCCCGTGCGTGGTTCTCTCCCGACGATATCGGAAACGACAAAACCCGCTGCGAGCTCTATTCCATTCCGGTGGCAGAGGTGAGCCACGGCTGCAAACTCCATCTCCACTCCTCTGGCACCGAGCATGCTAAACGCTTCGGCCTTCTCTGCTGTCTCGCAATACGGGGCGTCCGTTGTCCAGATTTTGCCGGTAGTTAGTCGGTGGCCAGTTAGGCTGTTTTCAAGTGAGAGCTGTAACGCCGAGGGGATAAATTCAACGTCTTTATTTGAAGCGCCATAGAGCCTTGTCGTCCCCTCTTCACTTAGGGCCCCTCGAGGAAAGATTATCTCCCCAATGACCGGAGTGTGGCTAAAGGATAGTCCGCCGCATGGACCGATGAGGATGATTCGCTCGACCCCTGATGCAATCAGGGACTCTGTAATCACAGCCGCTGCCGGCGCTCCTAAAAATGGGCCGCACAGAGTGCAGTCTTTGCAGTAGCTGATTGAGACACTGTCGGCGATAAAACGCTCCGACCAAGCACGCGGGGCGAGCGCCTCAAGGAGCAGCTTTTTCACGCTCAGCGCCGGACAAAGAATCGCAGTCGGAGGGAGGTTCTTAATGGCGTAGGGTTTTAATAAGGGCTCGTCCATGGGAAGCGGATATTGCCACTTTATTTAATGGGGAGCTATTAGGCATACCGAACAAGGTGGCAGCCTGTTTAGTAAGTAGCTGTAATCAGGTAAGCCGGTAACCAGATTTCAACTAGTTATGAAGGAGGCTGACACCTTAGAGGGGCCTTAGAGGGGGCCTGAGAGGGGACCTTACGCAGTGGGGGCGGGGGCTAATGGAGGAGTGGAACGGGAGGGAGGTTACTTTTTGCCAAGTATCAGGCTTACACCGGTGGCGAGTTCGCTGGTGAAGGTTTTTACATCGTCGGTCTTCGTAATATAGGCATTTGCTCCGGCTCGATAGCTCTCTTCTATATCTCGCTCTAGGGCTGAAGTTGAGAGGACAATTATATGAGTATCTTTGTGTTGGGGGGAGTTTCTAAGTTCTGTGACGAGCGCCGTGCCTCGCCCATCGGTGAGATTCAGGTCGATGACGATAATTGCGGGCAATACCGTCGAACTACCAAATAAGCTTTTTCTTCCCGCCTCTAAACAATCAGCCTCTAATATGGGAACCCTTATCCCAGCTTTTAGGATTGCGCGCTTAATCAATACACGGTGGGCATTGTCGTCATCAATGAGCAATATAGAGTGTGTCGGAGTGTTCACTTTGATCTGCCCTTCTTACTGCTCAAAGCAGCGCACTAGGTCCTGAGGAATCGCCTGAGGTTTAGGTAGTTGCGCTGGCAATGTAACTGTGAAAATGCTGCCTTCGCCTTCTACGGAAGTAACGCTTACGGCCCCGCCGATACGATCGACTATTTTCTTTACACAGGCGAGCCCAATTCCACTCCCCTCGATGTCCGCCCCGTGGGCCCGCTGGTAGGGGCGAAAGATGTCACCAATCTTCGTGGCCGGAATGCCAAGCCCGTTATCCCGAACCTCAATCACAATTGAGTCACTGGTGTTGGCTCGCTTGGCAATTTGAATCTTTGCCGGGCGCTCCTTCGAACGGTATTTCAGCGCATTTCCTACTAGGTTTGAAAACACCTGATAGAGCCGCACCTGGGAGCCGCGGATGGTCGGCAGTTGTGGGTCGACTGAAATCTGCGCTCCGGCCTGCTTAATCTGTTCGGAGAAGTCCTGCAGCACGGAGTGCAAAACCTGATTTAAATCCACATCGGTTTCGGGCGCTGATTTGGTGGAGATTGAGGAATACTCAATCACACTGGCAATCAGCTTCTCTAAGCGATCGGCGGCATCGCTAATATAATCCATCAGCTCATTCCCGTCCGAGCCTAGTCTATCGCCGCAATCCTCCCTGAGCGCCGCAGCCATACCTTTAATGGTAAAAATTGGAGCCTTCAGGTCGTGGGAAACCATATAGGCAAAATCACTTAGGTCCCGATTCTGCTCCTCAATTTGGCGCTGGTAGCTAAGAGTGTCAGTGACATCTATCGAGACGCTCATAACGGAATCCACTGTTCCGTCCTCTGCCATCAGTGGCACGAGTCGGGTCTCTAGCCACATGCGAAACCCTTTCTGATGGCGAATCTGATAGCGGACTATCATATCTTCTCCGAGCTCGCTAACACGCCTTGCGCGGCGGTAGCGCTCAAGGTCGGTATCAAGAACAATAGACTCGAAAAAATCCCCGGGCCCAGTGTGGGCGGCGATGGTCTCGAGTGTGTAGCCTGTAAGCACTTCCGTGTAGGGGCTGCAGAAGACAACCTTTTTCTCAATGTCGAAGATCACGACTGAAGCTGCGAGATTTGTCGTCAACAGTTCGTAGCGCGTATTAAGCTCTTCGACCTGCGTTCGAAGTCGCTCAATTTCGTCTGATTGTTTTGTTTTGGAGTCAAACATGGACCTGAGCTTCATTTTATTTCGCCCTGATAAAGACCAAACTCCTCTTCGAACTGTTTCTCAAAGCTTTGGATGAACTGCTCGCTATTTGCGGTGCTCATACCAAACATTTGGAATACGGCCGGTAACTCCTCCTGGGCGCGGCGCTGAAACCCTTTAAAGTAGCTAGGGTGGCCGATTCCTCGCGCATGGGCAATAGTGTCTGCGGCCCGCACAAGCTGGGATAGAGTGACTTTATGTGATGCCCCAGGCTTTAGCACCGGGAGTGGGTCGTGATGTCCGGCGATAGCTCTTATCACCGGCATGGGAAAGTTCCAAAGCTCCGCCACCCACTTTCCAACTTCGATATGGTTTGTCTGATAGACTTCCTCCTCGGCCTCGACAAAGGTCTTCTCACCGGACGCGACCAAACGAATAGCTTTTTCATACTCAGTGCCGCTTCGTCGAATCATCACCAGCTTTCCCACATCGTGAACTAGCCCACAGAGAAAGGCCTCACCTTCGGCGATGTGTTGCGTATATTTCGCCAGACTGCGACTGCAAATTCCAACGGCTATGGCGTTAGCCCAAACCTGTTCGCGTGCCGGGTGCGTGCCCTGTAACAGGCTCTTCAGCATCGTCGCACAAAGCAGACAGCGCAGTTCATTTAAGCCAATAGCGGCGACGGCCTTTTCGATATCATTAGCCTGAGTGCCACGGAAAAAATAGACGGAGTTTGCGACTCGTATAACGCGTGAGCTTAAGACCTCATCGGACTCGACCACCGAGACAAAGTCGGAGGCGGTAGAGCGCGGATCGCTTGCAAGTTGAAACGCGCGCGCCGCCTGAACAGGCATGGTTTCAAGTTGTTTGACTCCCAGAATGTTCTTGATGCGATCAGCTGTGGCACGCGTAGTTCGAACCCAATCGTCGCCATCTTTTTTTCCACCGGAACGGTTGAAAACGGATTGCAAAAACCCCATGCCTAAAGTCTCCCCCTATTGAGCTGTTTCCTCACCAGACTATCGGCATAGCTTTAGAGAAACTAGAAGCAAAACTAGCGCTAAAACAACGAAGTTACTAGGTAATTAGCTGGGCGGTAATTAGGTAAAGAGCTGGTGTTTCTTGGCAAACTCTGCTGCGGCCGGATGGATATCCGCGCGGTGCTCGCGGACCTCGGTCGAGTGGGTGAGAACCTGAATCGGAACAATCACGGAGGTAACCCCCAAATTCCCCCAGTTCCGCCAGTTTGAAACGGAGTCCGCAATATCGGCGCCTACCGCCCAATATAATGTTCCTGGCAATGTCGCTCGCAGCTCTTGCACAACTTCCTCGGCGTAAACGTAACCAGTTGTGCGTATCGTGACGGCTTCACCCAATAACTTCTCGGCTTCCAATACCAGCCGCAGCATCTCGCAACGCAACTTTAAGGGCGTAGCTGAATCTTTCTTCCAGGGGTTTTGAGAGGTAGGAGCGACTATTACCCGAGCGAATTTTCCCAGTAAGTCTCGAATGGCCTGAACATGGCCTGCATGAATTGGATCAAAGGTGCCACCGAAGACGACATAGTCATCTTTCGAGAGCGTTGATGAATCAAAACTACTTACGGGGATTAAGGATACGTTCGACAAAAGGCATCCCTCGTTTTCCGTAGTGGGAGAGCACTAAGAAGCTATCTGTTTTCCCAATACCCGATATCTGTGTTAGCTCATGCAGTTCAAACCGCGCCAGCGCATCCCAGGATTCGACAATCACCTCGACCATCAGGTCATACTGCCCCATCACCGTTCCAACCCAGGAAACCATCGGGAGTGAGGCGATATCCCTTGCGAGTCGCTCAACATCGTTTCGGATATCTGCACGAATGCTAATCGCGACCAAGGCCACAATACAGCCTTTAAGTTTATTGGCGTCGGTTGTGGGAATGAAATTTAAGATTCCCTGTTCGCGGAGTTTGCTTACGCGGTTGCGGACTGTTTTCTCATCGACGCCGAGCTCGCGAGCGATGGCTTGGAACGGTTTGCGGCCGTCTTCGTCAAGTTGGGAGATAATTTGGCACTCGAGTTTGTCGAGACGGTAGCGGTTGCTACGCGGAACGGGGGAAGCTGAGATTACCCCAAGGTGGGTTCGGGGGGAGACTTCTAGCTCTTCGTCGTCATCGTCCCGAGTTTCGGAGTCCTCGTCGTTTAATGACTCGGCGGAGAGGTGTTTGGATAGGGTTTGGTCTTTGGTATTCATCTTTAAGCGCCTCTATTCGTTAAGTCTTTTAGCGCGGTCATTTTGGCTTTAGTAAGCTCACATGACTTCCTGAATCCGGACAGGGTGGATATTAGCGGAATAGGAAGGGGAAGGCAAAGTCAGGGGGCGAGAAGGGGGAGAGGGAGAAGAGAGGAGGAGGGTAAGATTAAGATTGAGAGCAAGAGCAAGAGTAAGAGCAAGATTAAGAGTGAGATTAAGAAGGAGAGCAAGACTAAGAGTAAGAGCAGGAGTAGGTGAGTATGGGAGGTAGAGGTGTGGACCTTTTAAAAAACTCAAATCATGTCTCCCCCGGCGGCGCACTATGGAGTGGAACTCCATAGGTACGCCGCCGGATGGCCTGGTTCTCGCCTAACACCGGTGGGCTGCCGGCGCGAGGCTCTGGAGGATCTCGACGTGGATCCTCGGCAACTGGGCGAGCACCATCTCCGCGTTCTGCCTCGCCCCAGGAGTCCCGTGGACCATTCGTTGTTGGAGCCCGGCCACGAGGGCCTCGAGGAACGAAACTGTCCAGGCCTTCGGCTCCAGTAGGCAACGTGCACCGCAGTCGAAGCGGATGACGTCGAGGTCCTCCGGGAACCCTACGGTTCGCGGATGTCGGAGCAGGTTCAGGACCACGAACTTCGGGTCTGCTGTTTTCGGGTCCGAGACCTCCTTGGGTTCGGAGATCATCATCAGAACTCGCTTGCCTTCCTCGACATTCACCATGCACAGCATGGGCACCTCCCTTCGTGAGTTGTTGCTAAAGCGGTTTTTTAGATACCGGCTTAACAACAACTCATAATCGGTGCCCGGGAATAAAACCTTATAACACCTCTACCCCCCGACAGAATTTCCGCGCCGAAAACTAGGAAGATCGGTCTGGGAGTAGATTTAGGTCTACTGGAAGAAAAGGGATGAGAAGAGAGCAGGGGAATATGCTGGAAGAATTTAGCATTTTGATGGGAGAGGTGTCTAGGAAGTGGAGGTGGGAGATGTCATTTGTGTGGGTATTGAAAGTGAGGCGAAGCCGGGGGTTGTCCCCGGCTTCGCGAGTGATGAGAACCTTCTGTGTCCCTTGGGTGGGGGGACTAGTGCGACTGGGCGTAGCGCGTGAGGGAACCCACGCCGAAGCCCGGGACGTCGCCCTTCTCCATCCCGACCAGCGCGGGACCCGCGATGTCGAGATGCATCCAGGGAGTGTCCCCGGCGAACCGCTTGAGGAACAGCGCGCCGTGACACGATCCCGGCGAGGGCGAGGACATCGCCACGTTCCCCATGTCCGCCGCCCCGGACTTGAAGTC